>JBBRMP010000087.1:0-22308 GCA_038230755.1 Cytophagales bacterium | reverse complement strand
GGTAAAGTGTTTTCTTTGCATCGTTTTTTAACAAAAAAGGACTACCAAAATGTCTCAGACTGACGAAAAAGTAAAGCAAATCATCGTTGACAAATTAGGCGTTGATCCCTCGGAAGTTACGCCGGAAGCAAGCTTTACCAATGACCTGGGTGCCGACTCGCTTGATACCGTTGAATTGATCATGGAATTTGAAAAAGAGTTCAATATTCAGATCCCCGACGACGAAGCCGAGCAAATCACTACTGTGGGCCAGGCCATCAAATACCTTGAAGCAAACGCTGGCAAGTAATGCCGTTTACCCGGTATTGGTGCTAACAGCCTGCTGTTCACACCAATACCGGGTAACTCACACTCTCTCTTTTCGCCGCCGCCTTATCCCGTTCACCTCGTCGACTTGTTCGTGCCTCTCGCGTTACCTCGCTTTATCACGCAGCCTCTGGCTGACTGGTTTGGTCCTTCTAAAGAGAAAGACCGCCGGAAACAACTGCGTCAGTCCATAACGCATATCATTGGCGAAAAACCGAGTAACCTGGGGTTATACCAACTGTCGCTCCGCCATACGTCGGCCTCGAAAGAAACCATCGTTAAGGGGTTTCGCGAGTCGAACGAACGGCTCGAATACCTGGGCGATGCCGTGCTGGGCATGGTCATTGCCGAATACCTCTTCAAAAAATTTCCTTACAAAGACGAAGGTTTCCTGACCGAAATCCGGTCGCGCCTTGTCAATCGCGAAGCCCTCAATGGCATTTCGCGCAAAATCGGCCTCGACAATCTCCTTGAGTACGACGGTCAACGTGGGCGCATGATGCCCGCCCGCACCTCTATGTATGGCGATGCCCTCGAAGCCCTCGTGGGTGCGGTTTATCTCGACAAAGGGTTTGATTTTTCGCGCCGCTTTATTTTGCACAACCTTCTGACTCACTACGACTTGGAAGCGATTGTGAACAACACCATCAACTTCAAAAGTAAGCTTATTGAGTGGGCGCAGCGCGAAGGCAAAGACCTCCGGTTCGACATTCTGACGGAGCGTGGCACGAGCCAGTTCCGCGAGTTTGTGGCGCAGGTGCTGGTCAATGACCAGCCGCTGGCCACCGGCACCGGCTACAGCAAGAAAAAAGCCGAACAGTCTGCCGCCGAAAAAGCGTTTGAAACGCTTGGGCTAGACTAACCGTTAGCTTATCGTTGAAAAAGTGTCTTTACACCCTGTGGGACAACAAATTCTCCCAACGCTATCTTTACCCCTAAACACGTTTGAAAACATGGAAACGGTAGTTGAACAGCGCACCTATACGGTTGAGGAATATCTGGCTTTCGAGGAGACGGCCGAACTTCGCCATGAATTTGTTGATGGGCATTTGGTAGATATGGCAGGAGAATCGAAAATTGCTAATGAGATAGCAGGTAACTTGTATTTACTGCTTCGGGCTGCGCTGAAAGGTCAGGCGTTTAAGGTGTACAACCACGAAGTAAAACTGAAAATAAACGAAAAACGCCGCTACCGTTACCCTGACCTGATGGTTGTGCCATCCACCGACTGCCGCGAAACGCACATGGTGAGCGAGGCGGTTCTGGTGGCTGAAATCACATCGGAGAGTACCATCGAAACCGATACGCACAGCAAGTTGCTGGAATATTCGTCGCTGCCGTCGGTACAATGCTACCTCATCATTGCCCAGACCGAGCCGCTCGTTGAAGCCTACATTCGTCGGGGTGATACGTGGGAATACAAACCCTTTCGCGCCGTAACCGACTCTGTTACCATCCCGGCACTGAGCCTTACCCTCGCGCTGACGGACCTTTACGAAGGTATTTTTCAGTAAAAGCCACCTATCTACCTGTGCAGAGCCAACGCTGGTTTTGCCTGCATGGCCAGCGCCTGACTCAATTGCTCATTTAGCCGAAATACAACCACTTTCTTCTTGATATTCAGGCTTTTATGGGTCAGTGTGTCTGCTTTGATTTCCCGTTTATTGTCGGTGTAGTACCGAATGATGGTTGGGCTTTTTTGTCCTACTTTATCTTCCACCACCCAAAAACCGCCTGTGGGCATTGGGGATGGCTGCCGGAGGCGGTCAGTTAGTTGCGTCGCATGGACGCCGGTCCAGGTGCCGGTATTGGGTGGCACGGGGTCAATTTGTTGGGCCTTAATCGCCCCCGTCAGCAGGAGGCTGATTCCTACACTCAGTAACGTTTTCATGGGATTGGCTGTGGATGGTCATGGTGTGACTGTGAAAAGTGTCTGGAGCGGACATTCGCTTTGACTGTGACAAAGTTCTACAGGCATGACCCTACGCCGCGTCCCATAAACGAGTGATGTGGAAACTACGTAGAAGGAGCTACCCACTAAACAAAAAAAGGCCGTTTCCTGAGTGGAAACGGCCTTTTTTGCAGGTTTGAAAAACTATGCTTCGGGTTCTTCCTCGTCGTCACCGTCCCCGGCAGGACTGGCTGGGTCGAGCAGGGCATTCTGGTCGTCGGCGATCTTGGTGCGGATCTTATGTTCCAGTTCGGCCATCAGTTCGGGGTTATCGAGGATGAGTTCCTTCACCGCGTCGCGGCCCTGAGCCAGGCGGCTGGTGCCGTAGGAGAACCACGAACCCGCTTTTTTGATGATCTCCATCTCAACGGCGAGGTCAAGGATTTCGCCTACCTTCGAGATGCCCAGGCCATACATGATGTCGAACTCGACCACTTTAAACGGAGCGGCCATTTTGTTCTTCACCACCTTCACCTTCGTGCGGTTACCGATCACGCTGTCGGTGCCTTCTTTGATCTGCCCAATGCGGCGGATGTCGAGGCGGACCGAGGCGTAGAATTTCAGGGCATTACCACCGGTGGTTGTTTCGGGGTTGCCGAACATGACGCCGATTTTCTCGCGCAACTGGTTGATGAAAATGCAGCAACAGTTGGTCTTGTTGATCGTGCCCGTCAGTTTCCGCAGGGCCTGCGACATCAAGCGGGCCTGGAGGCCCATTTTGCTTTCACCCATTTCGCCTTCGATCTCGGCTTTTGGCACTAGGGCCGCTACCGAGTCAATCACGATGATGTCGATGGCACCGGAGCTAATGAGGTGCTCGGTGATTTCGAGGGCCTGCTCACCGTTGTCGGGTTGGGCAATGAGCAGGTTGTTTATATCTATGCCCAGCTTCTCGGCGTAGGAGCGGTCGAAGGCGTGTTCGGCATCGATGAAGGCGGCGAGGCCACCGGCTTTTTGTGCTTCGGCGATGCAGTGCATCGTAAGCGTGGTCTTACCAGACGATTCTGGACCGTAAATTTCTACGACCCGACCGCGTGGTAAGCCACCAATACCCAAGGCCAGATCGAGGCCGAGTGAGCCGGTCGAGATCACGGGGACGTCCATGACTTTGGTCTCGCTGAGCCGCATCACGGTGCCTTTGCCGAAGGCTTTATCTAATTTTTCAATGGTGGTCTGAAGGGCTTTCAGCTTGTTGTCATGAGCGGTTGCTGTGGCCGTAGCCGAGTCCGATTTTGCCATGTTTACGGGGTTGTTTATCTCAATAAAAGTACGAGTTTTTCGGGACTTTTCCAAGCCATCAGTGCAAGAAAATAGGGCAGTGCCGACAGGCATATGTTGCGCCCATTTTTGGGCTAAAAAGGCCCTCTTCGGGGTCATTTTAGCCGTTGATTCTCATAAATCTGTTGGTATAGCAGACTAAAGAATGGGTACTTGAGCGACTCCTTACGCAAGTCGGCGGCAATGTCCTGATTTGCCTGCGCCGTCATGGTATCATAGGCCGTGTGTGAGATATACCAGCCCAGTGGATAGCGGTGTTTACGCGTGTTGAGCGTCAGGCTGGCGTAGCTGAAACTAAGCTCGTTGTTACTACCCTGTAGGGTGCGGCCAATCAACTGGTCGAGGCTCACGCCGTTGCGGTTCCAGGTGTTGAGCAGCCCGTTGACGGGTTCGGCCAGAAACCGGAACGTGTTCACCGAGCCTTCCTCTTCCGAAGCGGCGTAGTTGGGCAGAAAAAGCAGGTAATACGCCACTGGGCGGCGTATCGCTTTGTCCTGACGCAGCTTGTTACTGACGAGCTGGAGTTTTTTGATCAGTTGCACCGCCGTGACAATACCCGTGTTTTCGGCGTAACCCCCGTCGATGATGTGATACTCATTTTTGCCGCAGTTGGCCAGAATGTTGGGCAGGGTGCCATTGGCTTTGCCGCCGCTGGTCACAAACGGGAACCGGGCGCAGAGGAACGTGGCCGTTTTGTAAGGCACGTCGTGTCCGGTGCTGGCGAAGAGATCGGCCACGTCGTAAAACGAGTTTCTCTGGTCGGTGGTGTTGCCCAGCGCCAGGTTGCTCATCACAATTTTCTGGCCCGTTTCGGCAACCGCGCCGTTGAGCAGCAGGGCTGGCAGATTGAGGGGGGCTTTTTTGAGGCGTATGCTATCGGGCCAAAGTGACAGGAACGATTCAGATAATAAACCCCGAAGCGAGTCATTAGGCATGTTTTCTTTGGTGAGCATTTGTCGTTCCCAGGCATCTTCGAGCCAGCGGTTCCGGTCAAGGTCGGGCAGTTGGAAGGGAGTAAAATTATGGATACCGCCCCGAAACAGCATGGAGGCGACAATGGGCGAGATCAGGTCTTCCGTGACCACCCGGCGCAGGCGGGGGGCCAGTTGCCCATAGGCGCTCACCCGCGTGGGCTGACCGGTTGTAACCGTGTCTTGTCCGCCCAGCGCCGCCAGGTAGGTGGCGGCTCCAACCCCCCCGCCCGACACGCCACTGATGGCAAACAGGTAGCGGTCGAAGCAGGGAATTCTGTTGTTCAGCTCGTTGAGTACGTTGGTGGTCCAGGCCGCCGCACGAATGCCCCCACCGGCCGTGGCAATGACCACCACTGGCAATGGCAGCGTGGCGGCTACCGTGGTATCAAGGGCCAGCCGGGTCTCCAGCCAGCGGGTATAGTAGGCGTCGATGCCGGGCCGATGGGTAACCAGCGAATGGGCAACCAGCGAATCGGGCTGACCGGGCCGGGCCGGGAGGCTAACCGGACTTTGCCGAATGTCGCTGTTGTCATTGACGCGGGAAAACAACAGCACGGCAATCACCAGCACCACCAGCACCGGGTACTTGGGGAGCCGGTTGAACTGGTAAAGCAGCGTACCCATGTAGGCAAAACCAGTTAGCCAGACCATCACGATGGCATGTAGCCCAATCCCCTGGGCCAGCACCAACCCGGTGGCCGTGGGTAAAAACAGCAGAAACAGCAACACCAGCACGCCTTGCCCGTAGAGGATGCTGTAGGGTACACGGTCTACCAGCAGGGCGTAGTCGTTGGCGGGTGTGTCGGGTTTAAACAGGGCGAAAGACCACCGCCGTTCGGGTCGGTCGGGCCGGTCGTTAAAATTGTGAACCCGGCGAATGACGAGCCAGAAGGCAACGTAAAACAGCGAAAGCAGGAGCAGAATGGCGGCGTATTTCAGCCTGAAATCGGGCTGGCGCTGCTCCAGAACGGCTAGCCGTCCGAAATTCAGGACTAACGTAAGAAACATCAGCCAAAAGGGTGCCTGCGATAGCCAAAGAGGGGTGTTGCGCAATATGGCCAGTTCGCCGTCGATTTTATCGAGTGCCCGCGCGGTCGAATCTACTTTATCGGCATCAACGCCCTCGAAGTAGTTGGGCTGGATAAACAGCAGAATCTTGCTGCATACGTAGACCATGCCGCTCCACGCGCACAGGGCCAGCATGGTAAAGAATACCACCCCCACGCCCCGCCATTCCGTGAGCAGAAAATAAAACAACTCGTCGAATTGATCAAGCTGAAAAAGACCAGCCATTATCAGCAGCAGGTATACCACGAACTGCACGTTGAGAGATCCCTTCCAGACCGTGATGATATAGCGGCCTGCCGATAGCGGTGGGGGCGTGGCGAAGGCATCCTTCCCTTTGTATCGCCGCACGGCATTGCGAATGTCGAGGTCGATGGAGCGGCGGCTGATGATGTGATCCATCATCCTGGTCCGTACCTGTTCCTGGCTGTACCAGTCGAGACCAATGAACCGGAAAAATGCCTCCCGGAACGAGAGCACAACCCCCAGTGGATGCAGCAGGATGTGGAAAACTGCCAGGACGACAGGCGTAAATTTCAGCACCCGCACAGCCGTCATCCACCCGCCCGACGGCCAGATGTTTATTGCCCAGCCCAGCCACAGGCCCAGACTGATGTTTTCGACCAAATCGGCGAGGATGCTCACCAGCAGCAGGCGGACAATCCACTTACTTGCCTCCTGCATCATATGCTTGAGGTGGGGCCGAAACTGATTCGTGACAAACAGGCTGTGCAGGGCAAAAAAACGGCACCAGACGGCCAGCGTTAGTGCGTAGGCCGGGATGAACAGGACCGTATCCACACCCAAGCCCAACCCGGCAAGCCAGCGGCGGTCTGCTGGCCAGGTTTTTATGAGTTGAATGGGGTCAACATCGGTAGCAGCATATTGAGCCGCCAGGGCGTCGATATCGCTGCCGTTGAGCTGTTGCTGAATGAAACCAATCAACAACGCGGTCAGGCTGGTTAATACTGCCCAGAAAACGCGCCGGGGGGCTTGTTGCCGTAAGTACTGACCGAGGCGGACGTGAAGAGTGGCCATAAGCCATGAGGGGAGTGACGTAGAAAAGAGTTGGCTGGTCTGGCAAGGTACAGCGGCCATCACGTAGCCTATTTACGGTGTGCTGCTTATTTTTAGTGAGCGTGCCATCGCGCTACTAAATGGTACCTAAACGCTGTCGCCAGCCGTACTATAGAGCCGTTTTAGACCGAGTGGGTTATCATTGTGTATGATTCCTGCCATTGCTCTGACCAACACAACCAAACGCTACCAAAATCGGGCTGTGGTCGATGACCTGACGCTGACGATTCCGGTGGGCGAAACGCTGATTTTGCTGGGCACCAGTGGCTGCGGGAAAACCACCACCCTAAAAATGATCAACCGCCTCATCGACGCCGACGGGGGCACAGTGGTCGTTAATGGCGTCGACGTGCGGGAGCAGGAACCCCACGAACTGCGTCGGCACATCGGCTACGTGATTCAGGACGCGGGGCTGTTTCCGCATTACACCGTGGCCCAGAACATCGCCGTGGTGCCGCGCCTGCTGGGTTGGACCGCCGACCAGATCACCGCCCGCACCCGCGAACTGCTGACCCTCCTGCGCCTGCCCGAAACCGTGCTCGACCGCCTGCCCGACGCCCTCAGCGGGGGACAACGCCAACGTATTGGCCTAGCCCGCGCCCTTGCCGCCGACCCGCCCATTATTCTGATGGATGAGCCGTTTGGGGCGCTCGACCCCATCACCCGCGACGATATCCGTCAGGAATTCAAGCAGTTGGATGTTTTCAAGCGAAAAACCATCGTGCTCGTCACCCACGACGTGCGCGAAGCCTTCGCCCTCGGCGACCGTATTGCGCTCATGGATAATGGCCGGATCGTTCAGATTGGTGCGCCCGATGTGTTCCGCCAAAACCCCGCTACCGACTTTGTGAAGCGGTACATGACCCTGTGAACCCTACGCCCTTCATCTTCCCAGTTGACCTATGAATTGGACCGGTGTACTTCGTCTGTCTGGTAGTCTGTTGTTTCTTTGGGCCTGCTCAGTCCGGGTGCAGGCGCAGGTCACGTTCACGGGGCAGGTGCTCAACGCCCTCACGCACAGTCCCGTGCCCTACGCCACGGTCTACATCAACGCCTCCACGCACGGCACCACCGCCAACGCTGGTGGGCAATATCGACTAACGGACGTGCCGCTGGGAACGGTCGATATTGCGGCGTCGTCGGTTGGGTTCAAAACGGCCCGTCAGGCTATCCGGGTAAGTGCCCAACGGGACCGCAGGGTTTCTTTTTACCTCCAGCCCGACGAGTCACTGCAAACTGTTACGGTGAAAGCTAAACGCACCGCCGCTGCCAACCGGATGATCAGGCAGTTTAAACAGGACCTGTTGGGCGACCCTTATTTTGCCGATAAATGCCTGATCGTCAACCTGGAAACCGTGAGATTAACCCTCGAAGACGGGCGGCTGGAGGCGCATGCCAGCGAGCCGCTGGTGATTGATAATCAGGCGTTGGGCTACCGGCTTTACTTTGATATGCTGCATTTCGACTCGTTCAAACGGTCGACGCACTACGCCGGGGCCAGCCGGTTCGAGGCCATGACCCCCGCCAATGCCGAGCAGGCCGACCGCTGGGAACGCAACCGCAACCGCGCCTACCAGGGGTCTATTCGCCACCTGATGGCCAGTCTGGTGGCGGGCAACAGCGAGCAGGAAGGTTTTTTGGTCTACAAAGCGCTGTTCGATGCCCCCGCCGACCCCGCGCAGCGGATTATGAGGCTGACGTTTGAGCGCCCAACCGAGGTTATGCTGGCCGACAGCCTGATCAGGGCCACCGCCCTGCCGTCGGAGCGACACTTTTACAGCCCCAAACCGCTTGAAATCTTCTACACCCCACGACGCTATGGGGCGTCGCCCTACCGCGATCTGCCCTACGCCTATACGGTGATCTATACACCCAAAGGACCGACTACCATCACCACAGACGGCTGGGTGGTGCAGCCAAATGGCATGGAAGTGGAGGGTGCCATGAACGAAGATCGGTTAGCAACACTGTTGCCAATTGACTGGAAACCAGCCGATTCAGCAAAAAAATCAACCACGGGCAACGCCAGCGACGGCACTCTGTTACCCGCCGATGCCACACTCGATTCGTTGGTTGCCCGCTGGCAAAACGGGCAAAAGATCATAGCCCCGTCTGTGTTTGTGCAACTCGACAAAAGCCTTTACGCCACCGGCGACCACCTCTGGTTTAGTGGCTACGTACTCAATCCCGCCACCTACCAGCCGCAACTGCCGCCGTTGCCGGAGCCAGAAAACCCGTTGCACGTTGAACTGGTGGCTCCCAACGGGCATACCGTCCATCACCAGTGGATGCCAGTAACGGATGGGCGCATGTCGGGGAGTTTTCGGCTGTCAGACAGCCTGACAAGCGGCCTGTACCGGATGCGCGCCTACGCCACTGCCGACGTGAATAATGCCCGTCCGGCTTTCGAGCGCGTGGTGCCTATTGCCAACGGACTGGCGGCGAGTACGAATGCAGCTTTTTCAAGTCAGGCCGTGTTTCCAGATAGTGTCACCGTGCAGTGTATGCCCGAAGGGGGGCGGTGGGTGGCTGGTCTGCCCACCCGGCTGGGCATCAGAGCAACCGACCGACAGGGCTGGGGCGTGGTCATTTCGGGCACAATTCGCTCGTCGCAGGGTACCGACGCCGGGTCATTTTCGACGACGGCTGCCGGGGTGGGGAGCCTGGCACTGACGCCGCAGAGCAACCAGTCGTACGTGGCTGTGGGGAGCGGGGGTGCAGGTTCGTTTGCCGTTCGGCTCCCGCCCGTTGAGGCAAATGGGGTAGTGCTGACTGCTGATCTGGTGACCGATAGCACGCAACTGGTGGTGCAGCTACAGGCCTCGGCAACGCTGGCCCAACAGCCGCTGTACGTGACAGTGCAAAGCCGGGGGCAGTTGGTGCTGAAGACCAAAATCGCGTTGAGAAATGGCAAAGCCCGGCTGTCGATTGCCACGGCCAAAATGCCCGCCGGGCTGGCGCAGGTAACGCTTTTCAACGATCAGGGACAGCCGCAGGCTCAGCGACTGGTGTTCGTGCCAGACCATTTGCTACCAGTTCAGGCTGAGGTGATTACGGATAAAAAACAGTACCAGCCCCACGAAACCGTGCAGCTATCGGTGCGGTTACTGGATGGTTTCGACGAGCCGATTTCGATGATCGGGTCGGCCTCGGTAACGGACGCGGCGCAGTTACCAGCCGACACCAGCGGGGCCGATATTCGGACTACTATTCTGTTAACTGGCGAGTTGCGGGAACGCCTGGAGCCGATTGCCGGGTTTCGGGTGGCTAATCGCCGGGCTATCGACAACCTGCTGCTGACACAAACGTACCGACGTACCAACTGGCTTTTTTTGGTCGACGAGGCTGGAAAACCGGGCCTTTCACAAAATGGAATGGTGCTGACCGGGCGCGTGTTGGACCGGAAAAACAACGCCATGCCCGACGTCAATGTCCTGCTCACGTTTACCGATAATACTGGTCAGGGATTTGCCCGAACGGCCCACACCGACCAGCAGGGGCATTTTTCCATTGACAAACTGGTCTTTACGGATACTGTCGCTGTGACGTCGCGGGTGATGAACGCTACGTTTAAGTCCATCACCACCGCCCGCGTCGTGTTCGACCCACCGGGTGGTTTGTTCGCCCTTGACGACGCCACGTTGCCCGTTAAACTGGCGGGTATTGCACCCTATCTGAACGCTATGCAAAACCGGCAGGCCAGCCAGCCCCTTGCCTACCGCGATCAGGCGGTGCGGCAGTTGCAGGAGGTGGTGGTGCGGGCCACCAAACCCGACGATGACCGGCAGGCCCGGCGCATAAGCCTCCACGGCACGCCCGACTATAAAGTTGTGTTTGACCGAAGTGCGCGCACGTTCTCTAACGTATACGAAATGATTCGGGGCCGGGTACCGGGCGTACAGGTTAATCAGAAGCAATCGGGCGGTGGCTATAATGTGGTTATCCGGGGGGCGGGATTTAGGGGCAACAGCAACCCGCTGTATCTGGTCGACGGCATGTATGTCAATGAAAACTCAGAGGGTACAGAACTTTTCATGTTCAATCCCGCCGATATTGAACGGATCGAAGTCCTCAGCGGCAGCAGCGCAACGATCTACGGGGCACGGGGTGGAGCGGGTGTGATTGCCCTCTTTTCAGCGCACGGAGACACCGATAAGCCCGCCGCGCCTGACCCCGTTGTTGCCCCCTCGACGATGACCGGCTACCTGACCAATCGGGTATTTTCGACGCCCCGGTACAGCACCCCGCCCGATTCGCTGCCCACCCCGCCCGACCGCCGCGATGTGCTCTACTGGCGTCCCCTGCTGGCCACCGATGGGCGCGGCGTCACCTCGTTCAGCTTCCCCCTCTCCGACAAAGCTCGCACCATCCGGCTTGTGCTACAGGGCGTAACTACCTATGGCCAACCTGTTTACGTCGAAAAAATAATCACGATACAGTAACTCCCCGATGCTATGCTCACCTTTCTCCGCGAAAACGCCGCCAAATTAGCTGACCAGACGCTGACGCACCTGGGGCTTACGTTTGGGTCATTGTTGATGGCCCTGCTGCTGGGCTTGCCGTTGGGCATTTACATTGCCCGCCGCAAACGGGTGGCCTCTGCGGTGCTGGGTGTGGCGGGGGTGCTGCAAACGGTGCCGAGTATTGCGCTGCTGGGGTTCCTGATTCCGCTGCTGGGCATCGGGGCTGGTCCGGCGTTGACGGCCCTGTTCTTGTATGCCCTTCTGCCCATTATTCGGAACACCTACGTTGGCGTTTCGGAGGTGAACCCTACGCTGACCGAGGCGGCACGAGGTATGGGTATGACGACCCGGCAGGTACTCTGGCGCGTGGAATTGCCCCTGGCTATGCCCGTCATTTTCGCCGGTATCCGCACGGCCACGGTCATCAACGTGGGCGTGGCAACGCTGGCGGCCTACGTAGCGGCGGGTGGTCTGGGCGAGTTTATTTTCGGGGGAATCGCTCTCAACAACACCAACATGATGCTGGCCGGGGCCATCCCCGCCGCCCTGCTGGCCGTTGGCTTCGATCAGGGGCTGGCGCGGCTGCAACGCGTTCGTTGGTCGGGGTCGGTGGGTACAAATGCGGGCGGTTCGTCGGGTACGAAACGGGTGGCGATAGGCGCGGGGCTGCTGGTGATTGTGGCCGTTGTGGCGGCGGTGGCGTGGCCCAAAAACAACCCCCACCGGCTGCTGGCGGGGTTTGCGCACGAATTTGGTGGACGGGCCGACGGATATCCGGGCCTGCAAAAAGTATACGGCCTGACCATCGAAAACCGCCTCCTCGACCAGAGCCTGATGTACGAAGCCATCCGCACCAACAAAGTCGATGTCATCAGCGGCTACTCCACCGACGGGCGCATTAAAGCCTTCGGTCTCACCGTGCTGGACGACGATAAACACGCGTTCCCGCCCTATGCAGCCGCCCCTGTCGTTCGCGAAGCCACACTGGCGAAATACCCCGAACTGGAACCGGCCCTAAACAAACTGAGCGGCCACCTGACGGATTCGATCATGACCGAACTGAACTACCAAACCGACTATTTGCACGAGTCGCCGGAGCGGGTGGCGCGCGGGTTTCTGGCGAAGGTGGGCCTATTGAAACCGGCCACGGCACCGCGCACAGGGCAGGTGGTGATGGGGTCGAAGGTGTTTACGGAGCAATACATTCTGGCCGAAATCTACCGGCAGCTCATCGAGGGCTACACTACCCTGAACGTGGTATCGAAAACGGGTTTTGGCGGCACCCAGCTCTGTTTCGACGCCCTGCGCACCGGGGCCATCGACTTCTACCCTGAATACACCGGCACGGGTCTGCTGGTGATTCTTCAACCCGCCCAATCCGCCCTCGATTCGCTAAAACGACTACCCGGCAATCAGCAACCCGCCGCCATCTACGCCTACGTCAAAGCCGAATTTTCCCGTCGTTACGCTCTGCGCTGGGGTGCGCCGCTGGGGTTCAACAATGCCTACTGCCTGATGATGCGCCAATCCGACGCCAAACAGAGGGGTATTCATACGTTATCTGAGTTGGCGCGGTATGTGAGGTAGGAAGGGATTTACGAGCGGTCCGCAGCGGCTAGGCGCCCCCGGCGGACCGCTCGTAAATCCCTTCCTCGTTTCCGGCTTGCTTTTTGTAGTAACCCTAAAAACCTGCCCAATAGCCAACTACATACCCGCTGGGACAAAGCTGGTTCCTGTAAGCCGTAGGCTTCGGCTTATTGTATTAATTTTAGGCCATCTGTTTTTTTGACAACCCATAGTGTACTCTCATATGAATTGGATTACTACTTACCGGACCCTGATGGGCGCGGTCTGCCTGAGTGTAGCTACCCTTGCCAGTAGTATAGCGCAGACAATAAGCACGCCCACCCTTTCACCGACCACCCCGTGTCCTGGTTCGCCGGTTTCGGCTACCGTGTCGACCACCGGCTCGTTTTCGGCAGTTAACAGCTTCACGCTCCAACTGTCCGACGAGTTTGGCACGTTTGGTAGTCCCACGGTAGTAGCCACCGTCACGGCCTCGCCAACGAGTGCCACGTCCATTGTCTTGACGGGCACCCTGGGTGCTAGCCTGAGCTACGGAACGGCCTATCGGTTTCGAGTGCGGTCAAGCGCACCGGGCATCACGGGTGGTCAGTCGGGAGCGGCAATCACCATTGGCACACCGCTGCCTGGTTTGGCAACAACTGCTTCGTTTTGTCAAAATACTGGTAATCAGACTATCAACACTACGGGAACAGCCGTTGAATGGTACACGGGTTTCAGCGCAGCGGCTCCGGTTGTTGCCACAGGTAACAGCTATGGTGTGCCTACTACCAGCGCGGGGACGATTACATACTACGCTACTCAGACGGTGAACGGCTGCAAAAGTGCCAAAGCAGCCATTAACGTATCGGTGTTTGCGCCGCCTGCGGCTCAACCAACGGTGAGCAACACCAGCCCCGCCTATTGCCCAACGCCATCGCCCACGCCCCTGTCGGCATCGACAAATGGAACGGGAACGAGCATCCGCTGGTATTCGCCACCCAGCAGCACCACGTCGGGCGGCACCACGCTGGCAGCCCCAACGGCCACCGGCACCTACGCCTATACCGTAAGCCAGTTGAGTGCGCAGGGTTGCGAAAGCTCCAAGCAGTTTGTGAACGTGACGGTCTATTCGGCTCCTACCACGGCCCCCACCATTGTCAACACCAGCCCGACCTACTGCGCCAATGATGCGCCCGCCAATCTGGCCGCTTCCATCAACGGCGTGGGTGCGTCCATTCGCTGGACATCGCCCGCCAACACCGTTACCAACGCCTTGACGATTCCGGCTCCCACCGCGTCGGGTACCTATCAGGTCCAGCAGCTTAGTGCCAACGGTTGCCTTGGCCCGCAACAGGCTGTTAACGTGATAGTTAACCCCGTTCCGGTTGCGCCAACGTTTGCCAACAACGCCCCAACCTATTGTTCCAGCGTAGCCCCGGCTACCCTCTCGGCCAACACCGTCGGCACGGGTGTGAGCCTGAAATGGTATCTACCGGCCAACGTGGGTGGTGGTACGCTTGTTCAGGCCACTGTTCCCACGCCCACTTCAGCAGGCACCTACTCCTACAGCGTCAGTCAGGTAAGTACTGCCGGTTGCGAAGGACCGCAGGCCATATTGACCGTCACGATCAATGCCTCGCCTACCACGGCCCCCACCATTGCCAACACCAGCCCGACCTACTGCGCCAATAATGCGCCTGCCAATCTAGCCGCTTCCATCAACGGCGTGGGTGCGTCCATTCGCTGGACATCGCCCGCCAACACCGTTACCAACGCCTTGACGATTCCGGCTCCCACCGCGTCGGGTACCTATCAGGTGCAACAGATCAGTGCCAACGGTTGCCCTGGCCCGCAACAGGCTGTTACCGTGACGGTTAACCCCGTTCCGCTGGCACCTACTTTATCGACTGCTACACTTAGCTATTGTTCTAATGCGGTCCCGGCCAACTTATCGGCTGGCACCGTGGGCAGCGGTAATAGCCTGAAATGGTCGTCGGCCAGCGGATCGCTGGTTCAAGCCACTATTCCAGCGCCCACGGCGGCAGGCACTTACTCCTACAGTGTCAGTCAGGTAAGCGGTGCCGGTTGCGAAGGCCCGCAGGTGGTGCTCACGGTGACGGTTAACGCGGCCCCGACTACTGCCCCGACCATTGCCAATGCCAGCCCGACGTATTGCGCCAATGCACTGCCCGCCAACCTTGCTGCCGCTGTAAATGGTGCTGGTTCGTCGGTCCGCTGGACGGCTCCCAACGGAACCGTTACCAACAGTCTGACCATTGCGGCCCCCATCACTTCGGGAACATATCAGGTACAGCAAGTCAGTGTCGGCGGTTGTGCCGGTCCGCAGCAAGCCGTTATCGTAACGGTCAATGCTACTCCTGCGCTGCCAGGAGTGTCGAACGTAACGTTCTGCCAAAGCCGCACGGCACAGATCCTATCGGCAACGGGCATCAATCTGACGTGGTATGATGCGGCTAACAACGTGTTGCCCGGCGCACCAACGCCTTCGGTATCAACTACGGGTAGCACCAACTATTTTGTCACCCAGACCAGCAGTGCTTCCTGCGTTAGTGCCAAAGCCACTGTAATAGTAGCGGTCAATAGTGTGCCGGCGAAACCTGCTCCAATTGCTCCGCGTGACTACTGCGCTGGCGAAACGCCTGTTGCGCTGGGGGCCACCGGAACAGCCCTGCTTTGGTATGGAACGGACCCAACAGGCGGAACGGGAAGTGGGCAGGCAACCATTCCTGGTACGACCACTGCCAGTATTACTGATTATTATGTAACACAAACGGTGGCTACTTGCGAAAGTGAGCGGCAGGTCATTACTGTCAAGGTGAAACGTAAGCCAGGGTTGCCAACGGCGGCAAACAGCCTGGAATTTTGCCAAAACTACACGGCTGTTTTACCCACGGCCACGGCTGAACCGGGTGCTTCGCTGACGTGGGTGTCGCCCAATGGGAATCTATCGTCAACCCTGCCAATAGTCCCAAATACATCGGTGCAGGTCTATTCATACTCCGTTTTCCAGACGCTGGATGGCTGTGCCAGTGACCGGGCACCGTTTACGGTTCGGGTGAAGCCTACGCCCACCGCGCCCGGTATCACGGCGTTTCAGCTTTGCCAGTTTGGGCCAACGCGGGCTTTGCAAGTAGACGGTGTGCAGGTAAGCTACTATGATGCAAACAGCCAGAAGCTGACCGGTGCGCCTGCGTTGCCCGTCGATCAGCCGCAGACGCTGAGTTACAAAGTGACCCAAACACTGGACGGCTGCGAAAGCCCGAAGAAAGATTACGTCGTCATCGTTTACCCAAAACCGGGTGCTCCCATCACGCAGGCCGTTCAATATTGCCTCGACCAGCAGGACCAGCCCAAACAGAACGTGCAACCCATCTCGGCGCAGGTGTCGGGCAATAAGGAGAACCCGCGTTGGTTCTTTGTCGACGGTGCCGAATTCGCTGCCGCGCCTACGCCCGTAACGTCGTCTACGTCGGTGTTCGATTTTGGGGTGAGCCAGACCGTCAATAATTGTCAGAGTGACCGGGCCACTATACGCGTAAGTGTGCTCTCGACGCCCACGCCCGTACTGTCGACTTCGCTGGCGACCTACTGCCGCAACGACGTAGCCAAACCCTTCGAGGCTACCGGCGAAAACCTGACTTGGATTGACCCCAACGGCGTCTTAACCAACACCACGCCCACGCCGCCCACCATCAACGCCGTGGCCGGGGCCACCTATCAGGTCTATGCCAAAGGGACCGCTAACGGCTGCTACAGTGCGCGGGCCAGGGTGAAACTGGTGGTCAATACCAGCCCTACGCTGGCACTACTGGGTGGCACGACCATCAATTACGGCCAGACAACTACCCTGCAATTACGCTTTACCAGCACGCCGCCCTATGGCTACACCCTGTCAGACGGCACCTCCGGTTCTGCCGTCGATTCGCTGGTTACGGTGAGCGTGAAACCGTTGAAAACCACTACCTACCAGGTAGCCAACGTAACCAACAACTGCGGCAGTGGCCTGCCGGGCAACCCCGCCACGGCGGTCGTCACGGTCAATATTCCGACCATTACCACCGCCGCTTTGGCCGTAACCAACGGGCTGTGCGTAGGCAACACGTTCTCGGTAGACTACACCACTACGGGTTCGTTCAACACGGGCAACTTGTTCAAAGTCCAGATTGCCGATACCACCTCGAAAAATTTCGTCGATGTGTCACCAGCGTCATCAAACAAACCGCTGACGGCTTCCTTACCGGCTAACCTGAAAGGCGGACCGTATTTTGTGCGCGTTACGGCCACCAACCCCGGTGCCGAAGTGGCCGGTGCCAACAGTCCAACGGTGCTAACTGTGCGAGCATTACCCACGGCCACGCTGCTGGGTACACAAAACGTTTATGAAACGTACCCGGCCAACCTGACCATTGTCCTTACCGGCGATGCACCCTGGGCAATTACGTATAGTCAGGATGGAGGCGCACCTATTTCGTTCAATACGGCAGCCAACCCGCATCTGTTGAACATACAACCCATTAAAACATCGACCTACACGTTACAGGGCGTTACCAACGCCTGCGGCACGGGTGTGGTGTCGGGCACGGCAGTGGTGACGGTGTTGCCGCTGTTGGCCGTTGAAGAACCCCTCAGCGGTGCCGTTGACGTGTATCCGACACCGACACAGGCCACGCTTACGGTGGAAATCAACACCAAACTGACCGCTGAAAATGGGGCCAACCTAACCCTGACAGACATGGCTGGTCGCCCCATACTTACCCAACGTGTAACGGACACCCGCACCCAACTCGACCTCAGCCAACAACCCGCCGGGCTGTACCTGCTCAACGTCTCGGTAGGCGATAAGCGGGTAGTGCGCAAGGTGATGAAACAATGATCTGATTTACGAATTACGAATTACGATTTTTGCTGGCGTAAGCGTAATCGGGCCGGTCCGCCGGTGCGGTCAGCAAAAATCGTAATTCGTAATTCGTAAATCAATACGTGTTCTCCGACGAATATTTCATGGAAATAGCCCTCAGTCTGGCTGAGGAGGCCGATGCAGCGGGGGAGGTTCCGGTGGGGGCGGTGGTGGTTTGCCGAAATAGAATCATTGGCAAAGGCCGTAACCAAACCGAGCAACTTACCGATGTGACGGCCCACGCCGAACTAATGGCCATCACCGCCGCCACGCAGTCGCTGGGCGGTAAATACCTGGGCGATTGCACCCTCTATGTTACGCTGGAACCCTGCGTGATGTGCGCCGGAGCCATGTTCTGGGCGCAACTGGGCCGGTTGGTAATTGGGGCCGACGACCCTAAGCGGGGCTATTCGCGGCTGCAACCCTCACCGCTGCACCCCAAAACGAGGCTGGAGACGGGTGTCCTCGCCGATGAAAGCCGCCAACTGCTGGCCAACTTTTTCGGACGCCTAAGAACATAAAACGACAACCTACTGTTAAACCCGATGAATCGACATAGGTGGTCTGCCCCCAAACAGGCCCCTGATTAGCCGCCTTTTGGCTGGCTGACCGTCAAACCACAAACGTCAAACATTAAACCCTGCATTATGGCTTTCGTTTTAGACCCGCTGCCCTACCCGAGTGATGCACTCGAGCCAAATATTGACAAGCAGACCATGGAAATCCACCATGGAAAGCACCACAACGCCTACGTGACCAACCTCAACAACGCCGTGGCCGGTACCGAGATGGAGAACCTCTCTATCGACGAACTGGTGGCCAACGTGAGCAAGTATCCGGTGGCTGTGCGTAACAACGGTGGCGGGCATTTTAACCATACACTGTTTTGGAATATCCTGTCGGCCAACGGCGGTGGTCAACCATCGGGTCAGCTATCCGAGGCGATTAACCAGAAATTTGGCTCCTACGATGCCCTCAAAGAAGCGTTCACCAAAGCCGCGACCACGCGTTTTGGTTCGGGTTGGGCGTGGTTGATCGTCGGTGCCGACGGTGAATTGGCCATTACCTCGACGCCCAACCAGGATAATCCACTCATGGACGTGGCCGAGCAAAAAGGTACACCCGTCATTGGCCTCGACGTTTGGGAACATGCCTACTACCTCAAATACCAGAACAAGCGCCCCGACTATATCGCCGCTTTCTGGAACGTGGTAGACTGGAATGCTGCCGAAAAGCGCTATCAGCAGGCGAAGGCTGCGTAATGAATGAAAAATGCCCCGCAGCGGCGGACCGCAATGAAAAATGTATAATGAACAATGAATGAGCTGTTTACCTATTAGCTGTTTGTTTTTGGCGAATTCGTTATACATTTTTCATTGTACACTTTTCATTCCTTCTTACCTTTGCATTCTCAAAATAAACGGTGCGCGTAGTTCAGTTGGTTAGAACGCCGGTTTGTGGTACCGGAGGTCGTGGGTTCGAGCCCCATCGTGCACCCCAAAGCCCCCCGCAGCCTGCGGGGGGCTTTTTTTAGGTCTACATTACTAGCGCCCATAGCTTGTCAACGTCTTCTCTATGTCTGCCGAACCTGCGCGCCGCTACGCGTCGCCACTGCTCACCATTCTGGTACTGGCCTATATTGCCGGGTTAATCGGGCTACAAGTGCCTGCTGTGGCTGGCTATTTCAAGTCGATGACGGCTATCAACCTGGTGGCTACGCTGGCCGTGTTGCTCTATTTTCATACCGATTGGCGGCCATCGTTTTACTTTTATATGGCGCTGGCCTTACTCACGGGCTTCTTTGTGGAGGTGCTGGGTGTACAGACTGGTTCTGTTTTTGGGGGGCCATATGCCTATGGCGCTGGCCTTGGTCCCACAGTGTGGGGCGTGCCACCCGTCATTGGCGTTAACTGGCTGCTGCTCACCTATTGCTTCGGCTCGCTTGCCGACAGGCTTCCGTTACCCATCTATATGAAAGCTATTTTGGCGGCTACGGGGATGGTGTTGCTCGATTTTCTGATCGAACCTGTGGCCATCCGGCTTGATTTCTGGACGTGGTTTGGTCGGTCTATTCCGCTGCAAAACTACCTCGGCTGGTGGTTAGTAGCCCTCGTTTTATTAAGCGTGTGGTATGGCCTCCCTTTTCAAAAAGAAAACCGCATAGTAGCTCTGATTATCAGCTTACAAGCCTTTTTCTTCGCTGGTCACAATCTGCTCTATTATTTACAAAATTGACTAAACACAACTCCGTTTTTTGAGTTCTACAAGATAGAAGTAACCCAATTTTGTTGCTGTACAACCAAAAAATTGTAGATCGATTCTGAGGTGCCTGGTTTAGATGTTGCGATACTGTATATGTAGTGAATAGATTGCAATGATGTATTCTTTTACCCTCTTAATCCCACCATGCCTGCATACTTAACCGCCTCATGAGTAGCTACTCGATCAAAGATTTAGAGCAACTATCGGGTATCAAAGCCCATACGCTTCGGATCTGGGAGCAGCGATATAACATCATCTCGCCCAAACGGACCGACACCAATATTCGTACCTACGATGATCTCGACCTGAAGCTGGTACTGAACATATCGTTGCTGAAAGATCATGGCTACAAAATTTCGGAAATAGCGAAATTGTCGATAGAGGAGATGTATCAGGAAGTCATCAAGATTTCGGATCGTCAACTCAGTTATCCCGATCAAATTCACGCGCTGACTATCTCGATGCTTGACCTCGATGAAGAGCGTTTCGAAAAAATAATCAGGACCAATATTTTGCAGTTCGGCTTCGAGAATACGATGATTCATATCATTTATCCATTTCTAAGTCGAGTCGGCACGCTCTGGATAACGGGTTCAGTTGGCCCGGCGCAGGAACATTTTATCTCTAATTTGATTCGGCAAAAGCTTATCGTAGCCATCGACGGGCAGGTGAATAAGCAGCGGCCAAATGGCAAAAAATACATGCTTTATTTGCCCGAAGGTGAACTGCACGAGATCAGCCTACTATTTGCCCACTATATCATTCGGGCGCGTAACAATAAGGTTGTTTATCTGGGGCAGAGCTTACCGTTTAATGAACTGATATTTGCTTACAACATACACAAACCCGATTATATCTTTTCGGCTATTACGTCGGTTCCTTCCAACCACGAAACACAGCTTTACGTGAACCGTCTAGCAAAGCAGTTTCCCGAATCACACTTGCTACTGACTGGTTATCAGGTTGTTGGCCAGGATATTCAAATGCCCGAAAACGGTACGATCATCAATAATATCGATGACCTTGTTCGCATGGCGAGTAATTAAGAAGTTCAATGTTTACAGTCCAATGTTTAAAGTTGCTTCGCGCTCTAAACAAGCCGTACCACACGCGGAGCAACTTTAAACATTGGACTGTAACAAAAAACCCGGCCATAAGCCGGGTTTTTTGTTACATTATACCTTGATTTCGACATCAACACCACTGGGGAGTTCGAGTTTCATCAGGGCGTCAACCGTTTTGGCGCTGGTCGAGTAGATATCTACCAAACGCTTGTAGGTGCAGAGCTGGAATTGCTCACGCGCCTTTTTGTTTACATGCGGTGACCGCAGGACCGTGTAAATCTCTTTGTCTGTTGGGAGGGGAATTGGGCCACTCACAATAGCACCCGTTGATTTAACGGCTTTGACAATTTTTTCAGCCGATTTGTCAACCAGCATGTGGTCGAACGACTTCAGTTTGATGCGAATCTTCTGATTCATAGAATTGTGGCTCGTTTTGTTAAGGTATATTCCCACCGAAAGAGCCATTTACTCCGGAGGGAGGGGTAATTAAGAATTAAGAATGAAAAATTTGTTCGCCATGCTAACATACTTCCTAACCTTTGCATTCTTAATTCTCCATTAATTCCTACACCCCTTTCTCTTTCTTCACTACCCCTTCTGCGATGTTCTGCGGAACGATTTCGTAGTGGGCAAAGGTCAGGTTGGCCGTGGCACGACCCGATGACATGGTACGAAGTTCGGTGATGTAACCGAAGAGTTCCGACAGGGGGACGTCAGCTTTCAGCACCTGCGAACCAGCGCGTGAGTCCATGCCTTTCATGATACCCCGACGACGGTTCAAATCGCCCGTGATTGGACCAGTGTATTCTTCCGGCGTCAATACTTCAACGGCCATGATCGGTTCCAGCAGTTTCGGACCAGCCTGACGGGCAGCATCGCGGAAGCCCATCCGGGCGGCCAATTCAAACGACAATGAGTCTGAGTCAACGTCGTGGAATGAACCGTGGAACAAACGCACCTTCATCGAGTCGATGGGATAACCGGCCAGCGGACCCATGGTCATGGCTTCGCGGAAGCCTTTCTCGATGGCGGGAATGAACTCGCGGGGAATCACACCACCCACAATGGCATTGTCGAACTGGAGACCAGCTTTGAGCGTGCCATCTTCTTCGGGGTCACGGGGCATGAGTTCAAACACGATGTCGGCAAATTTACCGCGACCACCCGTTTGCTTCTTATATACCTCGCGGTGTTCAACTTTCTTGGTCAGCGTTTCTTTGTAGGCCACCTGGGGCGCACCCTGGTTCACTTCTACTTTGAATTCGCGACGCATCCGGTCGATGATGATCTCCAGGTGAAGCTCGCCCATACCACGGATGATGGTCTGCCCGGTTTCAACGTTCGACTCCACCTTCAGGGTTGGGTCTTCTTCCAGCAGTTTACC
>JBBRMP010000086.1:0-22443 GCA_038230755.1 Cytophagales bacterium | reverse complement strand
AGGCCCAGCGGGCCGTAACGGGGTGATCGTTTTTTCTACCCCCGTTACGGCCCGCTGGGCCTTTGCGCTACAACCAATTAATCGCCACTAACTCGGCTTATCGGTGCTTATTGAGTTCAAATCAATTAGCGCGTATTTGTTTAGGGACCGAAGTGCATGTTACCCCCGTATGGCCCGCACAACTACGTATAGCAGCAAACCCGTGGGGCCAAGCATGAAGCAGAGGAGTAGGCAGGGAACGAGCCATCCGTGGGCAATACCACGCTGTTGGCCGTCGCGGAGAATCCAGCTTCCGGCCACCAGGTCAAACGCGAGGTAATGAATCCAGCCCGCCAACATCACGCGCTCACCGCCGGTTTCAAATAGGGTCATCACGCCTTTCAGCGTAGCGAAACTCATGAAATCCAACTTGCCGCCAGTGCTACTGAACAGGTAAAACGCATACATAACGGCCAATGCTGCCGGGATAAACAGCAGCCTGGTTAGCCACTGCGTGACCTGCCAGCGCGGGGCAAAAATCATCAGCAACCACTGGGGAAACACCAACGCATTAGCCAGAGAAAAGGCAGCTTCATTCGACATATGACTTCTTTTTAGCGAGCGGGGAATTTGTTCCACACTTAAAGCGATGCTTTAGTTTAAGGGGTCAACAAAAGTAATCCACAATATATTAGGTTATCCACACCACTTTGGGCCTAAAGTGTGGATAACTATGTTCCACAGGCCATTTGCTCACTTATTAAACAGTTTAGCATAAAACCTACTGGCAATAAAGCGAACACAAGCCGTTATAACGGGGTTGGTTCATTGGGCAATCTGAGTAATCACTACCCTATGAACATCAACCAACTCCGCCGCGACACCCCCACCACCGAGCAGCTTATTCACCTCAATAATGCCGGAGCAGGGCTGATGCCAACGGTGGTGAGCGAGGCTATTCAGCACTATATCGCCGAAGAAGCCCGCTATGGTGGTTACGAAACCGGTGCCCGCTTTGCCGAACCGCTGGCTCAGTTTTACACCGAAGCGGCCACGCTGCTGCGTACCCAGCCCCGCAACATCGCCTTCACCTACAACGCCACCGACGCCTATGCACGGGCGCTGTCGGCCATTCCGTTTCGGGCTGGCAACGTGATCCTGACCACCAATGACGATTATATCTCCAACCAATTCGCGTTTTTGTCGCTGCAAAAGCGGTTCGGTATCCGCATTGTTCGCGCCAATGACCATGCCGAAGGTGGTGTTATCGTCGACCACCTGATTGAACTAGCTCGGCAACTCCGGCCCGTGCTCATTGCCGTTACCCATGTGCCCACCAATTCGGGCCGGATTCAGCCTGTCGAGGCGTTCGGGGCCGTAGCACGGGAAGTGGGTGCCTGGTACATTGTGGATGCCTGCCAGAGCGTAGGGCAAATGCCAATAAATAGCGCCGCCATTGGGGCTGATTTCCTAAGTGCTACAGGCCGAAAATTCCTGCGGGGACCGCGCGGCACGGGCCTGCTCTATATCAGTGATCGGGCACTCGACGCGGGCCTCGAACCCCTGTTTATCGATATGCGCGGGGCCGACTGGACCGCCGATGATACCTATCAACCCCAGCCCACCGCCCGCCGATTTGAGCAGTGGGAAGTGGCCCCGGCATTGCAATTGGGCCTGACGGAAGCCCTGCGCTACGCCAACGCCCTTGACCTTGCCGAGGTTGCCAAACGCAACATCCTGCTCCGAAATCGACTGCAAACGGGCCTGGAAAACATACCCGGTCTGCGCTTGCTTGATCAGGGTGATCACCTAGCGAGCTTGCTCCTGTTTACGCTCCCCAGCCAAACGCCTGATAAGCTTCAGACAGCCCTGAAACAGCACCAGATCAACTTTTCGATGAGTTTTACCAACTTCGCCCTCATCGACTGGAAACGTAAAGGCGTGGAGTGGGCACTCCGGCTGTCGCCCCATTATTACAATACCGAAGCCGAAATTGACACGGCGATTGGGGTGATAAGGGGGGCATTAGTTTAGCGCCCTTTAAACAACAAACAGTATGAAAACCAACGACTTGCCTGAACTGACCACTGCTGACACCGACCGGATCATTGAAATGGCCTGGGAAGACCGGACGCCATTTGAGGCCATCGAGACCCAATTTGGCCTGGCCGAACAACAGGTAATTACCCTCATGCGGCTGAATATGAAGCCGTCGTCATTCAGGATGTGGCGGGAGCGGGTGCAAGGCCGAAAAACCAAACATGCGGCCAAATCACCCATTCTTGCGGAGGGTGATGAACCCCGTTTTCGCTCGAAAAGCCAGCGAACAATAACGGGCAATAAACTGTCGAAGCGATAATTCGGAGAAAAATTTGGCTATTTCGACTCCCAATATTATGCGGCTAAACAGGCTTATATCAGATTATTATTTTACAAAAACCTATTAAAACAGCTTCTTTTAAGAATAAATAGGCCGCCAGTCTGTAAATTTGCCGTGTCGTACTGAGTAACACCACAGACAACCCCTTATGCGGAATGAAACTAGACCAGATTGACCGTAAAGTTTTAGATATACTCCAATCCAACGCCAAGATTACCAACGCCCAATTGTCGAAAGAGATTGGCCTCTCGCCCGCCCCTACTCTCGAACGGGTTAAGAAATTGGAAACGTCAGGCATTATTCAGAGTTACCACGCCCAGCTCGACCGCGAGAAAGTGGGCCTCGGCGTCACCACATTTGTCATGGTTAATTTGGTGGGCCACAAGAAGATGGTTACCGATTTGTTCGTGGCCCGGGTTGACGAAATTCCCGAAATCATTGAGTGCCACCACATCACCGGCTCCGGCGATTTTTTGCTGAAAGTGATCTCCCACGATATTGCCGCTTACCAGAAATTGATGCTCGAAACGATCAACGAGATCGAAGAAGTAGCCAGCACCCAGACCATGGTGATTCTGTCTACGTTCAAGGAAAGCAAGGTGATGCCTATTCCCTGAAATTTAATGTACAATGAATAATGGCTCCACACTCAAACTGATAGAGTGTGGAGCCATTATTCATTGTACATTAAATTTATTCCCTCCGCCTCCTCCGTTCCTCCCGGCGGCTTGCTTTGCCTTCTTTTACGGCCTTTTTAGCATCCTGGTACTGCGCCGATTTATGTTCGGCATTGTCCATCACCTCCGTATAATAGGCGCGGGCCTGATCATAATTTTTTTCGGCGTCGGCAAGGCGACCTAGGCCCAGCAGCGACGACCAATAGTAGCCCGCATTCTTGGAATTTGTCTGCAACGAAAAATCAACAGACTGCTGATAGTACTTCTTCGCCTCGGCGTTGTTGTGATAAAAATTCTGGTTGATATAGGCCAGGATATACGCCGCCGTACGCCCGCTCACACCTTCGTAACCGTCTTTCCCCGCCGAAATCTTCGTCAGAATATCTTTCGACAGTGTTTCGGCTTCCGTCAACCGCCCCTTCACAAACGCCGAACGGGCATAATAACGCTCGAAAAATGGATTGTCGGGGTACTGTTCGGTCATGAACTTAGCCATATCATAGGCCTTGTCATACTGGTTTTCCATACTGTAGATCTGAAGCAGGAAATACCGGGCCTCCACCCGCGTGTAGAAGGCATTGTTGGCCGTTTTCTCCAATTCCTTGATACCCGATTCCTTGTTTCCTTTCGGGAAAAACAGCAGAATAGGTTTTAGTAGCGGGTAGTTTTCGGGAATCCACTTGGCGTAGTAATTGTACAGCCCGTCGCCAAACATCAGTTCTGGGTTCAGGTTACCATTACCCTTACACTTCTCAAAATATTTGAGGGCACTTTTCCCCGCGAAGGTGGCCTTCGCCCACTTCTTCCGTTCTGAATAAATCCGCGCTTTGTAGGAATAAGCCCCCGCCAGGAAGAAAGCCGGTTCCAGCTTATTTTCGCTGGTATCATAAAGTTTTTCGGCTAGCGTAATGGTGGTGTCCATCAGGGCCAGACAACGGTCATCGTAATCGGGGTTATCGGTGTTGGGCACCATTTTCCACCACTCGGCCATGCCCATCAGGAAATAAGGCATCGGGTGGCTGGGATACCGAACCCGCAACCAGCGAAACTCCTTATCGGCCTCGGCGAACTTGTAATTGTACATGAAGTTGATCGCCTCCGCCGACTCAATTTGCACGCCGGGGTGCATTAGCAGGCCATCGTATTTCTTATCGAAGTCGGCCGACGAGTAAAGCTGTGCCTGCGCTGGTTGGGCGAAAACCAGGGCACAGGTAGCAAAAACGGCCAAAAACAGCGATTTCATTGGCAAAACGGATAGTGAGTAAGTCTCTCTATTAACGTTGCCGATTGGGTATCCGTTTGCTTAGCCCGTAAAAATCAGGCGGGTTGCCCTCCAAACGTGGTTTTCCGGTAGATGTCGGTCATGGGCAATAACAGATCGCCGAGCTTCACAATAGCCTCCAGCGTGCGGTAATCGTGGTTGAGCCACTCATCGGGAACGCCCGTACGCGAATAGACCGAGGCGTAAGGTTGCCTTTGATCCACAAACAAAATATGCTCCAACGACGGAATGAGTTTGTAAGCCGCCAGCTTCTCACCCTGATCGAAATTACGGGTACTTTTCGACAGCACCTCCACCACAATGACCGGGTTAGTAATTCGCACCGTCAATACCTTTCCGCCGGGTGTAGCCCCGTATTCGGCAGGTTCTTTCACCACCGAAAGGTCTGCGTTAAGATCACCCGCCTGATTCGGAACCACAATTTTGACGTTACTGCTCAGGACGTCATACTCAGGCTTATCGAAAAAATGATTAGACAGCAATACACCCAGAATGATGATTAAGGATTCATGAAGGCGTGTTGCCTGACTCATAATGATCCCGCTGTTAAGGAATTGAACGGTGTAGGAGGCAGTTTCCAGAACGTCGAGGTATTCTTCCCAGGTGGCGGGCAGGCGCAGAAGCTCATCGTCGGCGAGGCCATCCAGGGTGTCGGGCAGTTTGAGCAGGTCGGCTTGCATTATCGTGTGCATTAGTGCGTGATGAAGATACGAATTTTAAAAGGCCCTACCTTTGAACCATGCTGACAGTACTCGACAAAACGTTTGTGCCCTTTATTGACCACGAAACGCTCCAAAACCGAATCGCGGAATTAGCCGACCAGATTAACAACGATTATGCTGGACGATGCCCCCTCATCGTGGGCGTGTTGAACGGGGCCGTTCTCTTCACCGCCGACCTGCTCAAGAACTTAACCATCGACTGCGAAATCACCTTTATCCGAGTTGCGTCTTACGAAAAAACAGCCTCTACGGGCCAGGTGAAGCAGATTCTGGGGCTGACCGAAGCCATTGCCGGGCGCGACGTGATTGTGGTGGAAGATATCGTGGATACAGGCCTGACTATTTTGGAAGTCTACCGGTTGCTGATGGCACAAAACCCCGCCTCGGTGGCTATTGCCACGCTGCTGTTCAAGCCAGTATCACTGAAAACGCCGATGAAACTAGACTACGTCGGCTTCTCCATCGACAACAAGTTTGTAGTAGGTTATGGCCTGGATTACAACGGGTTAGGCCGAAACACGAAGGATATTTATGTATTGAAACCGTAGGGACGTATGCCACATCCCCGCTATTACTCTCTTCTTCTGCTGATACTCGGCTCGGTGTTTTACCTGCCGTTTCTGGGGCGCGTACACCTGTTCGACTGGGATGAAATCAACTTTGCCGAGTCGGCGCGGGAGATGCTCGTGACGGGAAATTATGCCCGTGTGCAGATCAATTTCGAGCCGTTTTGGGAGAAACCACCCCTGTTTTTCTGGCTGCAGGCCACGGCCATGCGGGTGCTCGGCGTGGGCGAATATGCCGCCCGACTACCCAACGCCCTCACGGGTATCGCCACCCTGCTGACGTTCTTTTTTGTGGGAAAACGCCTCCACGGGCATCAATTCGGGCTTTTGTGGGCCATTGGCTATTTGGGTGCCCTCACGCCACACCTGTATTTTAAGACCGGCATCATCGACCCTACGTTCAACCTGTTCATTTTTTTGGGTGTTTGCTACCTCTACGAAGCCGTGCAGCAGTACGGGCAACGGAGGGCGGCAAGGCTGGCCGCGCTAGCGGGGTTGTTTGTGGGGCTGGCTATCCTGACCAAAGGCCCCGTGGGTGCCTTGCTGGCGGGGCTGACGTTTGGCGTGGTCTGGGCCGTCAATCGGTTTAAACCAATACTGCGGTTTTGGCATGGCGTGCTGGCCGTGGTGGTGGCACTGGGCGTGGCTTCGCTTTGGTTTGGGCTGGAAGTAATTCAGCATGGGCCGCTGTTCCTGGAGGAATTTATTACCTATCAAATCCGCCTCCTCACCACCCCCGACGCGGGCCACGGCCAGCCATTTTATTACCATTTCGTGGTCGTACTCATCGGCTGTTTTCCCCTCTCCGTGTTCGCCATTTGGTATCTCTGGGCTGGGCGCAACGTGCGTGATTTCCGGCTCTGGATGGTGGTGCTGTTTTGGGTGGTAATGATTTTGTTTTCCATCGTGAAGACCAAGATCGTGCATTACTCCAGTATGGCGTGGTTTCCGGTGTCATACCTCGCCGCGCGGCACCTGCTCGACCTGCTCACGGGCCGCGCTCAGTGGAGCCGCTGGCTCACGGCAGGGCTGGTTTTTGTGGGTGGTTTGCTGGGCATTTTGCTCACCGCCCTGCCCGTGGTGGGGCAATTCAAGACCGCGCTGATTCCGTACATTAAAGACCGGTTTGCGGTGGCGAATCTCCAGGCTCCAGTGGTTTGGGGCGGCTGGGAATGGCTTATCGGCGCGGTCTATCTGGCGGTGCTGATCACAGCCATTCTGCAACTGGCGAAGTACGTCCGGCAACGGCAACGTTTACCCGAAACCAACCTTCCGGGACCATTATGGGCACTTTTTGGGTCAACAGCGGTTTGCCTGTGGTTGTACCTGAGCCTTATCGTACCTAAGATTGAGGAGTACGTACAGGGGGCGGCGGTGCGTTTTTACGAAACAAAACAGGGGCAGCCCGTCTACGCCGAAAACATCGGCTACAAAAGCTACGCGCAACTGTTCTACCTCCGTAAACAGCCCCCCGTCGACCCGCGCACCCGACAGTCTGACTTCCTCCTCAACGGCCCCGTTGACCGCCCCACGTTCTTCATCACCAAAATCACCGAAGCCGACCAATACCGCACCAATCCAAACCTGATTCTGGAGCGCGAAGAAAACGGCTATGTGATGTTCCGGCGAAAATAGCCTCATCACAACGCCTTCAACCAAAACTGCATGGGCTTTGGCGTGTCGATAGTTTCGCCAAGGTCGGGCCAGGAAAAAGTGGTTTGCAGCGTAGGGGCAAGCTGGTAGCCGCGCTGTTGCCAGAACCCATCGAGCGGGCGGTAATCTGCCGGACGCAGGGGATGGTTGTCAGGGCGTTGCACGGCGCAGAAACAGGTGAATCGGTAGGTGCCAAATTGCCGGGCGTGGGCTTCGCGCTCGTCGAAAAAGCGGTGGCCAATGCCTATGCCCCGGTAGGCAGGCAATAACAGGCTTTCGCCAAAATAAAACACCGTATCCAGATCAAATTCCGCCCGAATGAAGGGGGCTTGCACGTCGTCCGTTTCGTTACAGAGGGGTAGGCAGGTGGTGGCGCCAATCAGGCTTTCGCCATCGAAAACGGCTATTAGCAGCGCACGGGGGGCATTGGCATAGGTTTCCAGATACCCTTTTTCATACGCGACTGACCCTTCATACAGGTACGGAAACTCCCGAAAAACGGTGATCCGCAACTGGGCCAGTCCCTCGAAAATGGCAGCGATTTCGGCCCCAACGTACCGGCGAAAAACGAGTTTTTCGGAAGTCATTTCACTTGCGTCCGATTTACGCGTTTACCAGCGACTCCCAAAGTGGCAAATTGTAATAGGTCGTCACGCGGGTGATCTGGCCGTTGGCAATGTCGAGAAATGACCCGGCGGGCAATACATACGTTTGGCCATGGGCGGCGGGCAGGTCACCATCGGTTTTTTTGTAGATGCCGTTTACCACAAACTCACAGGCTACTCGCTCATGCGAGACGCGGGTACCAGTAGGCTCGGTCAGGATTACGAGGTCGGTGAGGGTTTCGTCGTAGCAGTCATCCATGTGCTGGAGAAACTGCGTGAAATGGTCTTTTCCCACGTGCGTGGCTCCCTGATTGCTGTCGTGGCGTACGTCGTTGCTCAGCAGCGACAGCATGGTGGCCCAATCTTTCTGGTTGAAAGCCGTATAATACGTTGAGGCAATGTCGAATGCGTTCATAAAAAGAGAGTCTTCAGTTTGCGTTTACGTCATAGATTTTCACCTGACTCCAGAGGTGTTTGCACTCGGCCACAAATTCCAGATGCACGGGGTGGTCCTGGTATACGTCGTGGGCGGCCAGGTCGTCAAATGCCAGTAGCAGACTCAGGTCATAACTATGGTCAATAACGGGGCGGCGCGTCTCGGCAGGGGCACCGACGTAGGCCGTTTTTATGACCGAAATGCCGCGTAGCGATTCCAGACCCGCTTTCAAAGCAGCACGGTCATCGGATGACTCAGGGTTGTTGAGCCAGAAATAAACAGAATGAAGGAGCATAAGAATTGGAGACTTAGAGGTTCTTTTCTAACTGTTTCACCAACGCGCCGAAGTCTTTCGGATACGGCGCTTCGGTGGTCATTTCGTCGCCGTTAATTTTGGCGAAGGTGAGCGAATGGGCGTGCAGTGCTACCCGCTGAATCAGTGGTTGCTCGTCGGTGTCCTGCTTGAGGTTAAAATCGCGCTTGATCTGCGAGAGGTAAACGGGCTTGCCGCCGTAGGTGGGGTCTGAGACGATGGGGGCCTTCAGGCACTGCAAATGCACCCGAATCTGGTGCATCCGGCCCGTAATGGGCTTACATTCCACGAGGGTATTGATGCGGTAGGCCCGAAGGGTATCGAAAATCGTTTCGGCCACCTTACCCTTTTCCCGGTCAATTTTCACCGACGTGCCATCGCGCACGGGGGCAATGGGCAGGAAAACCGAGATGCCCTCAAAATTATGCACGCCGTTGGTGATGGCGTGGTAGCGTTTGATTACTTCGCGGTGCTCGAACTGCATGGCCAAATGTCGGTACGCCTCCGGGTGCTTGGCAATGGCCAAAATACCCGACGTTTCTTTGTCGAGCCGGTGGGCTAGCTGGGCATCGTCGCTGTAAGCCTTGGCCAGTCGCAAAATGCTCATCCCCGATTTGTCGGGCGTGCGCTCGTCGAGCGAGGCCACGTAGGGGGGTTTGTTGATGAGTATATAGTCATCGTCCTCAAAAACGATGAGGTCGGCAAAATTCAGTTTCATGCCGCAAAGGTACGGGGTTTGGGTTAGTAGACCCCATCAGGCCAAGATCGGGCTAGGTTAGTTCAGCAGTTTTTTACCTATAATAAGCTTATTATCAATAGCTTAGTCTACTTGACGGCGATTCGTTTCGTAAAACAGGGTTAGCATTTTGAACATCAGGTTGTTACCCTGCCTGACCGCCGAACCCTCGTTGTAGTTGGTCAGGATAGCCTGGGTCTCGTATGATTCGTGTTCAGTCAGGATCGTGTAACCCATGGCCCAATTGGGAAAAAGCCGCTGAACAATGGGGCGGTTGAGTAGCAGGGTAACGTTACTATGCCTGGGGTCCTTTTTAATATGCTCATATAGGGCCTCCACGGCGGCTTTTTTGCCCTCTAGCACCTGAATAAAACTGCCTCGGACGTAGAGCAAAACGCCTGTAATGTCCACACTGGTATTATAGGTACGGCTCTGCTGAAGGATACGGGTTAGCTCGTCTTCCTGAAAGCCGACGGTCGCCACGCTGGTATAAGCAAGGTGAATATCCATGTAGGGGGTGGCCAGAACGAGCCTGCGGTGATTTGTTTGTGGGCGACATAGAGTGTCTGAATTGGTGCCGAACTGATCAATGAATAAACCTACAAATGTTACGGAGTTTACCGCTACGCATCGAACCGATTTAAGCGGAGAATTTGTGGACAAACCTATGCAGGAGCCAGTATAGGCCATGCCACTACGTTTAGTTACCAACATTTTGGCTAAATTTCAGTTTACACAACGCACTTAGACGGGCACTGCCCAACTCAACAATGAAAAAAGTACTGATCGCCATCACCGCATTAGCTATCACCATCAACGTAGCTCAGGCACAGGAAGGTAAAATGAAGCGCAAAGCCGAAGCCAGCGCCGCCCGTGCTACCGTGGCCGCAGACAAGGCCGACCTGAAAATGAACAAGGAAGCCCGCGAGGCCGACAAAATGAGCGGTGACAAAGAAGCCCTGAAAGCTGACCGCAAAGCTGGCCTAAAAAAAGAGGGTAAGCTGATGAAGGACCGCGTGAAGAGAGACGTGAAAGTTGTTAAATCGAAAGTTTAACAACTAGTCTGGAAAGTCGTAGAAAGTGAGCGGTCCGCCGCTGCAGTACGACTTTCCAGACTATATAGTTTTTATTCTTTATCTAGTTTAAACCGGAATTCGGTGCCTTTTTCGAGGCGGCTAAGGACGGTTATTTTTGATTTGTGGGCATTCAGAATATGCTTCACAATGGCGAGGCCCAACCCCGTGCCACCCTGCTCTTTGGAACGGCTTTTTTCCACGCGATAAAACCGCTCGAAAATACGGCTCAGGTGTTCGGGCGGAATACCGGGGCCGTCGTCTTTCACCGTGACCTGCACGTGTTTTTTACCCTCTTCTTCCAGCGTCACGACTACCTTTCCACTATCATTTCCGTACTTCACGGCGTTCTGAATCAGGTTGGTCATTACCTGCATAATCCGCTGTTTGTCAGCACGTACCCACATCGGACCGGGCACTTGAGCTTTAAGCCGGAAGGTGGTTTTTCGGGCCTGCGCCACGCTTTCTAACTGCTCAAAAATTTCGTCGGTAAGGTGCCGGATATCCACCCGGTCGAAGTGCATCCGTAGCTCACCTGTTTCGAGCTGCGAGAGGGCCACCAGGTCCTGCACCAGCGCGTCGAGGCCGTCGAGGCTGCGGGCAGCTTTAGCCAGAAATTTATCGCGGACGTATTCGTCGTCAACGGCCCCGTCGATGAGCGTGTGAATAAAGCCTTGGGCGGCAAAGATGGGCGTTTTTAATTCGTGCGAAACGTCGGCGAGAAATTCGCGCCGAAACTGCTCCATTTTTTTTAATTCATCGATTTCTTTTTGCTTTCTGGCTACGTAAATAAATATTTCGTCGTTGAGTTTTTTGAAGGGATTTCCTGTCTTAAGAATTGATTTTCGAGAAATAGAAAAATCACGAACTTTCAATTTTCGGATGGCTTCATATAGCTTCGTAATCTCCCGATACACCAGAATATCGATGGTGTAGAGAATCAGGAAAAACGACAGGAAGAATGACGATACACCCACCACAAAAAGCATACTGCCCGTGGTGCCCGGCACAAACGCCAGAAACACCATGGTGAGGCCCGCAATGAGCGAAGCCAGCAACAGCGCAATGAAACGGGGGGAGAGAGACATGGAAAAAGCCCCCTATCCCCCTTCAGGGGCTAGGGGGCTGTTAATTTGTTTCAAACATATACCCAACGCCTTTGAGCGTGCGAATATAGCCTTCGCCGATCTTTTCGCGGAGCTTGCGGATGTGGACGTCAACAGTGCGTTCGAGGACGTAGATATCGGCACCCCATATTTTCTGGAGCAGTTCGTCGCGGCTGAATACTTTATTGGGCGTCTGGGCTAGATGGAAAAGAAGTTCAAACTCTTTTTTGGGCAAAATAATGGTCTGCTCGCCCTGATTGACGGAGTAATTCTGACGGCTGATGGTGAGATCGGCAATCTGAATCACGTCGCCGGTATCGGCTTTCTGGGCTTCGCGGCGAAACAGGGCGTTGATCCGGCTCATCAACGCGCGGGGCTTAATGGGCTTGGTGATGTAGTCGTCGGCCCCTACTTCAAAGGCGGCCACCTCCGAATACTCTTCTGAGCGGGCCGTGAGGTAGAGGATATAGGTCTGTCGGAGTTCGGGAATGGCCCGCAGTTGACGCCCCGCTTCGATACCGTCTACGTGGGGCATCATAATATCGAGCACGACGAGTTCGGGCAGAAAAACGCGGCCTATTTCCAGTGCTTTTCGCCCGTCGGGGGCCGTTCTGACGTCGTAACCCTCTTTTTGAAGGTTGTATTCGAGCAGTTCGAGAATGTCGGGGTCGTCATCGACCACCAATACGCGGTGGGCTTGTGGTGAGGCTTTTGCCGTACTCATGGAGTTTATCGACGGATGTCTTAGGCATTAAAGGTAGACGGCGTTTCGGGCAAGTTAGCCCGGCAGTTTGATTCTTAACACAAAGATAACGAACCTAATGTCCCTTTTTGGGGATCAAATCAGGCGGCGCAGGAGGCGGTAAATCCGGCCTTGTTCGTTGGTCATCAGCAGGTCTGTGTCGTTAATGTAGACCAGCGCCTCGGTTTGGGCACGGGGCACGCGCAGGCAACCCGTGGGCCGGTTCAGCCGCACCGGGCCGGGGCCGCGCAGGTCGAAAAACAGGATTTTGCCATACGTCAGCACCGCCAGCGTTTGTCCATTTGGGCTGATGGCTGCCCCCGTCACCATCGACTTGATAAAGACCGAATCTAACGGCACAAGGACGCGGCTACCCGGCGTGGCGGGCATACCATACAGCCGCACCTGATGCCCCGACCGATTTTTCGACAGCAGAAACAGGCTGTCATTTTTATAAAAAACGGCTTCACAATCGAAATTCCGGCGTTTTGGGGGGAAAGCAGTTTGGTCGGAGAAGGAGAGGTTTAACACAGAACCACGAAGTACACGAGGATTAGTTGGCGAAAACTCAGCGTTCCCCGTGCCTCTGTGTTGGACAAGTAGTTCATACACCCCCAGATCCCTTCTCACATTCGCGTTGTTGCCCATGTCGGCGATGAAGAGGCGGGTGCTGTCTTGCTGGGTGAGGTCCTCCCAGTCAACATTTTGTGCACCAGGCAGGAGGAGTGAATCAATGAGGACACCAGTTTCGATGATGCCGTAGAGCGTGGGCCGTCCACCGCCGTCGTTGTGGGTCCAGAACGTGGGTGGGCTACCGGGCGGGCCATAGCGACGGGCCAGGCCAGAGCTTTCGTTGACCACCTTCGGCAACGTACCCACCCGCTCGATCCGGTACAGCGACCGCACCCGCGCCACGCCCAACCGCCTAACTTCGGGCGTACAAGAACAAAATCCGACCTTAATGCCAATTAAAACGTTGATGATCCAGGGAAACATTCTTGAAGATAGTCTGGAAAGTCACAGTTCTTATGATCAATCGCGCTACTGAAGTGCAGCAACCACTTTACGTACGGTTTGCAGCCGTTTTAATTTCTATTATCATCATCGTTTATGGCCTCTACGAATTGCAGTCGCTGCTGATTCCACTGGTGTTTGCCATCCTGTTTTCGGTGTTGTTGTTTCCACTCTGTCACCGCCTCGAAAAGTGGCGTGTGCCCCGAATTGTGGCCATTCTGATCTGTCTGGTGCTGGCGCTAGCCGTGATCGTGGGCGTTTTATACGCCTTTACCACCCAGATCAGTAGTTTCGCCGAAGTGCTGCCGCAGGTGATTAAAAAAGGCAACCTCCTGATTGCCAAAGCGCGAACGTACGCTGACGTACATTTTAACATCGACCGCGCCAAGCAGGTTACAGAAGCGCAGAAATACGTTAACGCTCTTCTGGCATCTGGCGGCACTGTGCTGACAACCACCCTATTAGCCACCACCAGTACCCTCACCGATGTGCTGCTGGTGTTACTGTTTATTTTCTTCTTTTTGCTCTACCGCGACTTTTTCCGGTCATTTTTTTACAAAGTATTTGGCCAGCAACACCGTACCAAGGTGGATAACGTGATGCATCGCATCTACGCCGTAGTGAAAGACTATCTGGTGGGGCTGGTGCTGGTGATTTTGGTCATCGGCACGCTCATGACCGTGGGGCTGATGATTCTGGGAGTGGATTATGCCGTGTTTTTTGGCTTTTTCGGGGCTTGTCTGGTACTCATTCCCTACTTCGGCATTTCGCTGGGGTCACTGTTGCCGGCTGCCTATACGCTCGTAACGCAGGATAACCCGCTGAAGGCCCTGGGCGTAATCGGCGTGTTTTTGTTCGTGCAGGCACTGGAGGGCAACTTCATTACGCCCTACATCGTGGGGTCGAAGGTGAGCATCAATCCGCTGGCGGCTATTGTTTCGCTGCTCTTGTGGGACAGCCTTTGGGGCTTGCCCGGCCTGATTCTAGCCCTGCCCCTGACGGCCATTATCAAAGTCATTTTCGATTCTGTCGGTGCGCTCAAGCCCTATGGTTTTCTGCTCGGGGAGGCCGAAAAACCCCGACCGCCCATTAAAAACCTGCAACAACTGGCCAATCAGTTGCCCAAACGGGTGAAGAAAATCGGGAAAGAAGAAGAAAAGCTTGGCCGGGGCAAGGACGACACAAAACTGATCCAGTAACCCTTTCGCCTTTTTCAGGTTATCCAGTGACGTAGCTACAAGGCAGAAATTAAATAATTACCATTTATTATTGCATTATACTCAGTTAATGTACCACTCCGTCTTGGAAGGTTTTAACTTTCGGTATAATTTCAGTTGTTCTCCTTGAAGCCAAGTTAACCGGCACATGTTTATTCACGCAGTTAGCCACTATTTGCCTGAGCAAGTAGTTGGCAATGATCATTTTACCCAACTCAACGGACTTTCCGACGAATGGATCACCACCCGGACCGGAATCAGTGAGCGCCGCAAGGCCGCCCCGGACGAGAATACCAGCACCATGTCGGTGGCGGTAGTGAACCGGCTAATGGCCAAAACCGACCTATCGACGGTCGATTTGATTGTTGGCGCTACCTATACTCCCCACGACACCATTGTGACGCTGGCGCACGTGGTGCAGCATCACCTCAACATTGCCGATATTCCTACGGTGTCGGTATCGTCGGCCTGCTCGTCGCTGCTCAACGCCATCGAGATTGTAGAGGGCTACTTTGCCCTCAATAAAGCCTCGCGGGCACTAGTGATCGTTACCGAACATAACACGGCCTATTACAACGAAGAAGACACCGTGTCGGGCCACCTTTGGGGCGACGGTGCGGCCGCGTTGCTGATTACCAAAGAGCGCCAGTCAGATAATGACATGACCATCATGGGCCTGCTTACGGGCGGGGCCGCCCACGCAGGCAAAGCCGTTGAGGCCGTGGTATTGCAGCCGTTAGTGAAGGGCGTGATCATGCCCTATGGCCGCGACGTGTTCCAGAATGCCTGCATATACATGCCCAGGGCCAGCCTCCAGATTCTGGAACGGCACCACCTGACTATCGCCGACGTCGATTATGTGCTGCCCCACCAGGCCAACCTGCGTATCAGCCGTAACGTGATGCACACCCTGGGCCTGCCCGACGAGAAACTGATTTCCAACATTCAGTACCTCGGCAACACCGGTTGTGCCGGTTGCGCCATCGCCCTATCCGAACGCTGGGACTCGTTTCAGAAAGGCGAACACATCGTAGTTACCGTCTTTGGCGGGGGGTATTCGTACGGGGCCATGCTGATTGAGGTCTGAGCAATAGTGGTTAGAATCAGGTTGACCGGGTGCTTTCTGTCCATCATACATACTGGACTAACTGGCTCATGAATCTCTACCTCATTTTTTTCAGTTGCCTGCTTGTCGCCACCATTTCCTGGCTGGCTCAACCCATTGAGTCTAAAGTCTATATCTGGGCCAAATCGGCCATCGTGAAAAAGACGGATTCCAAGCAACGGCCATTACTCGACGGTAGCAGCACCGATTTCAGCCATCTCAGTGTCCATGCTACTACGGTGGCGGCTCATCAGGCTCCGCACCCCGCTCACAAGCACAGCGACGAGGAATTGGTTATCATCAAAGGGGGCGAGCTAACGGTAACTATTGCTGGCAAGACGCAAACGCTTGGCCCCAACAGCGTTGCCCTGATTATGCCTGGCGATGAACACGGCTTCGAGAATAAAAGCGACGCACCGGCCACCTATTATGTGATGCGGTATGAATCAAAGCTGCCCACAGACGCGGCAAGAGGCCAAAAGGCGGGCGGTTCTTTCTGTATCAACTGGAATAGTGTGCCTTTTCAGCAACACGACAAGGGGGGTGTCCGCCGTATGTTCGACCGGGCCACGGCCATGACCAGACGGTTTGAGATGCATGTGACCACGCTAAACAGTGGCCTGTGGAGTCATGCGCCGCATACGCACCGCGCCGCCGAAATTCTGATTTTGGTAGATGGCTCGGCAGAGTCAAGCATCAATGGTGGGTTGTATCCCGTCTCGGTGGGTGACCTGCCATACCTGGAGTCGAACGTGCCCCACGCCATTCATAATAACAGTCAGCAGCCCTGTACTTATTTCGCCTTTCAATTTGAGTAGGTTCCCAACAGATACCTTTCGCGTAGCTAATGCCTGCCAACTATTCTCTGGAAAGCGGTTTGGGTGGATATAGTTTTGGTAAAGGGTCAATATAGTTTGGGCTTGGTATTTGACAACACAACAAACTTACCGGGCTTGAAGGCGAATTATACAGCTCTCATTTTGGTAGCCTAAGATGCCCGTTTACCTCGCAGCCATCACCCCGTTCCAGCATACTATGACTACTGGGTAAGGCTATCATTGATAAGCCCTGAACACCTGCACCCGATCATTATTGCGCCCCACAAACCAACGGAGGCCGTTTTTGCTTCGCACGGGAATGATTGACCGTACTTCGCCGCTTAACAAAAAGCCCGTTTCTGCGGGGGGGAGTGCAGTGAACGTGCCCTTGTCATTGCGCAAGACAAGCCCGTAACTGGCATCGTAACGCCCCTGATACGGGGCCACGCCGTAGAAATTACCGCCACCCAACATGTCTAGGTCACCGTCGCCGTCAATATCGGCGGGGCGAAGGGCGAAGAGTTTGGATACCTGCGCTAGTAGAGGCAGCTGCTGCACCGTGAAATGCACGGTTCCTTTGGTGCCGTCGTTGAGCAACAGCACCGACGCAAACTGATCGACTCGTTTTATCTCGGCATCGGCAAGGTCGTCGGCGGTAAAGATTTGGGCTACGGTCTTGCCCGCAATGCTGCTGTAGGGCACGTAGCGCTTGTTAATGATGCTCGGCATCTGTTTGCCCAGCTCGTCTTTGGTGGCCACGGGAAACCAGTCGTCCAGGTTGTCGCTCCGATTGTAGGCCAGGATCGTTTCAGATGTCTGGTTTTTATCGACGTCTTTTACCCACATCCGTAGTTGACCGTTGGGCGTTTTGCGGAGCTTGGTGTTCAATCCCAGGTTACCCGCCACCAGGTCCATATCCCCGTCTTTGTCAACATCCAAAGCGGCGATGCACTGCCACAAACCGTGCATGGGTACGTCGCCGAAAGGGGCCTCCAGTTCCTGTAAATGGCCTTTTCGGTTCAAAAATACGCGCGGGGCCATCCAGTCGCCGGTCACAACGAGGTCGGGTCGGTGGTCGTTGTTGAGGTCGGTCCAGATGGCATCGGTAGTCATGCCCACCTGCCGTAGACCGGGAACGAGCGCATCGGTTTGGGTAGTAAAATGGGCGTGTCCGTCGTTGATGAGCAGGTATGAATCAGGCGTTTGGCCATAGTGATTGGGCACCACACGGCCACCCACAAACAGGTCCAGATCACCGTCGCCATCGACGTCGGCGGGGCGGACGCAACTTTTATTACCGGGCAAAACGGACAGCGAGGCTTTGCTGAAATGGCCACCGTTGTTCAGGTACAGCCGGTCTTGCAGCGGCGGGTCATTCCGCGAAAACTCGTTACCCCCCGCCACCACATATAGGTCCAGATCGTGGTCATTATCGGCGTCGAAAAAGACCGCATCTACGTCTTCAGCTACCGAATCGGCGGCGATGGCGGGTTGGTTCGACACCATAAACCGACCGTCGGGCTGTTGTAGCAGCAGGCTCCCCGGTTGGTCACGCGCTCCCCCCGCGTAGACATCGTCGAGGCCATCGCCGTTCACGTCACCCACGGCCAAACGAGGGCCTTCGGTTGAGACTTTAAATGGCATCAGCGACTCGCGCGCAAAGTCGAGGAAGTACGTGTTTTCGCGATGTCGGTAGGGTATCTGGGTCGTATCTGTTTCGGCAAAAAACAGCTTTTTTGAAGCAGGAAGGCCGATTTTATAACCGTGCCCGTCCAGTTTGGCGTCGGCCTGGCGCAAGGTGATGGCTTGGTTCATGGCTACGTTTGTCCGCACGTCCATGCGTTGGTCGGGCCAGATCACAATGAGCGAATCGACCGTTTTTCGGATGCCCAGCCCAAACGTCAGGCGTGGCTCTACCGACGACATGAAGCCCCGCGTAGGCATCAGTTGCTGCACTTGCAGGCTGTCGGCGTAGCGCAAAATCACCTTCGCTCCTATCCCGGCGGTGTTGGCTCCGTCGCCCCGGAGGCTAACGGTGAGGTGGGTATTTTGGGGAAAGAGCATCGTGGCCTGATTCTGGTGAATCTGGGCGGGTTCGTTCAGGTTATTCGTGATCAAATCCAGGTCGCCATCGTTGTCCAGATCAGCGTAGGCAGCCCCGTTGGCGCAACCCGGTTCGGCAAACCCCCAGACCGCCGATTTATCCTGAAACCGCAGGCCCGCCGTGCCCCGAAACAGGTAGTTTGGCACCCGCCCGTCGGGCATTTTTTCGATGGCTTTCCGCAAAAATTCCGCTGAGTTAGCCATCGCCAATTGCACCGAATCATTGGATACGTACTTGACGTAATCGAGGTCGTTGGGGCGGCGGGCAATGCCGTTGGCAATGAACAAATCGGTTTGCCCGTCCAGATCGTAATCGGCCAGGAGCGGCGACCAGCTCCAGTCGGTAGCGGCCACCCCCGCCAGCGCGGCAATGTCGCAAAATAAACCTTTCGTATTGATTTGCAGGCAGTTACGGCTATACTGATTCATGTAGCCGTAGGCCAGTTTGTACTGGTAAATGTCATACGGATCTTCTCCCGCCGACGATTTTTCAACGCGCTCATCGTCGGGATACATATCCAGCGTAACGATGTCGGGCAAGCCATCGTGGTTAATATCGGCGGCATCGTTTCCCATCGAAAACCGGCTGGTGTGGGCCAGTTGCCTCGGTGCTTCGTTGGTAAATTGGCCGTGCTGGTTGTTGATGTACAGATAATCATCTTCGTGAAAATCATTCGAGACATAGATATCTTCCCAACCATCATTGTTGTAATCGGCCACGGCCACGCCTAATCCGTAACCCATCGGGGCCATAAAGAGACCCGATTTTGTGGTCACGTCAACGAACTTTTGCGGAACCTTATCGCCCTTAGTACGCTGATTTTCAAATAGATAATCACCCGCCGCAGTGTCTTTCTGGGTTCGGGCGGCTACCTTATCATACGACCGAACGGAATGCACGGCGTGGTTGAGCAGGAAGCAATCGAGGTCGCCGTCGTGGTCGTAATCGAAAAAGGCGGCCTGGGTCGAGAAGCCATTGAAGGCCAGTCCGTAATCTTCGGCCTGCTCGGTGAAAGTCGGCACCCCGTCGGGACCGGGGCCGTTGTTGATGTAAAGTTCGTTGTGGCCTTTGGTGCCCCGAAACTGACTTACGGCACACACATAAATATCCAGCAGCCCGTCGCCGTTGACATCAGCCATCGTGGTGCCCGTTTGCCAGTCGGCTTTCCCAGCCACGCCTGCTTTGATGGTAACGTCTTGAAAATGAATGGTTTCACCTTTTTTCGACTCTCCGGTCCGGTTCAAATACAATTTATTCGGTCCCTGATTCGAGACGAAATACAGGTCCGTCAGCCCATCGTTATTCACGTCGCCCGCCGACACACCGCCACCGTTGTAGAAATAGAGGTAGTCGATGATGTTCAGTTGCGGCGTTTCCTTCACCCGATTCACAAAGCCCACACCCGTCCGTGTCGAATCGAGCGAGATAAAGAGCGGGGCTTCAGTAGGCGCGGTGCAGCCCCCTAACCCCCAAAGGGGGAATAACAAATAAAATAAATATGATAACTGATTATTAGTCAATTGGTTGTAGTTTTTTATGTTTAGCGGACGGGGCCGCCCGTGCGGTGGTACTCCGCTGTGAAACTTTTCCTACAGCGGAGTCCCACCGCACGGGCGGCCCCGTCCGCTAAACGGCGGCTACTTCCCCATCGTAAACGCTCGCAATGGACCATTACACTGCCCGACCAGCAGAAAATTCCCTACCCGTTTGGCATCGCGGACGTCGCCGGTGATGAAGGGGCACGTTTGGTCGGAAGGCACGTTGTCAAACTGGAAATTACCCCGGTTGCGCAACACCAGCCCGTGGTTGGCATCTACTTTGCCAAGGCGCAATCGGAAGTAGGAGTTGTTGCCCAACAGGAGCAGGTCGCGTTTACCATCATGGTCGAAATCCTCCGCCACAATGCTGTAAACGGGTGCTTCCTGCGCCAGTTGGGGCAAAACGTGGGGCACCAGTTCACCGTCTTTATTTTCCAGCACCAACGTTCTTATTTCGTTAATCGTCTCTTTCTTAGCCTGTTGCAACACCGACTGGTCAAAAAACTGGTCGATGGTGGCGGTGGAATAGGCGGCGTAGGTGGTGAAGGCGCGGCGTAGGCTCGTGACCTGATCGCCCACCTCGTCGCGGGTGTAGGCCGGGTATGATTTGCCCTGAATGAAGTAACTCATGAAGCAGTCGATGGTGCCGTTTTGGTCGAAATCTGCATAGACCATCGTGGCGGGTTCGGCCTCGGTGGCGCGGAACTGCGTGTTTTGGCCCAGATTGCCCACAATAAAATCATCGTCGCCGTCACCGTCCAGATCGGCCTTTTCGATGCGGTTCCACCAACCAGAGAGAGTGTCAAGTTTCGAGTTTTCGGTTTTCAGTTGCCCGTGCTGGTCATTGAGCAGGGTGGTGACGGGCATCCATTCGCCAACGACGATCAGGTCAGGCCAGCCGTCATAGTTGAGATCGGTGGTGGTGGCGTCGGTGACGAGGCCGAGGCGGCCCAGCGATTTTTGGGTGAAATGGGCCTTGCCGTCGTTGATGAGCAACAGGCTTTCTTCCACCAGCGGAAAGCGGTTAGGGCGCACGTGGCCACCCACAAACAGGTCCATGTCGCCGTCTTTGTCTACGTCGAAGGCCACTACGCACGAGCCGTTGATTTTGTCTCCGGGCAGAGGCGCGGGCTGTAATTGGCCGTTGTTGTTCAGCCAGAGCTGGTCTTGCAACACGCCATACTCACTCAGGTTGTAGGCTCCGTTGACCACGTACAGGTCGGGCCGTTTGTCGCCGTTGAAATCAGCCATCACGGCGGCGGTATTCTTGCGGTGGCTGGTGTCGGGTAAAGAGCGTGGGGCGAAAAGCGGGCTTCCTGCCAGCATAACAACTCCGTTTCCTTCTTTTCGCTGCCCAACACCTCCCATAAGCAGTACTCCAGGCTTCTCCGGCGTACCGCACACGAAAGCATCAGGGAAGTCATCGCCGTTTACGTCGCCTATGGCTATACGTGGGCCGGTGTAGGAGTACTGCATAGGCAGCATCTGTTGCCGCTCAAAATCATTGACGGGTGCAATGGTGTGGGTGTAGGAGACGGCTTTGTCAATTTCGGTCAACAACGGCCCATCTGCCAATGGTGGAAACACAGTAGTAGGCGATGGCCCTGACTTTGACTGGGCATAATCGACTATGATTGTTTGATCAGGCTTATTAGCCGCCATTTTGGTGATTCGTCCGTCGGGCCAGGCGATGTCTAGTTGCACGGCTTTATCGCCATTGGGCAGTCCAAACAGCAGCGCGTCGTGGCTACAGGAGAGGTAGCCGCGCGTGGGGTAAAACTCCTGCATCTGGGTTTCGCCAGCCTGCGTAATGGTCACCCTTGCACCAACGCCAAATGGGTTTTGGGACGGGCCTTTGAGCTTGATTTTCAGGTAGTGACCCTGCTCCTGTTCGCGTTGGGTGTTGGTATAAATCCGGGCGGGTTCGTTAAGGTTATTCGTAATCAGTTCCAGGTCACCGTCGCCGTCCAGGTCGGCGTAGGCGCAACCATTCGAGCGGGTGTTTTCATCGAACCCCCATTCCTTTTGCTCATTCTGAAACGCCACACTGTCGGCCCCGCTGATGTTGCGGAAAATATAGTTTTTGGTGGGCGTAGAGGGCATCTGTTTCAGTTGATCCAGCATACTCGTGCCCGAACGCATTTCTTCTTCGTTGCTGATGTATTTGGTGAAATCAGCGTTGGTCAGGTCGCGGCCCAGCCCATTGCTGACGAACAGATCTTTGCGCCCGTCGAGGTCAAAATCGGCCAGCAGGGCACCCCAACTCCAGTCTGTGGCCGATATACCCGCGAGCTGACCCACTTCGCGGAAGACGCCAGCCCCCCCCGCCCCCGAAGGGGGAGCTTTACTTGCGTCAGCTAACCGAGTTAGAGTAGCT
>JBBRMP010000085.1:0-22551 GCA_038230755.1 Cytophagales bacterium | reverse complement strand
GTAGTCCACTGAACTGATAATCAAGCACTTGCAAAGTTAAAAATCGCAAAAGTATTTAATGTCTAAAAGTCAAGTAGTTGATTATTAGCACATTAAGATTTTTGCTTAGTTTAACTCATAAATTAGAAAAATTAGTAACTTACTGATTGTCAGATAATTGGCTTGAATTTGCCTACCTAAACAGTTACCTTTATTTAATACATAATCATTTCGTACTTTGAACCAAGTAAAACTACTTTCAAAAGAGCAGGATTACCGAATCAGTAGTCGTAAATCAAACTCAAAACCCGGCAGTGTGTCGCTGTTAGATAACGGTACGTCGAATTGAGTGTGGGATTGTGTGGAGCCGTCGGCGTGGTAGATCAGCACCTCTTGCCGTTTGATGTCGATAAGCCAACCGAGCCGGACGCCGTTGCTGATGTATTCGGCCATTTTGGTTTTGGCGGTAGACAATGAGTCGGTGTTACTCATTAGCTCGACCACAAAATCGGGGGCGATGGGCGGGAAACGCTCCTGTTGGTCGGTGGTGAGCGCAGCCCAGCGGGCCTCACTAATCCAGGCTACGTCGGGCGAACGGGTGGCTCCGTTGGGCAGTTTGAACGCCGTTGATGAGTCGAAGACCAGTCCGCCATAGGTTTCTGACCAGATGTCGAGGCGCGAGGTGATTTTAGTGTTACGGATTCCCGTTTTTCCGCCGGTATTAGGCATAGCGACAATGGTACCATCAGTGTTCCGTTCAAACTTGAGGTGGTCGTTCTGACGGCAGAAGTCGTAAAATGCCTCATCGTCCATCTGGTAATTGGCGAACTCAACCGTGGTACGTTGTTCTTCCGGAATGTTGGCAATGCTGAGCGTCATAGCGGTACCGTGAAACGGAAATGGCCTGTAAGCAAATGTAAGTTTTTACGGCGTTATTTTTAGCCCATGAACGTCAACAAACCCATTCTGTGGCTCCTTTTTGCCAGCCTTATCACTACTGCATCAGTAGCGCAAATGCCCACCCCCAAAACCCGATACGCCGATCTGGGGCAGGCACTCCGTTCAGGTGCGCAACTGGCCGGGTCAAATGGGCCGCGCTCGGTCAACTGGATCGAGGGTGGAAAACGCTTTTCGTACCTCGACAAAGGCGGCGTGATCAAGACCGTGACACCCGCCACGCAGGAAGAAACCGTAGCTTTTGATGGTAAAGGGATGACCTTTCCCAGCAGCAGCAAAGTGTTTGATTATGAGTCGTTTCAGTGGTCGAAAGATGCGCGAAATATTGTGTTCAAAACCAACTTTCGGCCCGTGTACCGGCGGTCGGGCGTGTCGGATTATTACCTGTATTCGGTGGCCGACAAGCAGTTGAAACTCATTGCCAAAGATGCCCAAACCGCCGAGCTATCACCCGATGGCAGGCAGGTGGGCTACGAGCGCGGGGGCAATCTGTTCGTGTTTGACGTGGCCGGGTCGGGCGGCGAAAAGCAACTGACCAACGACCAGAACGCCGGAGCGGCCAAAGCTGCCTTCTATAACGGTCGGTTTGGCTGGGCCTATGAAGAAGAATTTGGCCTCGCGCAAGCCTGGGCATGGTCGCCGGATAGTAAATTCATCGCTTTCTGGCAAACCGACGAGCGGGCCGTACCCATTTACCGCCTTACCAACTACAAAGGCTTCCGCGAAACCTACGATTCGCTGCCCTACCCGCGCGTGGGCGACCACAACCCCGCCGTGCGCATCGGGGCTATCGAGGTGGCCAACGGCAAGACAAACTTTATGCAGGTGGAAGGTGCCGATGGCTATATTCCCCGCATTTACTGGACCGCGCAGGAAGGTAAACTGGCCCTGGTTCATTTGAACCGGAAGCAAAACGAACTGACTCTCTACATGACCGATGCCCGCACCGGCGCGGCCAAATCGGTGATGACCGAAACATCGAAAACGTGGGTCGACGTGTTCGATTTCTTCGCCGGGGTCGATCACCTGTTCTACTTCCCCGACGGTGTCAATGAGTTTTATTGGGTGTCGGACCGCGATGGCTGGGCGCATCTGTACCGCTACGATTACGCCGGAAAACTGCTCAATCAGGTCACCAAGGGCAATTTTGAGGTGTCGACCATTCAGCACATCGACGCCAAAGCGAAGAAGGTCTACTTTACCTCGACGGAAGCATCGCCCCTGGAACGGCAACTGTATGTGGTGGATGCCGACGGAAAAAACAAACGCCGCCTTACCACGCCCGACGGTCGGCACGCTATCAATTTCTCGCCCGACGGGCAGACGTTTATCGACCGCTATTCAAACGTAAACACGCCCACGCAGGTGGAGTTGCGGACGGTTTCGGGCAAGCTGCTGAAGACGCTGGAAGACAACGCCCGCGTACGTGAGTACGTGGCCGCCAACGCCTATTCGCCCAAAGAACTCAGCTCATTCACCACCTCCGACGGGCAACGCATCGAGATTTCGATCCTGAAACCGGCTGACTTCGACGTTGCCAAGAAGTACCCCGTTGTGCTCGATATTTACGGCGGTCCGGGGGCGCAATCGGTGTACAATGAGTGGCATACGCAGCCGTGGCAGCAGTTTTTGGTGCAGCAGGGCTACGTGGTGGTGGGCGTGAATAACCGGGGCAGCGGCGGCTACGGCCAAACGTTCGAGAAGCAGGTGTACACGAAACTAGGCCAGTTTGAGAGCCTCGATTTCGCTGAAACAGCTAAATACATGGCGTCGTTGCCGTGGGTAGACGGGGCACGGATGGCTATTCGCGGGCACAGCTACGGTGGCTACATGAGCAGCTACACCATGCTCACCCACCCCGGTGTGTTCAAGGTTTCATTGGTGGGTGCACCCGTTACCGACTGGCGGTTGTACGACAGCATCTATACCGAGCGCTACATGGGTCTGGTGCCCGAAAACGACGCTGCCTATACCAAAAGTGCGGTGACGACCTACGCCAAAAACCTAGCCGGAAAAATGTTCATCGCCCACTCCACGATGGACGAAAACGTGCACGTCCGCAACACCTTCCAACTCATGAACGCCCTGGAAGACGCCGGTAAAGACGCCGACCTCCGCATTTATCCCCCCGGTGCCCACGGCGTGGCCTACAACCAGACGACGTATCTGCTTCTGTATCAGCAGTATGTGGCTTATCTGGCCGAGCATTTGTAAAAAGAGTGGTAAATGATGAGTGATAAACGATGAGTTTGTTTACGCAAGAGTATCTGGTCTTGCGTAAACAAACTCATCGTTTATCACTCATCACTTACCACTCTCTTTGAACCCCTTCCCAAGGCTCTGCCCCCGCAGCCGTAACCCCGGCGGGGCGTAGGGCGCGCAGGGGAGCGGGGCGGCGAAACAATTGCTCCAATAGCCGCGAATGCCGTGGGAAACGTCGGTGCGGTCAGTGGCGATGTAGAGGGTTTGGGTGCCTAGGGCAACGGTTGTCAAAGGCGGGTTTGGGTAGGGTGCGGGCAATAGCCATGAGATAGATTCACGACTAATAGCAGCAAATAACAAACTGACTATCAGTCCGATAGAGGCTAGATAGGAGAGAGGCAGACGCTGTTTTTCGGGCAAAGAGGTCGGTAGTTGCTTTACCAATGGGCCGTAGATAAGCAGCAACAAAAGCAGCACGCCTGCCGCGTCGAAACGCAGATCGGGGGCCAGCAGAAACCAGAATAGTACACCCAGTATAACGGTGAATAGTGCCCAGAATCGGCTGTAATTCAGGCGGTTGTGGGTGTTTTTTTTGCCGAAAAATGCGGCGATGGGGGTAAGTGCCAACAGGATGGCTGCCAGTTTTTCCAGCGGTGGGCGGGTGATGAACCAGTGCGGTACCCACGTCCAAAAGGGCCACGCCGGGCCAGCATAGCCCGCTTTGGTGCCATCGGCAAGGTTAAACAGGCCCTGCTCGATGAGGTAGTGCGGCACTTTCCAATCGACCGAAAACAGGTCGGCGAGGGGGCTGAGGGTGGGGTAGAACAAGTAGCCCGTCAGGATGACGTTTCCCGCCCACCAGTAGCCCGTTCCGACGATGATGGTGACAATGGCAACAGTCAGAAAACGCCATTCTCGCTGCCGCAAGGCCTGCAACAGCAGCAGCGCGGGCAGCACCAAAACGGTTACGGTGCTGAGCTTGGTGGTCATCGCCGCCAGCCCAAACAGCAGGCATAACCAGGCCGCCGTGCCCAGCGGTTTTGTGCGGAAACCGTCGCTATCAAGCCATAAAAAAATGACCAGGCCGGCGTAGAGTTGAGCAGGTAAGTCGGGAGTGGGAGAGGCGAGTGTCCAGTGAAAAACGAGCATCAACCCGGCCATGAACGTGGTCCAGAGCCACGCCAGGGGCGTTTTTTGCCAAATCGTTACGGCATATGCCATACCCATCAGCAGCAACCAGCCGTTGAGGCCGTGCCAGGGCGAAGGCAAACCCGGCTGCCCATTGGTGAGGGGTGTACCGGGTAGGGGCACGGCGAAAAAGGCGTTGAGCAAAAACCACGAATTGTTGAACCCGAACCGGTAATTCAGGTTCGCCAGCCCCGGCACGATAGCATAGTGCCTGATCCACTCGATCATGGGGGCGTGGTAGCCTCCCGTGTCGTTCAGACGGGGCAATTGCGTACTACGGAGCCAGATCGTACCGAAAACCAGTGTCAGTGCAGCCAGCATCAGCCCGTGTAGCCGACCCATTTTTTGAGGAAGGCTGTTGCGCCAACCGGCTTTTCGATGATCGCAAAATGGGCGTTTCCATAGCATATAACCGACTAAAAGACAGGCAACTACGCTATGGACAAGTCCGTTTATGGGTAGCCACAGATAGGCGTAACCCAGCACGGTTGTGAGTACTGCCGCCCCCAGCAGGCACAGGAGCGGCCACGGCGGCGCGGAGGTTTCGGGCGAAAAAAAACGACTGACCACCGTAAGCGTAGCCTGACCGGCCAGGTAGCAGATCAGTGTACAATAGACCCAGATAGCAAGGGTGATGAGCATGAAGCGGCCCCAATAGGTAGTGTAGACAGACCGCGAAGGTACGGGTTGGGGCGGGGTTGCTGACGCATCGGCGTGAGCGGAAACGCCAACAAAAAAGCGGGCTGGGTTGCCCCTGTCCGCTCCATTAAAAATGACGATCTAGTCAGCTAGTATAAAAAAGGTATCAGGTAATGGTCTGGCGATAGGAAGAAAGGAAAGGGCTAGGAATAGGAAACTGTACGTCCACAAAGATAGATTATAGGATAATCAGAAGAAATAATTGAGCGCAGGGATTTTATCAAAACACCCTACAAATCCGCTTTGTTAAGTAGTTTTCGCCAAAAAACGACTGCCACTACGTGTCGCAGTGGCAGTCGTTCCTATTCACTTGTCAGATAAACTGGGCAGAACCAGCTTAAACCGTGGCTTCCACCAAAGGGGGGTAGTCGGTGTATCCTTTCTCGCCGGGGGTGTAGAACGTGCTGAAATCAGGCTGGCTCAGGTCGGCACCAGCTTCCATGCGCTCAACCAGATCGGGGTTGGCAATAAACGGGCGACCAAAAGCAATCAGTTCCGCTTTACCGGCTTTCAGGGTAGCTTCGGCGCTTGCGAAATCGTAGCCGCCGCTCAAAATCAGCGTGCCTTTGTAGGTGGTACGAATACTGTCAACAATGCTTTCGGCCACGGCGGGTGCGCCCATCGACTCGTGGTTTACCAGATGAACGTAGGTCACTACACCATTCAGTTTTTCGGCAACGTGCAGCGCAATGACGTCATAGTCAGGCGAATAAGGCATGTCGTTGAAGACGCCGTAGGGCGAAAGGCGAATACCTACCTTGTCGATACCGACGGCGTTGGAAACGGCCGTAGCTACTTCCAGGGCAAAGCGGGCGTAGTTTTCGGTCGAGCCGCCGTATTCGTCCGTGCGTTGGTTGGTAGTTGGGCGCAAAAACTGTTCGATCAGGTAACCATTGGCTCCGTGGATTTCAACCCCGTCAAACCCGGCGGTGACAGCGTTTTGGGCTGCTGTTACAAATTCCTGAACCGTCTGGTCAATGTCGGCCTTGGTCATGGCGCGGGGCGTTGGGTGATCCAGCATTCCCTGCTCGTCGGTGTAAATCTGTCCAGCGGCAGCAATGGCCGAAGGCGCTACCACTTCGGCACCAGCTTCCATGTGGACGGGGTGACTAACGCGACCCGTATGCATCAGTTGGGCGAAGATTTTGCCTCCCTTTTCATGAACGACAGCCGTCACTGCTTTCCAGCCTTCTACCTGCGCGGGCGTGTATAGACCCGGTACGCGGGCATAGCCGTTACCGTTGGCCGATGGGGCAATACCTTCCGTAATAATCAGCCCTGCCGAAGCGCGTTGGGCATAATACGTAGCCATGATGGGCGTAACGTCGTGCGCGGCGGTGGCACGGTTACGCGTCATGGGGGCCATCACAACCCGGTTTTTTAGTGTAATGTTTCCCAGCGTAAAGGGCGAAAAAAGTTGAGTTGCCATGCGTTGTTATCTTGTATGTACAAATACAAGGAGACAACAATAGGGCAGCTAAAAATGGTTTACGTGTGGCAACATTTAATTCAAGTGTAGGGAAAAACCTCTTCTAGGGTAGTACTGCGCCTGAGCTAGGGGGCTATCTGTTGCACGGCCTGTGTTGGCAGAATTTCGCCCGCAATAACCTGCCTTTCAATGATTTGTAGTTGATTTAGTACACCGACCTGGCTAAAAAATTGCCGTTCGATCCGTTGGCGAAGCAGGGTACGAAACCAGTCGAGGGCCTGCCGCTGCCGGTGCCTGATGCGTTCGCCCGACTCACGCATCAGCGTTTGGTGTTGCCCGATCATAGCCCATAAATCGCTGATACCCATGCCGTTGAGGGCTGAGCAGGTCACCACGGGTGGTTGCCAGCCGGTGCCGGTGGGGGGAAAGAGGTGCAGCGCGTTCTGGTATTCCAGGCGGGCACGGTTGGCGGCAGGCATGTTATCGCCGTCGGCTTTGGTAATGGCGAGGGCATCGGCGAGTTCCATAATGCCGCGTTTCATACCCTGGAGTTCATCGCCCGCCCCGGCCAGCATGAGCAGCAAAAAGAAATCGACCATGCCATGTACCAGCGTTTCGGATTGGCCCACGCCCACAGTTTCGATCAAAATCAGGTCGAATCCGGCGGCTTCGCACAGGAGCATGGTCTCGCGGGTGCGGTGGGCCACGCCCCCCAGCGAATCGCCCGCCGGCGAAGGGCGGATGTAGGCCAGCGGGTTCATGGAAAGGCTGTCCATGCGGGTTTTGTCGCCCAGAATGCTCCCGCCCGACCGTTGGCTGGTGGGGTCAACGGCTAGTACGGCCAATTGCTTGCCCAGGCTGGTGAGGTGGGTGCCGAAGGTTTCGATAAATGTGCTCTTACCCACGCCCGGCACGCCCGTAATACCCACGCGCACAGATGTTTGCGAAACATGCGGTAATACGCCCTCAAGCACGGCTTGCGCCAACACCTGATCGGTGGGTAACTGGCTTTCTACCAACGTAATAGCCCGGCTTAGCACCAGCCGATCACCCGCCCGCAGGCCGTCTATGTAGTAGGATGGATGTTGGCGGGGGCGCATAGTCAGTTTTGAGTTTGTCGTTTTCAGTTGGCCTACGCGAGAGCAATACACCTGCGCCAGCCAACTGAAAACTACAAACTCAAAACTGAAAACTAACCTGTCAAGTCGTCGGGCGTAGTGATTTTGATGTTTTCGTACTCGCCTTCGATCAGGGTGATGGGATACCCGGCCCATTCGAGGACGCTGGCGCAGTCGGTGAAATGGGGCTGTTCGGGTCCAGCGAAGGCCTTCCGGAACCAGTCGAGACGAAACGTCTGGGGCGTCTGCACCAGCCGCACCCGCGCCCGGTCGATGGCTTCCGAGTGACCATTTTCGCCCATGAGCCTGACCGAATCTTTGGCCGCCACGCAGGTAACCGCACTGCCCTTATGAGAGGCCGTAGCGAAACTTATGGCAATGGTACCGGCTGATACATAGGGTCTTACGCCATCATGTACGGCCACCAAACCCGTAGCGTCGACGCCCGTCGGGATGCTGGCGAGGCCATTCCGCACTGACTGAAAGCGGGTAGCTCCTCCCATGACGGTCTGCACGTTTTGTGGATAAAAATCGTGTTCGGCGCAAAGGGATTCCCACACGGCCATATCGCGTTCGGGCAGTACGAGGCGGATGGGGAGGTCGGGCGAATAGGCCAGAAACTGCTCGATGGTGCGTTGCAGCATGGGCTTGCCGTTGAGCAGCAGAAACTGCTTGGCCACGTCGGTTTTCATCCGGCTCCCGCTGCCGCCTGCCACAATGATGGCGAAGAAATTAGTCGTAAGGCGCAAGGGGGAAAAAGTCAATGGTCGATAGGCGATAGACGATAGTCGATAGTCTGGAAAATCGTTAGGGTACTGCTGACACGAAACAATAGTGCGTCAACAATACCCTCACGACTTTCCAGACTATCGACTATCGACTGCTGACTAGATTATCAACATCGCGTCGCCGTAGGTGAAGAAACGGTACTTCTCCTGGATGGCCACTTTGTAGGCTTCCTTGATGAGTTCATGCCCACCAAAGGCCGACGTCATCATCAATAGCACTGACTCTGGCAGGTGAAAATTGGTCAGCAGCGCGTTGGCGATTTTGAACTCGTAGGGTGGGAAAATAAACCGGTCTGTCCAGCCTTCTACCGGTTTCAGCCGTGCGTTGGCCGATACCGACGATTCGAGGGCTTTAAGCGCCGTGGTACCAATGGCGCAAACCCGCTTTCCGCCGTCCAAGCCTTTATTTACAATCTGTACAGCTTCCAACTCAATGCGGAAGTTCTCCGAATCGGTTTTGTGCTTGGTGAGGTCTTCCACGTCCACCTGCCGGAACGTGCCGAGGCCGATGTGGAGGGTGACTGGGGCAAAATGAACGCCTTTGATCTCCATCCGCTTCATCATGGCTTTGGTGAAGTGCAGACCCGCCGTGGGGGCAGCAACGGCACCAACGTGCTTGGCGAAAACGGTCTGGAAATATTCCCGATCTGCCTCCACCGACTCGCGCATGATTTCGCGGGGGATAGGCATCTCGCCGAGTTGGTCCACGGCTTTCATGAACTCGTCGTGGTTACCATCGAAGAGGAAACGGATGGTACGGCCGCGTGAGGTAGTGTTATCAATAACTTCGGCTACCAGATCACTGTCGCCAAAGTAGAGTTTATTGCCAACGCGAATTTTCCGGGCGGGGTCAACCAGTACGTCCCAGAGTTTCATTTCGCGGTTCAACTCGCGGAGAAGAAACACTTCGATTTTCGCGCCTGTTTTTTCTTTATTGCCGTAGAGCCGGGCGGGAAACACTTTGGTATTATTGATCACCATCACGTCGCCATCGACGAAGTAGCTGAGGATGTCGGGAAATTTTTTGTGTTCAATCGTCTTTGCCTTGCGGTCGATGACCATGAGCCGTGCTTCGCCCCGTTCAACGGGATATTTGGCAATCAGACTTTCGGGGAGGTCAAATCTAAATTCAGATAGCTTCATATATACACTCCCCTGAAAAAAAGCTAGTAGAATACGGGGAATCTTGCAAAGGTACAAATTAAAAGCCTGGAAAGTCGCAGGGAGGCGTACGGCTAGTCTGGAAAGCCGTTTCTTTCTATCAAGAAAAAGCATGACTTTCCAGATTAGCCGTACGCCTCCCTACGACCTTAAAGGCGACTTTCCAGACTATATCGTTGGCGTAATCGGCTGTACCGCGCCTTCAGTGTTGACGTCGGCGCGGTCTGAGACGTTGAATTTGGCCATCAGTTCGGGCGAGGCTTCGTTGGAATACGTGCCCTGAGCGGCTACAAAAACGCCTTTCATGCCGTTTTTGCACGAAATGGCGTACAGCGTCATCTCGTCGCCGGGGTCAGACGTGCCTTCGAACCGGTGAAATTCATCGACCATGAATTCGTCGCTGCGGAGCTTGAGGTCGTCGTGGCTGGTCACTTTCAGAAATTCGCCGGCGGGGGCCAGATCTTCGGTATAACCGCGCTTTTGCAGATCCTGCATGGCCTCGGTGAGGGTGGTGAAGTGGTTCATAACGATTGGTTTTTCTTTCATAAACCCCCGCCTACGGGCAGTTGTTCGCTACGTCAATACCGACTGGTTTATGGGTGGTCAATCGAAACAGGAAGTCAGTTGATAGAATTGCCAGAACGTAACTGTTTAGGTAGGCAAATTCAAGCCAATTATCTGACAATCAGCAAGTTACTAATTTTTCTAATTTATGAGTTAAACTAAGCAAAAATCTTAATATGCTGATAATCAACTACTTGACTTTTAGACATTAAATACTTTTGCGATTTTTAACTTTGCAAGTGCTTGATTATCAGTTCAGTGGACTACCTAAACAGTTACGCCAGAACAATAACCGCCCTCGCCGATTTACCGGTAGGTACATGCATAAATCAACGATGAAAAAACCGATGCTGAATCTACGCTACGCAGCCCTGATGGGGCTATTGGTACTGAGTGCCTGCGACCACAAAAATCTTGACCCAACGGTGCCGGCTTTCGCCGAAAACACGCCTTTCATTGCCGCCCGTCAATACCCGGAGGGCATTGCCTATGCGCCTTCGCTCAGCAAATTTCTGGTGTCGTCGCTCACACTGGGTAAGGTGGGCACGGTCGATTTTAACGGCCAATATGCTGATCTCGTCAACGACCCGCAACTGATTTCGACGCTGGGCCTGAAAGTGCTGAACGGTAAGGTCTATATCTGCAACGGGGCCCAGCCCATTGCCGATAAAACTACGCCGCAGGCTACCGGAAAAACGGCAGGTCTCTTTGTTTATGATCTGACTACCAACCAGCTAACACGCCGCACTGATCTGGCGGCATTGCTGCCCGGCCTGCCGCATATAGCCAACGACGTGGCTCTTGACACGCAGGGCGTGGCCTATGTAACCGACTCGTTTTCGCCGGTGATTTATCGCGTGGCTACCGATGGTACGGCCTCAGTGCTGGTGAACAACGCAGTTTTGGGTGCTCCAATGGGTCAGTTTGGCCTGAACGGTATTGTGTTTCACCCCGGCAACTACCTGATCGTGGTTAAGTCCGCGACGGGGCAGTTGTACAAGATTGACCTGGGCAACGGCAATGCTATCACCGAAGTCACTGGCTTCGCCCCCGTTGTTGGCGGCGACGGTATGGTGTTGATCGACAATGATTTATACGTGGTGAACAAGGCTAGTCAGGTGACGCAACTGCGCGGGGCCAATAACTGGGCTACGGCTTCTATCATTAAAACAGATGCAGCGGGTTATACGCAGGCAACGACCAACACGGTGGTGAACGGCCAGATTTACACCCTCAACGCCCGTATTGGCGAAGTTGGCGCGGCGGCAGCAGCGGGTAACCCCGCCAGTCTGACCGCATCTGCCTATAGTATTGTACGTTTTAAATGAGACAGTAAACCCATTTCGCCTTACATCCCCGATTACAACCGGTGGGATAGAAAACGCATCAGGGTTGGTAGTGGATGAGTAGCATTAAACCGCGATCATCCCTTACCAGCCCTTTTTCTATGCAACTCATCATCCAGAATCTCTCAAAAACCTACGCCAATGGGGTCCGTGCCCTCGACGATGTCTCCCTGACCATCCCAACGGGTATGTATGGCCTGCTGGGCCAAAACGGCGCGGGCAAATCGACGCTGATGCGCACGCTGGCCACGTTGCAGGACGCCGACAGCGGCACGGTCACGCTGGGCGACCTCGACGTATTGAACCAAAAGGAGGCCGTTCGGCGCACCCTGGGCTACTTACCGCAGGAGTTTGGTGTGTATCCCCGCGTGTCGGCGAGTGAGTTGCTGGATCATTTTGCCATGTTGAAGGGCGTCATCAATGGCAAGGAGCGAGGGCAGTTGGTGGAGGCACTCCTGCACCGGGTGAACCTCTGGGACGTGCGCAAAAAGGCCGTCAGTAGCTATTCGGGGGGGATGAAACAGCGGTTCGGCATTGCGCAGGCGCTCATTGGCGAACCCACGCTGATCATCGTCGACGAGCCCACCGCAGGTCTCGACCCCGGCGAGCGCAACCGTTTTTATAATCTCCTCTCCGAGATCGGCGAGAACGTGGTCGTGATTTTATCGACCCACATTGTGCAGGATGTAATGGAGCTGTGCAACAACATGGCCATCATCCATCAGGGCCGTGTTCTCTTTAGCGGTACCCCGCAGGAGGCTGTAAATGGCCTTTCGGGGAAAATATGGGCCAGGTCCATCACCAAAACGGACCTGCCCACCTACCAGCAAACGCACTCGGTCATCTCCAGCAAACTCGTGGCGGGCAAACCCCTCATTCACGTCCTGAGCGACGTTGACCCTGGCGATGGTTTCCGGGCGGCGGAACCTGATCTGGAAGACGTATTCTTTTCGGAGATTACCTCACCCGGACGCGGGACCGCCCCCGGCCCCCTCTCCTACTGAGAGGGGGTCGGGGGCGGCGGCATCAGCCGTTGTCTAACACCTGCATCAAGTTGAACTTTCACTTTTGACACAACCTTTTCACCCCCTCTCAGTAGGAGAGGGGACCGGGGGGTAGGGTACAATGGCACAAAAATTACAGCTACCCATGCACTTTATGGCCCCTAATCAGGGGTTTGAGAATGGTCGTGCTTTGCGGCAGCAGCAGACTGATACTGAAAAGTTCTTCTGGGAAGTTGTGCGTGGTGGGCGGTTTGATGAGCTGAAGTTTCGTCGACAACATCCCGTTGGACCGTTCATTGCTGACTTCTATTGCCATCAATACAAATTGGTCATAGAGCTGGATGGATCCGTGCATGATGAGGCAGAACAGAAGGCTTATGATGAAAACCGTGATTATTGGATGACGGAGTACGGACTGATTGTATTACGATTTACAAACGAGTTCGTTTTAACTAACCTTGACGCTGTAAAAAAGCGTATTCGAGAAACAGTGTTAACCCTATAACTACCTCACCCCCAACCCCTCTCCTGCTGAGAGGGGAGCCGCTTTGGCGTAGGCTCCGCCTCCATAGTAGTTGAGACGCGAAGCTGCTCTAGAGCGGCTCTCCTCTCAGCAGGAGAGGGGTTGGGGGTGAGGTAACCAATCTATGCTCACCTCCATTTTTACCTTCGAAATCCGGTATTGGCTGCGGCAGCCGATGGTTTGGATATTTATGCTCGTCAACATCGTCATGTTTACCTGGGCAGCCGCTTCCGACGACGTTAGCATTGGTGGATCGTTTGGCAATATTTTCAAAAATGCCCCCTATGTCATTCAGAATCAGTATGGTGTCTGGACCATCTTTGCGCTGCTGATGACGACGGCCTTTGTGCAAAACGCCGCCCTTCGCGACTTTACCTACAACAGCCACCAACTCGTTTTCTCGTCGCCGATCCGTAAATTCGATTATCTGGCGGGGCGGTTCTTTGGGGCATTCTGCGTGGCGTTGATTCCGTTTCTGGGCATCTCCATCGGGGTGCTGCTGGGTACGCTCATCGGGCAACTGACGGGGTCGGTCGAGGCCGAGCGGTACGGGCCGGTGGTGTGGTCGGCGCACGTGAATAGCTTTCTGACGTTTGCCGTGTGCAACACGTTTATTTCGGGCGCGTTCATTTTCATGCTCGCCGCCCTGAGCCGGTCGACGGTGGTGGCGTTTGTGGGGGCGGTGATCCTGCTGGTGGCCCAGATTACGGCCTCGAACCTCACCGGTGACCTCGACAATGAGCGCCTGGTGGCCTATTTCGACGCCCTGGGTTTTGGCCCGTTTGGGTTGGTAACGAAATATTGGACCGTGGCCGACAAAAACACCCGTTCTGTTGGGCTGCTGGATGGCTACATGGGCATCAACCGGCTTATCTGGGCGGGTGTGGGCCTGCTGTTTCTGGGTATCACCTACGCCCGATTCTCGTTCAGCGAACGGGTCAGCAGCGGGGGCTGGTTTAAGCGGCGTAAGAACGCTAGGGCGGCCCTCCGCGATGCGCTGCCTGCCGCTGGAACCGCCGTTTTTGGGCAGGCGCAACCCCTGCCCCGCGTCACGATGCAAACGGGCGCGAGGGCGCAACTGGCGCAGCTCTGGCGTGTAGCAAAGACCGATTTTACCGGCACCATTCGAGGTACGGCGTTTCTGGTGATTCTCCTGCTGGGCCTGCTGAACATGGGTTTTGCGCTCCGTTCGTCCGATAATTTTTATGGCCTATACTCGTTTCCCGTCACCTACAGTGTTATCCAGACCATTCAGGGCACGATGGGCATTTTTCTCTTCGCCATCATCATTTTCTATTCCGGCGACCTGATCTGGAAAGAACGTGACGCCGACCTCGACCAGATTTACGACGCCATGCCCCACCGCAATTGGAGCGTGTTCCTGGGCAAATTGCTGGCTATGATCGGCGTGGTGGCGGTGATCCAACTACTCTGCGTGGGGGCGGGTATTGTGGCCCAAACGCTGATGGGCTACACGGCCTACGACCTACCGCAGTACCTGACCTCTTTTTTCGCCCTCGGTATGCTCCGGCTCATCCCCATCATTGTGCTGTCGATGCTGGTACACACGCTGGTGAACCAGAAATACGTGGCCTTTTTTGCCGTGGTGGTCATCCTGATTGCCAACGGTTATATCTGGGGTCCGCTCGACGTGAAAAGCAACCTGGCGCAGTTCAACGCCTCGCCCGACTACACCTATTCCGACATGAATGGCTGGGGGCCTTATGTGGCCGCGCTGGCGTGGTTTCGGGCCTATTGGCTGCTGTTTGCGGCCCTGCTGTGCGTGGTGGCGGTGCTGTTTTGGGTACGCGGAAAGGACACGTCGTGGCGCTCGCGCTGGCAGTCGGCGAAACACAATTTCGTGGGGTTGAACGACCAGAATCTGAGGCGCGTCACGTTTGGCATTTTGGCCGCCTGGGGGCTGCTGGGTGCATTTTTGTTCTATAACACGCACGTCCTGAACCCGTATGTGACAACCAAAGTGCAGGAAAAACGGCAGGTGACCTACGAAAAAACGTACAAGAAGTACGAACACCGTCCGCAGCCCCGCATCACCGACGTCAGCTACGTCATTGACCTCTACCCCGACGAGCGTGAGTTGACCGTAAAAGGGACCTATCAACTCAAAAACCGCAACAACATCGCCATCGACTCGGTGCATATTGTGCTGCCCAATCGGCTGGATTACAAGATCACAATCGGGGGTGCCACGCGTGTGCTGAACGATTCGCTGTTGCAATACAGCATCTACAAACTGGCCCGCCCAATGGCCCCCGGCGACTCGCTGACGCTAAACTGGACGGCCTACCGCAAAGCACAGGGTATTGAAAATGAAGTCGATTTTGTGCAGCAGGTGAACCAGAACGGCTCATTTTTCAACAACATCGACATTTCGCCGATAATTGGCTACCAGAAAAACGGCGAGATGACGGGCAAAAATGACCGCAAGGATCACGGACTGCCCGAACGCGCCCGGATGCCTAAACTGAAGCGTAACCGGGATGGAGGCCCCTGCACTGACGACTGCATGAACACCTATATCAGCGATAACTCGGATTGGGTGAATGTGCGGACTACCATCAGCACCTCAGCAGACCAGATTGCCGTTGCCCCCGGTTCGTTGCGGAAAGAATGGAGTGGCAACGACCCACAGGGACGCCCCCGGAAATACTTCACTTACGCGCTGGACCACGAATCGCTGAATTTCTATTCGTTCATTTCGGCCCGTTTTCAGGTAGACCGCAGCAAGTGGAACGGCATCGACGTGGAGGTGTATTACGACAAACAGCACGCCTACAATATGCGCAACATGAGCGAGTCGATTAAGCAATCGCTGGCGTATTACACCGAAAATTATGGTCCGTATCGCCACAAGCAGGCCCGGATCATCGAATTTCCGCGTTATGCCTCGTTCGCGCAGGCATTTCCCGGCACCATGCCCTATTCGGAAAGCATCGGGTTCATCTCGAAAATTGATCCCGAAACCGACGTCGATATGGTGAAGTATGTGGTGGCGCACGAGATGGGGCATCAATGGTGGGCGCATCAGGTGGTAGGTGCCGAAATGCAGGGGGCCACGCTGCTGTCGGAGTCTATGGCGCAATATTCGGCCCTGATGGTGATGCAAAAAGCATATGGCCGCGACCGGATGAAACGCTTCCTGGGTTATGAATCGGACCGGTATCTGGGCGCACGGGGCAGCGAAGCCGAGAAAGAAGTGCCGCTTGAGAAAGTCGAAAACCAGGGTTATATCCACTACAATAAGGGTAGTCTTGTCATGTTCAACATGAAGGAGTTCATTGGCGAAAAAGCCGTGAATAATGCCCTCCACGACCTCACCGGGGCGTTTGCGTACCGCCAGCCGCCCTACCCCACGTCGTATGAACTGGTAGACCGCCTCCGCAAAAACACCCCCGACAGCCTGCAATCGACGATTACGGACCTCTTCGAGCAGATAACCATCTATGACAACCGCGCCACCGCCGTTTCGGCCAAAAAGCGCAAAGACGGGCAATATGACGTGACCGTAACGGTGCAAACCGAGAAGCTCCGCGCCGACTCGCTGGGTAACGAAACGCCCATACCTCTGAATGACCTCATCGACGTGGGGGTGTATGGCAAACCCGACAAAGGCAAGAAAATTGGCAAGCTCTTGGCCATCCGTCGCTTGCGGATGAAGGCCAAAACCGGCACCTACGCCTTCGTGGTGAAAGGCCAACCCTACGAAGCGGGCGTTGACCCCCTCAGCTTCCTGGCCGACCGCATCCCGGCTGATAATTTGAAGAAAGTGATAGTGGAGTAAGCGGGATACAGACATTGAATGGCTCCGCCGAGAAATGAACTCTCAGTGGAGCCATTTTACATAGTACGTCTCTACCTTTCCAAATGCCCGCTCCGGCGAACGGCCCTCGCGCACCAAAACTTGTTGAGGCAACAAAATTTCCGGTGTGCCAATTTTTTCTGGCAACACCGGGAATTTTGTTGCCCAGCTTTGGGACTCGGCAGTAATTAATCCAGTTTCATTGGCGGCCCCACAAAGGGAACATCGTTTTCGGCACACGCTTTGGCAAACTCCTGTGGATTTTGGGGCATTAGTTTGGCCATTGCCTGCATGATATTTTCCATTTTTCCAGCCGGATTATACGAAAAAATCATGTGCGCCTTTTTGCTCTTCTGATAAAACGTATGCGGAACCGTGCGTGGGCCAAAAACAACATCACCTGCGGTGGCCAGAATTTTGTCATTCCCTACCTGAAACAAAAATTCACCGTCCACAATCATGAAAATCTCATCCTGATGGGCATGAACGTGCAAAGGCGGTCCAGCCATTGGCCCGACTTCATTTTTTGTCTCGAAAAGACAGTACTCTCCGCCAGTGTCTTTGCCCGATACTTTCAGGACGCCCATCGGGTTAAAGTCAGTGAAACGGGCTTTGCCAGCTTTAACAATAAACGGTTTGGTCGCATCGGTTGAGTGGGCAAGCGGAGCCTTAGCGAATGCAGATGATAATTCGCCAAGGGTCAGGCTTCCGGCGAGTGTAGTCGTGAAAAAATGTCGGCGTTTCATGGAGGTAACTAGTTGATAGTGAAACAATACTGATTTTGTTTCACCAAAGATAGAGGGGGCTTACGGCTGCCTATTGGTAAAAAAGTGACGCTCAGCTAAAGTGCATACCAAACAGCCGTTCGGGCGCTTTCCGATCGGTTTCGTAAAACGAAACAGGTGTCATTCTCGTAAAGTCGCGGTAGTCTTTGGCCAGGTGCTGATAATCATAATAGCCATTGGCCAGAGCAATACTGAGCCAGTCCAGATCGGGCTGGTTGTTTTTGAGCCGATAGACCCGGTCGAAGCGGCTAATACGGTCAAACATTTTGGGGCTGACTCCCGTACGCTCCTCAAATTTTCGGATGAACTGGCGAATACTTAGCGATGACTGCCGGGCCAGCCAGTCTAACGAATGGCCAGCCGGGTTTATCAGCATAATTCGACTGGCCTGGTCAACGGGATGCTGATTTCGGCAGTTTTGCCGAACCAACGCCTGCATAAAATTTTCAACAATGGCCAGCATCTTCGGCAGGTCATCGGCATTGACAATTTGCTCGAAAACCGGACGCACCGCCTTACCCCAGATGGCTTCGGCATCAATAAAACTGCTCGTCAGTTCAGCAGCGGGAATCCCCGTTAGCCGGTATAGACACAAGGATGTAAGATGACTTTCAAGGCCAGAAAATCATGCCCACAGTCACGATCGATGGTTACGTTATGAATGCCGCTCAGAATACTTTGCGGATACGTGATGGTTTTTGTGGACTCTAAATACCGGAACGTCTGCTGGTCGCGGGCATAAAACGCAATGCTGTGTTCGGGGCGTGGGGGTAATAACTTGGGAGGAGGACGAACCCCTTTATCAAATTCCCAGCGAATAATCTGGTACTTCCTGACAAATTCGGCTAGTGACGGGTGGGGCAGGTAGTCTTTGATAAGGGTATTCATTGGCTTCGGCTACTAAGCCAAAAACTACTGATTAACAGCCAATTCTGCAAATGGACTTATTTTTCGGTTACGTTTCCACCTTGCCAAACGCCCGCTCCGGTGATTTGGCTTCATGGATTAAAAACTCGTTGGGCGTCAGGTGCGTAAACTCTTTGAAATCGCGGACAAGGTGCTGATAATCATAGTAGCCGAGGTCGAGCGCCACGCTTAGCCAGTCTTTGGTGGGCTGGGCATTTTTCAGCTTCATCACGTTTTCGAAGCGGGCAATGCGGGCGTAGAGTTTGGGGCTAATGCCTTCGCGTTCAACAAATTGCCGGTAAAATTGCCGTTGACTCAAACAAGCCTGATCGGCCAGCCAGTCGAGGCGGGCGGTGCCGGGGTTGTGTAGTAAAAACAGACTTACCCGGTCGATGGGGCGGGGTGGTTTTTTCGATTTTTGAACGAGGTAAAACAGGAAATCTTCCACAATGGTGACCATCTCGGTGTAGTGCCGGGTATAGCTCAGCCGCTCATTGACGAGCCTGATTTCGCCCGAAAAAACGGCTTCGGCATCCACAAACGTATTGGTCAGTTCATGGGCCGGTATGCCCGTGAGCCGGAAGAGTGCCCCCGGCTGAAACTGCACCTGAAACACCATGAAATCGCGCCCTACGTGCCGGTTGGTGGCGATACAGTGTTGCCCGTAGAGCCTCGACCGGGTACTTTCCTGCGGTTTGCCATCAAACCCATACTCGATTTTTTCGGGGTCTTTCGGGAAAAACGACAGGCAGTTTTCGGCACGGGGCCAGTAGGCTTTGACGGGCAACACGGGCATCGACGCCGGAAACGCACAGCCCACAATCTGCAATAGCCGCACATACTCGCGCAGGGCCGGGTGGGGCAGTCTGTAGTCGTAGATGGCTTCCATGGCGTCAGTTTCTTACTTTAAAGATAGCGGCGGACCCAGCACGGTCATACCGTGGTCGGTATGAATTTTCTGAATCTGTGCCGCCGTGGGTGGCCCTTTCAACTCATTCATTGTCAGGAAGAAAGCCTCCAGCTTGCCGGCTGGCTGCACCTGATAGGCCAGCTTGCCCAGATCAGTTAGCTGCAGCCACGTATGGGGCACGTTTCGCGGGCCAAAAACGGTATCACCTGGTTTAGCCACAAACGTTTCGTCACCTACTTTAAATTGATAGTCGCCCTCCACGACGTAGAAAATCTCATCCTGGTCATGATGTATGTGTAGCGGTGGTCCTATTTTTTGATGGCCTACGTATTCATACATCGACATGGCCCCGCCCGTGTCTTTCGCCGAAATTTTAAGGTCGTTGGCATTAATGCCCTGAAACGGCGTGTGTACCCCAAACCGGGCTTCCCCAGCTTTTATGGTAAAAGGTTCCTGCACAGTGACGGGGCCAGCTGGTGTAGCCTGTGCCATCAGCGAGGTGGCGACCAAGGTTGAAGTAAGGAATGTTCTGCGTTGCATAACCAATTGATTTAAAAGTGATTATGCAAAATTCAGCGGTTTCAATGCATTTCTGGTGGTAAGAATCGGACGTTTTACTTTACCGCTATCGGCGGGCCAAGAATTTCAGAATCAAAGCGGTTGTAAAGGGCTTGCATGGCCGCCATATCCGGCGGGCCGCCCGTGGCGGGGAGTAGCTTTCCCATGTCGGCAAAGAAGGTTTCCATGCCTTTTCCTGGCAAAATACTGACGAGCAATGTCCCCGGCTTTTCGCTGATACAATCGAATGCGTGCCGGACGTTGCGGGGAATAAAAATTGTGTCGCCGGGGATAAGAGAGAGTTTTTCGCCATCTAAGAGAAACACAAAATCACCATCAAGGACGCAGAAAAACTCGTCGAATGTGTGGTGAACGTGCAGCGGTGGCCCGTAGCCTTTCAGGTTGTTGGTACTGATAAACACCGATAGCTGGTTGTCGGTGTCGGTGCTGAGGAGCTTGAAATCAATTGGCGTCTGGCCGTACCTGATTTTTTCAGCGTACCGGCTGGCTAATTCGCTGACTTTGAAGCCTTTCATGGTTTTGGTCTGGTTTGTTTTGGACTGCTTGAACAGACCAAAAGTAGCCGCCTGAAACGTGAGGCTGGTGGTCAAAAATCCGCAACTTACACCAACCGGCCATCGTTAGCCAATGCCCAGAATTCGTTCGGGTGCGCAGGCTTGCGCCAGGAGTAAACTGTTGGGTGTGGCGCCCGAAAACTGCTTGACATCTTTTACTAAATGCTGATAATCAGTATACCCTGTTTGCAGCGCAATCGAGAGCCAGTCGAGGTCTGGGTTTTGGTCTTTTAACATAAACGCCCTGTAATACCGGTTGATACGGGCAAACAGCTTGGGCGGAAGGCCAACCTGCCGCGTAAACCGGCGTTCGAACTGGCTGAGCGACAGGCAGGCTTTGTCGGCCAACTGCTCCATCGAGAATACCGCTGGTTGGTTGGCGATGAGTTGGCAAACGTGATCAATCCCTTGATAGCCAGGCCTTAATTGCTGAATTCGTTGCCAAAGGTATCCTTCTATAATCGGCACGAGTTGCTCGTATCGGCTGGCGTTTGCCATGCGTTCGTGTAGCTCACGAATGCCGGGGTTCAGGATGGCTTCGGCATCAATCCGGTCGTCGATGAAGTCATCGTTAAACGGAATTTTTAGGAACTTCGACAACATACCGGGCTGAAAATCAACCGAAAACATGAGGTAATCGGGTGTCAGACGAAAGTCGAAGCGCGTAAGTTGTGGCCCGTTGATGGCCACCTTCGGGAACACCACCGAGTGGCCGGTTTGCGGGTTGCAACATGTTATTCGCCCCCGCAGATAGAATACAATACACTGCTCTGGCCGCACTGGGAACGGTTTTACCGGGATTGGCTTGGCGGAGTCGAACACCAAATGCAACAGGAAATAATTGCTCACAAAACCCCGCAGGTAAGGCGAGGGCTGAATGAATTGGTATGTCATGCTACTGGCAAGTTTGTGTGTTGCCCGTTCTGCTGCGCCACGGGCGGCAGGGGTTGTGGGTTCAGGGCTACTTCGTCGAAATCGTGGGTGCGCGGCTGTGATTTTCCGAAGCGGCGGTTGATCCAGTTTCGAGCGGGGACTTCAATGAACCGGTAGGTGAGCGAGGCTACGAAGAGCGTGAAACTAATGAATACCAGACAGATAAGCCAGCCCGTGAGCATGTCGGGTTTAGGCGGTGGGCCACCCGTGGCGGGCTTCCCCAGTGACTGATACGCCAGCACACTGCCAATGGCAAACATCAGTGGCTGATGGACGAGGTAGATCGAGAATGACCAGTCGCCGAGGCGTTGCAGGGGGCGGGTGCCAAACAGCCGGTTCATGCCCGCGCTACCGTAGGCTCCTGACAGCAAGATGAGGGGAAAGAAACTAACCGAGTAGGCATCAGGGACGGCCAAATGCAGACATATACCCAAGCCCAGCGTGAGGCCCAGCAAGGTATAGTCGTTGCCCAGCCACGTCCGGCCCCAGCCTCTGCGGTAGCTCTGGTAGGTGGTCATGCCCAGCACAAACCCGATCAGGCAGCGCAGAAAACCGAATTGGTAACCCACGTTGATGGTGTTGTTGAACGGCGCGGGGCCATTACCGAAGATGAACGACAGCGTGGGCGGGATCGTCACCAGCGGCACAATGAACAGCGAAATGGCCGCGTAGCCCGCAAAACAGCCCACCACCACCAGCACCCGCCCGTCAGCCTGAAGCCGAAAAAAAGGCTTTACCAGAAACGGAAACAGCATATACATCCACCACTCGGTGCTGATGGACCACGACGCATGGTCCCACGAAAACCACTGATGAAGGTTCATGGCCTGCAACAACAGCAGGTTGGTGACGAACGACCAGGCCGAATTTTCGGTTTGCAGGATCACGTTTTCGGGAATACCCACGGCCCCCGAAACGCCCCAGATCAGGGCCGTCAGCAGCAGCATAGCCACGTGCAGCGGATACACCCGCGCCAGCCGGGCAATGGTAAACCGTTTAAAATCAGTGCCATTCACAGCCTGACTGAACCAGGTGGCATAAACGTGGCAGAGGATGAACCCGCTGAGGACAAAGAAGAAATCGACCATCAGGTACATCCGGTTGAT
>JBBRMP010000084.1:0-22560 GCA_038230755.1 Cytophagales bacterium | reverse complement strand
GCTAAGGGAGAGCAGTCGGGTATTTTGAGTCAACGTTCACCGACGACTAATGTCTTTGGACTACTCAACAAGGATAATGATTTTGACGGTTATACACTCAACGGTTCGATGAATTCTGCCTGCTTGATTCGCTTTATTGACGATTTTGCCTCAAAGCTCAAGCAACGGACTGTTATTGTTTTAGATAATGTTTCTTTTCATCACAGTACGTTAATGAAGGCAAAAATAAACGAATGGAAAGAGATTGACTTGTTAATCTGGTTTCTTCCTACTTATAGCCCACACCTGAATCTTATCGAGACCTTGTGGAGAAAAATTAAGTACGAGTGGCTCAAACCACATCATTATGATAGCAAAGAAATATTCGATCAAGCTTTAGGACACATTTTGAAAAATATAGGCTCAGAATTCGTCATTAACTTCACTTAAAAAGTATCGATTATTCTCAATTAACTACTTACTACGTTTTACCCCATGGATTTATTTACGCTCATTACGCTGCTCATCGTTATTGCTGCCGGGTTTGCCTACCTCAATACCCGCTTTCTGAAACTGCCCGATGCCATCGGCATCATGGTGCTCTCGCTGCTGTTTTCGTTGCTGCTGCTTGGGCTGAATGCCCTGTTTCCCGCCCCCTTTGCGGTGGTTCGGCAAACGGTCAGCCAGATTGATTTCGGGAAGGTGCTGTTCGATGTTATGCTCAGTTTTTTGCTGTTTGCCGGGGCGTTCCACACCGACGCAGCCCAGCTCCGGGTCGAGCGCCGGTCGGTGATGCTGTTTGCGTTTGTGGGGGTGCTGCTCAGTACGTTCCTGGTTGGCACCGGCCTGTACTACCTGACCGGCTGGCTGGGCCTGGGGTTGCCCTATCCGCTTTGTCTGCTGTTTGGCGCACTCATCTCGCCCACTGATCCCATTGCCGTGCTGGGTATTCTGGCCAAGTTCAAACTGCCCGAAAACGTCAAACTCAATATCGTCGGCGAATCGCTGTTCAACGACGGGGTGGGTGTGGTGATTTTTGCCACTATCTACCGGATCGTTGTCAATGGGGCGGGCAGCGTCAGCGCGGGCGAGATTGGCCTGAGTTTCCTGGAAGAGGCCGGGGGCGGCGTGCTGTTTGGGCTGGCCCTCGGCTACGGCATGTACCGGCTGCTACAGTCCATCAACCATTACCAGACCGAAGTGATCATTACGATAGCCGGGGTGATGGGCGGCTACCTGCTGGCCCAAAAACTGCACCTTTCCGGACCGCTGGCCATGGTCGTGGCGGGCCTTTTTGTGGGCGACCATGCCCGCCAGCACGCCATGAGCCGCAAGAGCGAAGACTACATCGACAAGTTCTGGGAAGTCCTGGACAGCATCCTGAACGCCCTGCTGTTTGTGCTGATCGGGCTGGAACTGCTCAATACTGATTTTCAGCTAACGCAGTGGACCATCTACCTGCTGGTGATCCTGCTGGTGCTGCTGTCGCGGTATCTGGCCATTCTGATTCCGTTTACGCTGGCCCGTCGCTGGCTCGACCTCGACCATCATGCCCCGCTGATGCTGACCTGGGGCGGGCTGCGGGGTGGCCTCTCCATTGCCATGGCCCTCTCCATCAGCAATGCCGTCCCCCATAAAGACCTCATCGTCACGCTCACCTACGCGGTGGTGCTGTTTTCGGTCATCGGCCAGGGCCTGACGCTGGAGCGGCTCATTCGGCGGTTGTATCCCGACGGATAAGGGGTACGTGGTGGGACGTACGGATTCGGGTTTTGGACGGTGGCGGGTCAGCCGTATCACGCTGATTGGAGTGAGCAATAGCCTCGCGGACAAAGCCTTCTTTCAGGTGTTCGTAAAAAGAAACAGGGTCGATGAGCGAAGCCGCCCCCTGCGCCATCAGCCCGCCCAGCAGCAGTTGAAAAATGGCCGAATGCCGGTCGGTCATCTCCAGCACCAGAATAGCCGCCGTGAACGGCGACCAGACAACGCCCGTCAGGAAACTGACCATACTGACCAGGATGATCAGGTTATGGTCGACGGGTGCCACGCGGAATAGCCGCGCCAGCCCATCGCCGATGATGGCCCCCGCGCTGAGCGAGGTGGCAAATATGCCACCAGCGGCCCCACTGCTGTAGCTCAGGGCCATCCCGACAAACCTGACTGGAAACAGATACCAGGGTGTTTGTCCCGTGTTCTGGAACAGCAGCCGGTTAATGATGGGCTTGCCGGTGCCCATCGCGTCGACGCCCATCCAATAGGCCAGCCCAGCCATGAGCAGGCCGCACCCGACTACCCAGCCGAGTTGTTCGGCGGGTCGGCGAAAACGACGGCGGTAGGCGTTGATCCACAGCAGGGTTTTGGCAAACACCGCCCCCGCCAGCCCGCAAATCAGGGACATGATAACGACGATGCCCATGATCCAGCCGGTTGAGACACTTACGTTTGGGAAGCCGAGGTACAGATAGGGACCCAGCAGGGCCTGCGCCGTCATGCCCGCAATGATGACAGCGGTGAAAACGGCAGTACGGAAGCGGGTGATGTGGGTTTGGGTCAGTTCCTCCACCACGAAGACGATGCCGCCGAGGGGGGTGTTGAAAGCCGCTGCCAGCCCGGCGGCACCACCCGTGATGAGGGCAATCTGCCGGGAGAGCCGGGGCCAGCCCGTAGGTTGCAGCCGGTTGATGGCCCGGAAGATGGCGGCAGATAGCTGAATGGTTGGCCCCTCGCGGCCAATAACGCCCCCACCCAGCAGCAGCGCCAGGCTGCTCAGCACCTTCACGATTACTACGCGCAGGCTGAGCAGGTAACGCGTGTGCTGATGCAGGGCCGGGTCAGACAGCTCGATGCCGGCCATGACCTGTGGAATACCACTTCCCCGCGCGGCTGGGGCAAACTGGCGAACCAGCAACCAGGCCAGGACAAACGCCAGTGGCGTTAGCCCGAACGCCAGCTAGGGATAGGCCGTGAGCCAGCCGAAGCTGGCCTGCTCGGCCCAGCTAAAGAGTTTTTCGTAGCCCACCGCCGTCAGGCCCGTCAGCACCGAAGCCACCCAAAAAGGTAGACTCTGGAGAATCAGCCGACGAATCCGCTCCGAGTACAGGCGGCTAATCAGGTAGCGATCGAGCCAGGTCAGCAACCGGGCGTAACGGGAGGTTGTATTCGTCATAGGTAATGGCCGCAACACGACTACCGATTAAACCCCAAATCTGACCGTAGTGGTTGGCCCGGGGCTATTTCTAAGCAAATTCTAAGTAGCCTGTAAGTACACTGTTAACGGTGCGCCTAACCTTTGTCCATATTGTAATAGGTACTTAACCAGGTAAACCGGCGTAATTGCCGGTATATTTTCTACGTTGATACCCGTTATGAAAAAACTATTGATCTTCCTGTATGCGCTCGGTACTGCCGCCGTATCGGCCCAACCCAGCGAACGAGCAGATACCCTACGGACTACGAAAACCCAAAAAATCGGGTCACCTGCCCAAAAGACCGAAGTGGTCAGTCTGTTGCTCTACAACCGCATCATCGTTGATGTGCATGGCAACGTTCGCTTCGACCAAAACGTGGTGCCAACGTTCCGGCTTAACAGAACGCTGAAACTTCAGGTGGGTTTCCGGCTGGGTGAACGCCCGCACATCGTCAACGCCTATTACCACTACAAAGTGGAACTCCAGACGCGCCAGTTCTGGAACGCGTTGCGGTTGCTGGCCCGGATGTCGACCAACGTAATCGAAAACCCCGGTCCGGATGGAGGTCTGCCCTATACCCGCAGCAATTACCTCGGCGTGGCCGAAGGGCGGTACCCGCTGTCGAAACAGTTTCTCTTCGTGGGTGGGCTAGGCTACCTATACTCGTTTCAGAAAGCTAATAACCTCGACGGCCTCCCCATTGTCGACGGCGTTCTGAAAACCCATCTGATCTACAAAGCGGCCCTGCATTACGAGTTCAGCGGGCGTGGATTCGTGGGCGTAGCTTTTGGTACCTACGACGTCTTCAACCCCTATAACCTCTCCGAACCCTTCGCGCAGGTCGACTGCGAATATGACCTCTCCGAACGCAGTACGCTCTACACCTACTTCCGGTATCAAGAGGCAGGCCACTTCACTGAACCCCTCAATAGTTTCCTGGGCCTCGGTGTCCGGCTGCACTTTTTCGGTCGGTAAGGACCAGCCAGTCAAGTCCACCCTGATCTGTTTGCTCTGTACCTGACTCTCGTGCTGGGCTTACTGGTTACGGCCAGTTTCGGCCAAAGCCAAAAAAGTAAATACCCTCGACATCTCGCTCAGCATACCCGCTGAACTCGGCCTGACGGGTAAGCAGGAGACGTACCTGAGCCTAACCAACGAAAACAAAGCCATTGGGTTGCCCTCGCAGAAAACCATCACGGTCAGTCTGGCCGATGGCAATGAAACCGTCCCGGTCCACGCCCGGAAGCTGATCCAGTTTACAGGCAAAAAACAGCGGATCACCTGCCGGCTGGAGGCGAAGAAAAAGCTGGAACCTGGCATTTGCCGGGCCGCCATCTACACCAAAGACGCCTATCTGGGGTCGGTCGAGTTTGAGTTCCGGGATAGCTTCCGGTTCTTTTAACTAGCCATCAGGTTGTTAGTCAGGCCATGAGAAGTTGGCTTTTTCGGGTAATTTCTAAGGGATTTCTAAGCAAATCGTAAGCCCGCTCTTAACTGGTGAACCTACCTTGCCCCTATCAACTCAGTATGCATGTACTCAAACAGACGTTAACGCTATGAAAACCTATTCTGCCCTTTTGACCCTGACGGGTCTGGTCGGTACTCTGCTTTCGGGCACGGTGCTGGCCCAGACGTCGCCCGCCGCACCCGACGCTACGGCGCTGATGAGTATGGGCCGCTTCGATGAAGCCAAAACCACGCTCATCCGCAACGCCCAACAGCAGCCGTCCATGCAGACCCACTTCGACGCGGGCTACGGTTACCTCCGCGCTGGTCAGCCCGACTCGGCCCGCATCTGGTTCGAGAAAGGCAGTTCAATGGATGAAAAGCGGGTGCCCCTCAACGCAACCGGTGTAGCTTTAACGTACCTGGCCCAGAACAACGCGGCCAGCGCCAATCCGAAACTGGAGGAAGTGGTGAAGAAAAGTAAGGGCAAAAACGCCGAGATTCTGTTTCGCATCGGCGAAGCCTACACGGGCTACCTCACGCCCGACAGTGGCTCGATCAAACCGCGCTACCCCCAGCTTGTCGACGCGGCCAAAGCGATTGACTACCTGAACCGGGCCACCGAGCGCGACCCGAAAAACGCGGCTATTCAACTGGCCCTCGGCGATGCCTATTACCTCAACAAAGACGCCGGCACCGCTGTATCCCGGTACGAAAGCGCCATGCAACTGGGCATGATGCCCTCGCGGGTGTACCAGCGCATCGGTGATATTTTCTGGCAGGGACGGCAGCTCAATCTGGCCGTCGAGAATTACAAAAAAGCCATCGAAGCCAACAAAGACTACGCGCCAGCCTACCGGCAACTGGCCGAGTTGTACTACCTGGTGAATCGCTATAAAGACGCGGCCAGCTACACCGATCAGTATATTCAGGTGGCCAGTGATACGCGCCCGGAGATGCTGCTGCGCTCGGCTCAGTTCCATTTTCTGGCCAAAGAGTACGAGAAAGCCGCTGAGGTGGTGGCCAAAAACCGGGCTGTGCTGGGCAGCAACCCCATCGTGTACCGCATCGAAGGCTGGTCACAGTCGGCGCTGAAACAACCGCAGAAAGCCATCGAAAGCATCCAGACATTTATGGCTAAAGCACCCGAAAAGGTCATTTACGACGACTACAAGTACCTCGGTCAGGCGTACCTGGGCCTCGACAACCCCGGCAGCGATTCGCTGAAAGCACGCAATGACTCCATTGGTGTTGCTTACCTCGAAAAGGCCGCGCCCTTCGATACCACCGATAACCTCTACAGCGACGTGGCCAAATATTATTACCGGGCCAAAAAACACCCGCAGGCCGTGGCCGCGCTCGACTCGGCAAATAAGCACGGCTACAAGGCTGACGCGCAGGATTTGTTCCGCTACGGCATGAGCAACTACACGCTCGGCTTTGGGCGCGACAGCCTCGGTAAATTAATGCGTGATACGGCCCGGTTTGCCAGAGCTGATTCGGCCCTCGCCCTCTCGCAGAAACCGACCCCCGAATACGCCCCAACGGTGCTGTACCGGGCCAAGGCCAACTACTACGCCTACGAGCCAAAAGTGGCTGTTCTCAACGGGAAAGCGAAGCCGTTTTTCGAGCAGTTCATCGGCATGATCGAGGGCAAAGAGGCCGAACGTACCCGCTACAAAAAGGATTTGGCAATCGCCTTTAAGTACCTCATTTCGTACCATGAATTGGTAACCAAAGACCAGAAAGCCCGAAGCGAATGGCTCAAAAAGGGCGTAGCTATGCTGCCAGGCAATAAGGATCTGGCCAAAATAGCCACTGCCGAAGCCGACGATTCATCGGCTGACCAGTAAGCACTGGTTTCACAGTTGAACAGAATGTGCCAACAAAACTGCCGCTGGAATCCGATCTCCAGCGGCAGTTTTGTTGGCACATTCTGAAGCCTCTAAGGAAACGCCAAACCGGGTTGGTTGGTGGCGGTAATGGCCCCGCCATGATTGGTAGCTACCTTTTCGCAGTACTGTCAATTAGTGGTCCCCCGTATACAAGCAGCCGGGTGCGGAAGTACTATCAACATGTCACCGATGGCATCCATCAATAAAAGCCCGGTCATCAGTGCTTCCTCATCCTCAAAAGCCCCCAGTAACCAGATGACCCGCAACCTCTCTTACGATCAGGGGCCGGCAATTCGCGTCAGAAACGGTGCCAGAAAAGGCTCAGCCCAACAATCAGCACCAGTCCTATCTGCAACGCCGTCAGGACGTAGATGTAGTTGGTTTGGCCTCTCGACTCGTTAACCAGTTCCTCGCCTACTGTGAGTTGTAATGCAGACAGATCATCAAGTGTTTGAGTCACCTGGCCAAAGGCTGTGCTACCGCTGCCCGCAAACAGTGCCTGCTGCGCTGTTGGCAGATCAACCAAATTGGTCGTGAGTTCAGCTTCCAACTGGTTGTAAACGGTAAGCTGCTGCTTCAATAACCGTAGTCGGTCGGCTTCCTTCACGGTTAGCCTGGTTCGTTCAAACTCGGTCAGCAAGGAGTCAGTTCGCCGGTTGAACCGATCAAGCGTTGAGGTAATCAGGCCCCTATTCGGTTTGTTGGTAGCCAGCACGTAAGTTTCCAGCAACAGCCGTTTCCGGTAGACCGCTGATGTCAGTTTGACCAGCATGCCCGTCGGCAGCAATCGATCTTTGTATATGGATGCCGATGCCTCCTGGATGTCATGCACACTGCTACGACTCAAAAAAATACTGGTCAGGATCAGGCCCAGTAAACCAACTACCAGCAGGATGGATCGTACTGGCGAACGAGTATTCGGTGAAGGTGTCATGATATACGTGTCTTTAGTACTGCGTTTTGTATTACTGTAGCGGCCTGCTTTTCACTTTTCCCCCTACCACATCCTCCAGGGCTGACTGACTGACAAACGCCTGGCTATCAATCGATTCTATTAAATCCATTAACCGGGCCGCTTCTATCCGGGTCACCACCACATACAGGGCATCAACCGGCTGACCACTACTGCCCCGACGGCCAAAACCCTGTTCACTGTTGAGGCTGGTTACTCCCCAGCCCTGCTCCTGGATTTGCTGACGGATAAGCTGGTACTGGTCCGACACAATCAGCACGGCCGTGTACTGTTCGATCCCGTGCACGACGAAATCGATGGTTTTGAAGGCTGCAAAGTAGGTTAGCATCGAATATAGGGCCGATTCGACGCCCAAAAAGCGGGCGGCTGCCAGGAAAATAACGACGTTCAACAGCAGAATTACGTCGCTCACGTTCAGCAGACGGGACTGTCGGCTAATGAGGAGGGCAAGGGCTTCGGTGCCATCCAGCACGGCCCCGCCCCGCATGGCCAGTCCGATGCCGGCCCCGATAAAAAATCCCCCAAAGACAGCCGTCAGCAATCGGTCGGGCGTTACGTCCGGGTAGGGAACGACGGCCAGACACAGTGCCAGGCCCGCAATGCCCGCCACGCTGCGCAGGGCGAATCCGCGCCCGATCCGCCGGTAGGCCAGTACGATGAAGGGTAAATTGATGAGGGGCAGCCAGATCGATAGTGAGATTCCGGTAAGGTCATTGAGCAGCATGGAAATGCCCGTAGCTCCCCCGTCGATGAAGTGGCTTGACAACAAGAACCCTTTAAGTCCGAAACCCGCGCTGGCAATGCCCAGCAGGATCAGGAGGGTATCTTTAAGTTGCGGTAAGAAGCTGGGCAGTTTCTGATTATTCATACGCAGTGCCTTATCGGTTTAATTCACTTGTTAGCTGGTTTAGCGACGGTCTTTATCTGAATCAGGTCAACCAGAAAGGCGAAGGCCATGGCAAAATAAATGTAGCCTTTTGGTATCTCGAACTGTAGTCCTTCTGCCACCAGGGACATACCAATAATCAGCAGAAAGCACAGGGCCAAAATCTTAAACGAGGGATGTCGGCTAATGAACTCCCCAATGGGTTTGGCCGCCACCAGCATAATTCCCACCGCTACCACAACGGCGGTATACATAACCCAGAGTTGACTGACCATGCCCACGGCGGTAATGATGGAGTCCAGCGAAAAGACCAGATCCAACAGCAGGACCTGAATCAGGAGGTCGCGGAACGTGTTCCTGGTCGTGTCCGGCGCATTAGCATCCGTGCCCAGTTCGGTGAAATGGTACATTTCGGCGGTGCTTTTGTAGATCAGAAACAAGCCACCCGCCAGCAGAATAAGCCCTTTGCCGCTGAAGTCGACGCCCGCCACCATAAACAGCGTCACGTTAAGCTGCATAATCCAGGCGATCAGCGTCAGCAGGCCAAGCCGCATGACCATCGCCAGCCCAAGGCCCCAATACCGGAAACGAGCCTGTTGCCCGGCGGGTAGTTTACCCGCCAGTATGGAGATGAAGATAATGTTGTCGATTCCCAGAATGGTTTCCAGTACAATCAGGGTCAGCAGCGGAATCAGTTGGTCAATAATGTCCATTGGTAGGGCTTAGTCAGAATTTAACTTGTTTACGTTGCCGCACTCATTCCGTGCGGAGCCGCACCCGGCCAACTTCCCGGCTTAGAGTCGCTGCAACTCCCGCCAGAACTGCCGGATAAAGGCCCGCTCTTCCCGCGAAATGCCTTCGTGCGCCCGCGCCACGCGCAGCAGCAGATTGACAAACCGCTTTTTTGTTTCCTTCGTGAGTTCAACCCGCTTGTCGGTCATTCGGCGCAGGCCAAAGGCACGGGCTTCTTCGGCGGGTTCGCCCACGTTATCGCGCAAAAACAGCGCGCAGATAGCCAGATCGCTATACGGCCACTCAGCCAGCAGGTCACGAGCTACCCTTATCTCTTCCTGGTGAAGCTGGCCGTCCAGTTTACAGAGGGCATAAACAACACTGCCCAGTCCCATGGCTACATCCGGTGAATGCATAGTCGGTTGAGTTAAGAGGTTGCTATCGATTGAATTTCCCGGCGGGCAGGTGTGGCGCCATACGCTTAGGCGTACGCCTGAGCGGCCAGGTGATGAAAAACACGTTCGTCCAACCGGTACCGGTCGTTTAGCGTCAGGCTGCTACGGGCAGTAAACAGGGCGTAATTCACGGCGTTGTAAAGCAGCCAGCAGGAAGGGGGTGAATTCAGCATCCGTTCCTCCAGCCGCAGGCGTTCGCGGGCCTGCTTAACCAACTGAACCGGTACGGGTAATTCCCGAAGTACCGTTTCCTGAATATCGGCCATGTTGGTCCGCTGAAAGTGGTCATACACAGTGGCCGTCAGGGTGGCCCCGGTGGTCAGGTGATCGAGCAGTAGCTCATGCAACTGCTGCTGAAACAGGGGAATGGTAATGGCACTCTGGTGGAGTTTGCGAATGTCGGCCGTAGACCGCTGCGGACGGGCGGGAACGGACGGTATTTTGGCGGACGGTGATTTTTGAGTACCCTTCGTGAAGTGCCCCAGCCAGTGCTGATAAGCAGGCATGTCGGTGAACGAATCGGCCCAGCCCAGCAGGCCGTTCTGACAAACATTCCGGTATACACTACTGCCCAGATGCGTCGACGGGTCCAGCAGGGCCGTCAGCGATTGGCCCTGAATACTGAATGGCGTTTTTCCATTGTAGCTGTTGGTGATGGTCAAACTCCGTTGAAGCAGCTCTTCGCCCACGGATATAGTCGCGGGTAAAATAATGCTGATGCTGAATTCGCCGGTATTGGTGTGTTTAATGAGGAGCTGATAATCCGTAACCAATTCATCGACCACCTCTCGAATAGCCCTGTTGGGAATGATGGAATAGTCGGCGCTCTGAATCCCATACAGCGTTTTGCGCCCCCCCGTCGGCTGGCCGACAATTAATTTCTGCCGGTCGGTGGCAATGATGTCGTAGTCGGGTAACAGATCGCTCAGCAGCAGCGGCTCTACCGGAAAGCAAATATCTTCCCAGGAAGTCGATAGTTCAGGTTGTGCGCTGATATAGGTCATAAGTTTGCGTTTGTATTTTTACAGTTGTAAATTTACAGCAGGAAATTAATAAAACCAAATCGCATCGCTATGGATAGTCACACAAAGAAGCACACGTATAGAAACAGCCTGTTGGTCATCAGCCTGCTGGCGGGAGCGGGAATCGTAGTGGGCTACGCTTTTTCAGGAAGCCGCTCAGGACAATACCTCGCGGAAGCATCATCGGCTACCGAATACCGAATCGACTGGCTGGGTGTGTAGACTTATTGAGCCGACAGGGCTTGCCCAGCATGAAGGTTCCTGATGCGGTTGGTAAGCCTTTTTTGTGTAAAGGGAGAGTGATTGGTAACGATCTAAACAGAAAGAATCATGCAAGGTCTTCATGCCAAACCGTCGCCGTGGAAAGCAGACTCCGGCCGTTGGTTACCGGTAGGGTATCTGTTGCTTTTTGCCGGTGTGTTTCTTATAACCCTGTGGGCGGAGGTTACCCGGCGAAACCAGATGAACGACGGGCAAACGACCTGCTCCTGCGTTGGTGCCAATGCACTGTCGACAACAGCAACGGGTTATTCTCCCATTCGATTAGCACCCAAAAGCCATTGGTGTCGAGACACCGAAAAGCCGGTTATTAAACCGTGTGATCTTATCCCGGCAGAAAATCTGAAACCGTATGGGTAATCCTCTCTGGCGGGCAGCTACTACCTAAATCCTCATCAATATGTCCTGGTTCGATTATAGTCAATGCGTTTTGCAGAAAGTAAGCTTCGACAAAGTGCTCTTCCGCAAAGAACTCCGGAAGCTGCTCAGCCAACTAACGGTCAGTGAACGTATTCAGCTACTGCGCTGGTGTCGTCGGCAACGACCCTGGAAACAGTCGGAACCCGTTCTCTTACCGGGATGAAAACACGGGTCATAACCACCAATACAGGTTTCCGACGTACCCCTGGTAGGGTCACATTAGTTAGCTAACGCCCCATTTTCCTTACTCATTATGAAACGCTCTTCCTCCAGTCAGCAACGATTCAGGGCCATCGGGCTGTTACTAAGCCTGGTGCTGGTCATCCTCTTCACGGCGATCAGCCTGAGAAATGACGTGCGGAGTATGGACCAAAAAGTAGCCGCCCTGTACGCTGACCGTTTACAACCGGCTGTTGATCTGGTTTACCTCAGTGAGCACATTCACGCAAAACGGCTTGCGCTGGACGATCAGTTCGTGGCCGAAGCGTCCCGGCTACCGTCCGATCTCGCCCGGCAACTGAAGCAATACGACCTGAAGATTGACAACCGGATTGGCCAATACGAAAAAACGCAGCTCACGACGGACGAGGCTATCTGGTTGAAGGCATTCAAACAAAACTGGATACAGAGTAAACACCTTGAGCAGTCCATCCTGCGGCTAGTAGCCACCGGTCAGCAGCCAGCGGCCATGCAATTGTTCAGCGAGCGGGGAAGCAGCCTGTTCCGACAGAGCATTCAGGCGATCCATAAGCTAGCCCAGATTCAGGCCGAAACGGGAAACAAAGCCGTTCAGGAGACCCACCGGACGGCCGCTGGCGGGTCAATCAACGTGACGCTGCTAATCGCCGTTTCGGTGCTGGTTAGCCTGACCATTCTGGATCTTGTGCGTACCATGACCTGGCAGGAAGCCCAATCGCATCCGTTGCATCTCAACTAAATCATGGCTTCCGGCGACTTCAAACCCCGAAAAATCAGCCGCTCACGAACCCACCAATCACAGCTGTTATCGTTAAAAACCACGAACGCATGGCAAATCGCATTATCAGTAAGCTCGACTATCAGCGCCTTAAGCAACGAATCGAACAGGCCAGGGCCAATGCCAGGACATCCACCCGTCAAATCATAGAACTGTTGCGGGGCTTCGATGACGCCACCCTACTGGAACCGACCAGTATGCCGTCGGATGTGGTTACGATGAATTCGGTCGTCAGCCTGGAATACCTCGACACGGGCCGAAAACTGGACATTTGTCTGGTTTATCCCGAAGAGGCCGACGGTGGTCTGCACCGAATTTCCATTTTCGCCCCCTTAGCTACCGCTTTATTAGGTCGTAAACGGGGCACCGTGGCCGACCTGCCTACTCCTTTTGGTTCGGTGAACGTCCGAATCACTCAGATTCTCTACCAGCCCGAAGCGGCCGGTGACTATGCCCGTTAACTAAATTGGGCACTGGCCTTCTGGCGGAGACTGTAACCCTATGACTCCGACAGGAAGCTTGAATAGCCTTTCGGTCAGCGTGTTGCTGATCGGCAGTACTCAACAAAAGGAAACCAAAAAAGAAGCCGACAAGCCGGTGGTGCCCGTTGTTCAGCTAATCCGGCAGGATGCCATGAATACGCCTGGACGAACTAGGCGGATTTAGAGATACAATTAAACAAAACGATGAACTAACCGCGTTCTAAGGGAATTCTAAGTAGTTTCTAATCTGTCGTTTAAGCCCTGAATGCTATTTGCCGACGATACCTGTGCGATGCTACCGGTCGTTCCCGTCGGCATTTTTTTACCGTTACCCAATTCCTATGAAAATCTATCGGAATCTTTACCTGCTTCTCGCCGGTGTCTCAATGGCGGGTTGCGCAAGCCGGAGCGAAACGCCCAAACAACCCGACAAACCATCGGTACCCATTATTCAGCTCATCCGGCAGGATGCCGAGCTTGACCATGATTACGCGGGACACATCGAAGCAGTGCAGAACGTCGAGGTGCGGTCCCGACTGGCCGGTTACCTGGATAATATCCTGGTTGATGAAGGCCAATCCGTTCGCAAGGGGCAGTTGCTGTTTCAGCTCAACCCGGCCGAGTATCAGGTCAAGGTGGACGAAGCCCAGGCCAGTCTGGAAAGTGCTCAGGCGCAGCAGCAGTCCGTGGAGGTCGAGATGGACCGGGTAAAGTTGCTGGTAGACAAGGACGTGATCTCGGCTACCGAACTCAAACTGGCCCGCGCCAAAATGGCCACCGCCCGGGCCGCCATCGACCAGGCCAAAGCGGCCTTGGCCACCGCCCGGCTACTGGTATCGCTGACGGGCATCCGTGCGCCCTTCGACGGGCTTATCAACCGGCTTCCCTTTAAACGGGGTAGTTCCATTGATCAGGGCGCGTTGCTAACGACCATTTCTGACCTGAGCCGGATGTACGTTTACGTGAATATTTCGGAGAAAGAATACTTGGCTTTTGCCCGCAAACGGCGCGACCCTCAGCAGGCGACGGTCCAGGAAGTAGAGTTGTTGCTGGCCGACGGGTCGCCTTATCCCCACAAAGGTAAAATTGAAACGACCGAGACGGTCTTTGAAGGCAACTCCGGCACCATCGCCTTCCGGGCTGCTTTTCCCAACCCCAACCGGCTGCTGCGCCACGGAGCCACGGGCAAAATTCGAATGACGACCGACGTGGACGATGCCGTACTGGTACCGCAAAAGGCCGTTTTCGAGGTGCAGGACAAGAATTTCGTGTACGTGGTAGACGGCGGCAACAAGGTACGCACCCGCCCTTTTGTACCCCAAAGCCGGATCAATCAGTTCTACGTCGTCCGGTCGGGCCTGAAACCCGGCGACCGGGTGGTGTATGAAGGGATCCAGCAACTCCGCGACGGCATGGCTATTACGCCCCGCCCCATGCCCGCCGATAGTGTACGGGCTTTGTTTGCTGCTGCCCAGTAAGTATCGGTGCTAACTTACCCAAACCATTATGTTTACTATATTCATTAAACGGCCGTTGCTGTCGACGGCCGTTTCGGTGCTGATCGTGCTGGTAGGTGTGCTGGCCCTGACCGGTCTGCCCGTGACCCAGTTCCCCGATATTGTGCCCCCCTCCGTGACGGTCACCACCCGCTACACCGGGGCCAGTGCCGATGTGAGCGTGAAGGCGGTGGCCACCCCCCTGGAACGGGCCATCAACGGTGTGCCGGGCATGACATACATGAGCTCTATATCGGGCAACGACGGCACCACCATTATCACGGTCTTTTTCAAGGTGGGTACGGATCCCGACCTGGCGGCTGTGAACGTACAGAACCGCGTCACGACCGTGCTGGATGAACTGCCCACTGAAGTAATCAAAGCGGGGGTCGTTACCGAGAAAGAGGTGAATAGTATGCTGCTGTACCTCAACGTGTTCAGTGAGGACCCGACGGTGGATGAAAAATTCATCTACAACTTCGCCGATATCAACATCCTGGCCGAGCTCAAGCGCATCGACGGCGTGGGGTTTGCGGCCATCATGGGCAGCCGCGATTATGCCATGCGCGTGTGGCTCAAACCCGACCGCATGACGGTTTACGCCGTATCGGCCGCCGAGGTGGTCGACGCCATTCGGCGGCAGAATGTGGAAGCCGCCCCTGGTAAAGCGGGTGAAAGTGCTGACCGCGACCCGCAGACGCTCCAGTACGTGCTGCGCTACACGGGCAAGTTTTTCGAGCCAAAACAGTACGAAAACTTAGTACTGCGGACCAACCCCGATGGGTCGCTGCTTCGGCTGAAAGACGTGGCCGACGTGGAGTTTGGCTCACAGGATTACGGTATCCTGTCGAAAACGGACGGACGGCCCTCGGCGGCTATTCTGCTCAAACAGCGGCCCGGCTCCAATGCCCGTGAGGTCATTGCCAACGTGAAAACACGCATGGCCGAACTAAAACAAAGTTCGTTTCCGCCCCGCATGACCTACAATTACGCCTACGACGTATCGCGTTTCCTGGACGCGTCAATTGAGGCCGTGCTGCACACACTGGTTGAAGCCTTCGTGCTGGTATTCATTATCGTATTCCTCTTTCTACAGGATTGGCGGTCCACGTTGATCTGTGCGCTGGCGGTGCCGGTTGCGCTGATCGGTACGTTCGCGTTCATGAGCATGATCGGCTTTTCCATCAATCTGCTCACGCTATTTGCCTTAGTGCTGGCCATCGGGATCGTAGTTGACGACGGCATCGTAGTGGTGGAGGCCGTACACGCCAAAATGGAGGAAGACGGTATGGCGCCCCGCCAGGCTACGCTGGCTACCATGGGCGATATTGCCGGGGCCGTCATCTCGATTACGCTGGTGATGTCAGCGGTGTTCATCCCCGTGGCGTTTATGTCGGGACCGGCGGGTATTTTCTACCGGCAGTTTTCGCTCACCCTGGCCATCGCCATTGTCATTTCGGGCGTGAACGCCCTGACGTTGACGCCCGCCCTATGCGCTATCCTGCTGCGGCCCATGCATGGCGAAAAGAAGGATTTACTGGGGCGGTTCTTTACCCGTTTCAACCGGGGATTCGAGTGGCTGACGGAGGGCTACCGGGGCCTGCTGAGCCAGGTCGTGGACCGGAAAACCGTGACGTGGGGGCTGCTATTACTGTTTGTACTGGGTACGTGGGGGCTGGCCACTATCCTGCCGGGCGGCTTTATCCCGACTGAAGACCAGGGCATGATCTACGTCAACGTGACCACCCCACCAGGAGCTACCGTGGCCCGCACCGAGCGGGTGCTGGATGCCATTGAAGCGGTGGTCTCGGAGGAAGAATCAGTCGAAAACGTCTCGACACTGGCGGGCTTCAGCCTGCTCACCGACGGGGCGGGGGCTTCCTACGGGATGGGCATGATCAACCTCAAACCCTGGGACGAGCGGGGCGAGTCGATACAAACCCTGATGGACCGGCTGACCGAAAAAACAAAATCCATCTCCGACGCCACCATCCAGTTCTTCCCGCCCCCCACCGTGCCGGGATTCGGCAACGCCAGCGGTTTTGAATTGCGGCTGCTGGACCGGGGCAAAAGTGGCGACCTTGACAAGATGGCGCAGGCGGCTGATCGTTTCCTGACCGCCCTGAAAAAACGCCCTGAAATCGGGGATGCCTTTACCAGTTTCGACCCCAGCTTTCCGCAGTACCTGCTGCACGTCGATCAGGAGAAAGCCGCCCACCAGGGTGTGTCTATCGACAATGCCATGGGTGGTCTGCAAACGCTGATGGGCAGCTTCTACGCGTCTAATTTTATCCGCTTCGGGCAAATGTATAAGGTGATGGTGCAGGCCGACCCCGCTTACCGCACCAAACCCGACGACCTGCTGAATATGCGGGTTAAGAACGAGCAGGGCGAGATGGTGCCCTATGCCAACTTCGTGCGGCTGGAGCGGGTGTACGGCCCCGAACAGCTCACCCGCTACAACATGTACACCTCGGCGATGATCAACGGCGACGCCGCCCCCGGCTACAGCAGTGGCGACGCCATTCGGGCCATCCAGGAAGTAGCCCAAAAAGAACTGCCCAAAGGTTTCAGCTACGAATGGTCGGGCATCACGCGCGAAGAAATCATCTCGGGCGACCAGGCAGTGTACATCTTCGCCATCTGTCTGGTGTTCGTGTATATCCTGCTGATGGCGCAGTACGAGAGTGTATTTCTGCCCCTGCCGGTACTGCTGTCGCTGCCAACGGGCATATTCGGAGCCTTTGCCCTGCTGTATCTGATGGGCCTGCAAAACAACATTTACGCCCAAGTAGCCCTGGTGATGCTGATTGGCTTGCTGGGTAAAAACGCCATTCTAATCGTGGAGTTTGCCAATCAGCGCTATAAAGATGGCCTGCCAGTGGTAGAGGCCGTTATTGAGGGGGCAGCGGCCCGGCTACGGCCTATCCTGATGACCTCGTTCGCCTTCATTGCCGGCCTGATTCCACTCTGCATCGCATCCGGGGCGGGAGCACTGGGCAACCGCTCCATCGGGGCCGCTGCCGCCGGGGGCATGTTCGTGGGTACGTTGTTCGGGGTGGTCATCGTGCCTGGTTTATTCGTCTTCTTCACCAAACTGGGTAGCCGGTTCGGCCCAAAACCGCCCGCCAACGAGGCGGCAATCGACGATGAGGCCGTTAACCCCGCCGCCGAAACCAATTCGTTAGCCACTCAACCTCATATTAATGGAAGTGCCGTTCATTCATAACCCTGTCCGCATCCGTTTTTGGGTCGTACTACCCGGTCTGCTTTTGTTGATGACGGGTTGCCAAACGATCCGGTCGTGGCAGCCGCCCGCACCGGTGGCATTGGTCAGTCGCCCCGTGCCCATTTCGTTTGCCGGACAAACCGACTCGGTGGGCATTGCGGGGCAGAACTGGCGTATGTTTTTTGCCGATTCGAGTTTAGTGCAACTCATCGACACGGCCCTGGGGGCTAATTTCGACCTTCGCATCGCCACACAGCGTATCGAACAGGCCCGCGCCACGTTCGACTACAGCCGGGGTTTTTTGGCTCCGCAGGTAAACGCGGTGGCCTCGGCGGGCGTGGACCGCTACGGGCGCACTACGCTTAACGGCGTGGGTAACTTTGACACTAATCTGTCGCCCAATGTGGATGGCAATCTGGTGATCCCCAACCCCACACCCGACTTTTTCATCGGTGCCCGCAGCACCTGGGAGATCGACGTCTGGGGCAAGCTCCGCAACCGGCGCAGGGCGGCTTATCTCCGGCTGCTGGGGTCTGAATCGGGCCGACGGGCCGTTACAACGGGATTGGTGGCCGAAGTAGCCCGGCAGTATTTCAGCCTGCTGGCCCTGGACGGTGAGCTGGAAATTATTAAGAAAAACATTGATTATCAGCGTAATGCGCTCGAACTGGTGCGGGTGCAGAAGCAGGCCGGGCGCGTGACGGAACTGGCCGTGCAGCAGTTTGCGGCCCAACTCCTGAACACCCGCAGCCGACAGGGTCAGGTACGGCAGCAAATTGCCGAGACTGAAAACGAGCTGAACCGGCTGCTGGGCCGCTATCCGCAAGCCATTGCGCGGGGCCGTTCGCTGCAAACCCGTGAACTGCCCGGCCAGGTGGTGACGGGCCTGCCCGCCCGGATGCTGCTCCGTCGACCCGACATCCAGCAGGCCGAACGGGAGTTGCAGGCTGCCAATGTGGACGTAGACGTGGCGCGGGCCGAGTTCCTGCCCACCCTGAACCTGACGGGTTATCTGGGGCTGAATTCATTCCGGCTGGGTACGCTGGTCAACCCCGCTGCCCTGGCCGCCGGGCTGCTGGGCGGGCTGTCGGCACCAGTGTTTAACCGGCGGTTTATCCGGGCCAACTACCGGGGGTCGGTGGCGCAGAGCCGCGAAGCATTTTACCGCTACCGGCAGACCATCGTCAACGGCTTCAGCGAAGTGACCACGAGTTTGCGGGGCGTGGAAAACTACCGGGACGTGGCTGATTTACAGACCGAAGAAGTACAAACGCTGACCAACGCCGTCAGCATCTCCAACGATTTGTTCCGCAGCGGTTACGCCACGTATTTAGAGGTGATCACGGCGCAGCGCAACGTACTGGAAGCCGAGCTGGCACTCATCAGTACCAAGCGGGCGCAGTTCCTGGCCCTCACAAACCTTTACCGCGAGTTGGGGGGCGGCTGGGAATAGGGCGGGGAGCCCGAAAGAACAGGTCAGGTCGTCTATTTCGCTGCTCAACGTCAGGCTTCTGTATTATGGTGCCTCGGCCACGGCCCGCAACACGTTCGCCGCCGTCAGGTCGGCATCGGAGAGGAGCGTATAGGTGGGTTGATTCTTGTCCATCGTGCTTTTCAGACCCTCCGGCGCATCAGTGCTGATGGCAATCATCTGGTAGCCTTGCTCAACTTTATTATGGCTAACTCCGTTCCGGTCAACACCCGGTGCGATAACCATCACCGACCGGGCGGGTACGATTTACCTAAACGACCAATAAGCATGAAGACAACCTGCCTGATTCTGTTGCTGGGATTACTGACGGTGGCCAGTTTCGGCCAATCGCCGTCGTTGCTGACGGAACTGCAAACCCGGCTCACCAACGCCAAACGCTACACCCTGGCCGTAGCGAACCAAATGCCAGAAGCCAACTACAGCTACCGGCCTACGCCCGACGAAATGACGTTTCGGGCCCAGACCGTGCATATTGCCCAGAACCTGACCTGGCTCACGTCCAGCTACTTAACCAAAGAACCAAGCCCACTATCGGCAGCTTCGCTGAAGGCTACCAACCAGACCAAAGCCGAAGCCTTGCAGATGGTCACGCAGGCTTATGACTACGCTATCGAAGCCATCCGGGGGTTCGACCCAGCGCACTTCGACGATACCGTGTCGTTTTTTGCCGGGCCGCTCACCAAACGGCAAATCATGCTGCTCCTTGCCGATCACCAAACCCACCACCGGGCGCAGTTGCTGGTGTACCTGCGCCTGAACGGCATCAAACCACCCGATTATGTGGGCTGGTAACCTACCGGTTTAGCCGCGCCAGGATGCGCTTCATCTGGGCGATTTCTTCTTCCTGCGCCCGGATAATGGCCTCCGAGAGTTTCTTGGCTTCGGGGTCTTTCAGATCAGCGTGTTTGCTGGTCAGAATCGCCGACGAATGGTGGGGAATCATGGCCCGCATCCACTGACTGTCGCCCACGAAGGTCTGGGTCCGCAAAAGGGACAGTGTAGCGATGAAGACCGAGATGCTGCCGACGAGGATGATGGTGTTCAGGCGTTTGTCGGGGTACATCCCCCCCATCATCCCCAGCATAAGCAGGGCCATCGCCGACACCATCAGCAGCGACATGTAGGCTCTGGTCAGGCTTAGATACACATGGTCGATGCTGTCTACGTTGAGGAACATGACCGTGTACATAATCAGGAACGAGATGCCCAGCATGCCCATAAATTTGGGGTAATGGCTTTTTGCCATCGTGTCTGGTTGTTGAGTGGTATGCATGATCGGTTGGTTTGGTTGGAATGCCTGCTTAAACCAGGATAACGACGCTGACACAGCGCGTGCCGGTATTGCGTAGTCATGCTGTGCTAACCAGCCTGCCGGGCTTATTGTTACGGGTAGGGCTGTAGAAATAACTAAGCTAAGTTCTTGGTTATCAATTTACTAAAGCTCAAAAGAAGACCAGCTAACCCAAAATCATGTAACAAACCCTGGGAATACTATAAAACTCTACCGGCATTAGGCAGTTAGCGTTTATAGATCGATTGATCTATAAACGCTCAACCTTACGAAAAAAAACCGGCTGCTCATTCATGGCTTTATTGGTATTCTGATGTTGGGTAGAACCGTGCTGGCTCAAAACCCTACGGCCACCAACAGTTCACCGACCGATACCCTGCGGGCCAGCGGGGTCGAAACCAACGCAACCCTGGCCCAAAGCCTGGCCCTCTCCCCCAACCACACGACGCTGCGCCAACTGCTGGCCGCATCGGGCCTGATGAAACAGGCGTCGGGGAAAAGCCAGTATACCGTGTTTGCGCCCACCAACGCGGCTTTCTCGGCGGTAGCGAAGCGTTATTTACGGGAACTGCTGCTGCCGTCGAGTAAAAAACGGTTGATTCGGTTTCTGGCCTACCATGTGGTGAACGGTCGGCTCACCTCCGACCAACTCCGCGACGGCCAGACGCTGACCAACCTGGCAGGCCGGATTTTAGTCGTCCACAAGCAGGGCGATGCCATTACCGTTAGAGATGAGCGCGGCATTGTTGCCGACGTGACCCAGGCCAATATTCGCACCACCAACGGGGTGGTCTACGCCATCAACAAGGTGTTGCAACACAACCGGCCCTAACGCGTTACCCAATTCCGTCATGACAACCCGCCTTCGGCAAGCCTGGCAGTTACTGCGTGAATCGCTCTGGTTTGTACCCGGCCTGCTGGTACTGGGTTCATTCGGGATGGCCTACGGCCTGATCGAGTTTGACAAAAGCACGTCGTTCGACGGGGCCAAACGCTTTCCACTACTCTTTGGCACTGGGGCCGACGGGGCACGGGGGATGCTCTCGGCCATCGCCGGGTCGATGCTGACGGTAGCAGCCCTGACCTTTTCGCTGACCTTATCGACCATTACGCAGGTCAGCAGTCAGTACTCGCCCCGCGTACTACGCAATTTCATGCGCGACCGCGTCAATCAGGTCGTGATGGGCTATTTCGTGGGCGTGTTTGCCTACTGCCTGATCGTGCTGGGCACCATTCGCGGCACCGACGAACAGAAGTTTGTGCCCGCCACGGCTGTGCTCATGGGCTTACTGCTGGCCCTGGGCGGGGTAGCCGCGCTCATTTTCTTTATCCACCACATCGCCGAATCACTCCAGACGGGCACCATTGTCCGGCATATATTTCACGAAACCGGCAAGGCCCTCGACGATTTGTTTCCCGACCGCTTCGGCGAACCCATCGACGACCCGGTGAAGGCCGAAGCCTCCCTGCGCTACAGTGACGAAGAAACCGGCTGGCAGCCCGTGCTGGCCAGCGAAACGGGCTATCTCCAACGCATCGACACGGAGGGTCTGTTGCGCTGGGCCACCCGGCACCGGGTCGTGCTGCGCATCGAGCGCGACATGGGGGCGTTTGTCAATGAAGGTACGCGGCTATTCAGTGTCCGGAGCGGCATGGAACGCCCCGACCCCGATGAGGCCGACTGGCCCGACGACCTGCCCGACTTTGTCAGCATTGGGCGGCACCGCAACGTGGAACAGGACGTGGGCTTCGGTGTTCAGCAGTTGGTGGACATTACGCTCAAAGCCCTCTCGCCGGGTATCAACGACACCACTACGGCCATCATGGCCATCGATTACCTCGGTGCTACCATTGAGCGGCTGGCCGGACGGGAATTTCCGGCCCGGCTTCGCTCCGACGGGCAGCACCTGCGGATACTGGTTCGCTCCGCCGATTTCGAGGATTATGTGCGGCTGGCCTTCGATCTGCCCCGCATCAATGCCAAAGGTAACCATGCCGTATTTCGGCGACTGCTGCGGGCCTTGGCCGTGGGAGCCGCTGCCGCCTGCACCCCCGACCGAAAGCCCATCTTTAGTCAACAGGCCCGAATGCTGCTGGACTACGCGGACCAAACCCTGACGACAGACTATGAGAAGCAGGCCGTTCTGTCGCTGTTCAAGGAGCTATTCTGACACCAGTGTACAGGGCTTTCTCATAAAACCGGTCAAGTGAGCTAAGTGCTTAGTTTTGAGGCTTCTCACAACTTCACAACCAATGCACTCACTCACTTGCCCAGCCCAAGATAAGGCTTTTTTCACCCTGCTCGAACAACAAGTACGC
>JBBRMP010000083.1:0-22841 GCA_038230755.1 Cytophagales bacterium | reverse complement strand
TAGGGGGCTTTTTTTACTTCCTGTTTTTTGCTACCTTTGCGCCCTCATTTTAAACAAATTAGTTTTATCATGTTCCAAAAGAACTACGAGACGGTGTTCATCCTGACACCCGTTTTATCTGAACAACAGATAAAGGACGCCGTCGACAAGTATCGTACCCTGCTTACTGATAACGGGGCCGAACTTGTTCACGAATACAGCATGGGTTTGCGCAAACTGGCCTACCCGATCAAAAACAAGAATACCGGTTTCTACCAGGTGTTCGAGTTTAAATGTGACCCTACGCTGATCGCTAAACTCAACATCGAGTACCTGCGTGACGAGCGTATCCTGCGCGATTTGACGACGGTGTTGGACAAACACTCCATCGATTACAACGACCGCAAGAAAAACGGTTTGGTCGGTAAAAAGAAAACAGAAACAGCAGATGCTCGGTAACCGGCGCAAAACAACCATGAGCCTACAGAACGAATCAATGAACAGCGGCGAAGTCCGCAAGAAATACTGCCGTTTCAAGAAAGCGGGTATCAAGTACATCGACTACAAAGACCCCAACTTTTTGCTGAAGTTGCTCAACGACCAGGGCCGTATTTTGCCCCGCCGGTTGACTGGCACCAGCCTGAAGTTCCAGCGTAAAGTGGCCGTGGCCGTAAAACGCGCCCGCCACCTGGCCCTGCTCCCATTCGTAGCCGATTCAATGAAATAGAGTTTGATGTTCGACCGGTCAACCGGTCAAACGGCAAACGTCAAACCGATTTTTCCAATGGAAATCATTCTCAAAACCGATATTACCGGGTTGGGGTATAAGAACGACACGGTCGAGGTGAAGCCCGGCTATGGTCGTAACTACCTGATCCCGCAGGGCTTTGCCATGATGGCGACGCCGTCAAACAAGAAAATCATTGCCGAAAATATTCGTCAGGCTGCCCACAAAGTAGAGAAACTGAAGAACGATGCCGTAGCAATGGCCGAACAGATTGGCGACACTAAACTGACGATCATGGCGAAAGCAGGCGAGAGCGGCAAAATCTTTGGTCGCGTAACCAACACGCAGATTGCCGATGCCCTCCGCGAGAAAGGATTCGACATCGACCGGAAGAAAATCACTATTGAAGACGTGAAAACGCTCGGCGAATACCAGGCTACCATCGACCTTCACAAAGAAGTGAAGCATCAGGTAACGGTAGAAGTCGCTGCGGCTGAATAGTCAGCACGGTTATTTTTAGTCGAAAGCCAGCTTAGATAATTCTAGGCTGGCTTTTTGTTTGATCTCCCATGCAATTCCGCACCGAATTGATACCCGACAAATTACCCGTTACGATGCAACTGATCGACCGGATTGTAACCGTCGGTTCGTGTTTTACCGAGGTAATGGGCCAACGTCTGGCCAACAACAAACTGGCTACCTCGGTGAACCCGCTGGGGACATTGTTTAACCCTGTTTCGATCAGTAAACTGCTGACGTTGGCGCTGACAAACGGCGCACCCGACGAGGCCTTGTACGTGCAACGCGACGGGCTATGGTTTCACTACGATTTCCATTCATCATTTTGGGCGAGTACGCGTAATGAACTGGCTGATAGGCTATTATTTATATTGTCTGAGGTTGGACAGGCATTGCGCGGGGCAAATTGGTTACTCCTCACGCTGGGATCGGCGGTGGTGTATCGGCATAAAGAATCGGGGCAGGTAGTGGCCAACTGCCAGAAGATGCCAGGTACGCTTTTCGACAAATACGGTTGCCCGATTAATGAGGTACGCACTAACCTGACCGACTTACTGGCCTTGCTTCGGCGGCATAATCCCGGCTTGCAAATCGTCCTGACAGTCAGCCCGGTACGGCACGTGCGCGATGGACTTACGCTCAACGGAGCCAGCAAAGCCCTGTTGCGTAGCCTTTGTGCCGAAATGCCTTTGCTGGACCCACAGACGCACTATTTTCCGGCCTATGAACTCGTTCTGGACGACCTCCGCGACTACCGTTTCTACGAAGCTGACCTGATTCATCCCAATGCGCAGGCCCACGATTACGTCTTCGGCAAGTTTGCCGAAGCTGCCTTCTCACCCGAACTTCGTGCCTTCGTCCGGGCGTGGGCAACCATCCGGCAGGGGCTGGCCCACCGGCCACTGCACGGCCACACGGCGGCGTACCAGCAATTTCTGACCAACCTACTCGCCCAAATCGACGCGTTACCCGCCGTAATTGACCTGACCGCCGAACGGGCCGAGGTGAAAGCGCGTTTAAAAAAATAGTGTACAGTTTTGGGTTTACAGTTTTCAGCGGTCCGCCGCTGCGGTTGCTTCGCGCTCAGTGTACGCTTGCGCCAGCCCTAACGCGAACCAACCGCAGCGGCGGACCGCTGAAAACTGTAAACTCAAAACTCAAAACTCTCTTTATGTCAAGCTATAAACTCACCCAACAGACTGTTCTTGCCGCCCTGGGGCACGTGGAGGAACCTGACCTCAAGCGCGATATTGTCTCGCTGGGCATGGTCAAAGACATTGTGCTGGGGGTCGATTCTGTGCGGTTTACGGTGGTGCTCACCACGCCCGCCTGCCCGCTAAAAGAACTGATTCGGCAGCGTTGCGAGACTGCCATTCATGAGCAGATAGGCCCGGAGGTTGCCGTACAGGTGGATATGACCGCCAACGTGACCTCCACCCGCAACAATGCGCCGCTGCTGCCGGGGGTGAAAAACATCATCGCCGTGGCATCGGGCAAAGGGGGCGTGGGCAAATCGACGGTGACGGCAAACCTGGCCATTGCGCTTCACAAATCGGGCGCGAAGGTGGGCATCATCGACGCGGACATTTACGGACCATCCATTCCGGTCATGTTTGGCGCTGAAGACATGCAGCCCCAGATTATCCAGATCGATGGGCAAAACCGGCTGCAACCCATTCAGCAGTTCGGCATCAAACTCATGTCAATTGGTTTTCTGGTGCCGCCTGATCAGGCTATGCTCTGGCGCGGGCCGGTGGCAAGCCGGGCGTTGCAGCAGTTCTTTTCCGACACCGACTGGGGCGAACTGGACTACCTGCTCATCGACCTGCCCCCCGGCACAGGCGACATTCACCTCTCGTTGGTGCAGACGGTGCCGGTAACGGGTGCCGTTATCGTGACCACGCCGCAAAAAGTAGCCATTGCCGATGCCATCAAGGGACTGGCGATGTTCCGCCAGCCGCAGATCAACGTGCCGGTGTTGGGTATTGTGGAGAATATGGCCTATTTCACGCCCGCCGAACTACCTGACCATCAGTACTTTATTTTTGGCAGCGGCGGTGCGCAACAATTATCGGAACGGTTCGACGTGCCATTGCTGGGGCAGATTCCGCTGGTACAAAGCATCCGCGAGGCGGGCGACGAAGGTAAACCGGCCATTGTGTCGGGCGAACTGGTTGCGTCGGAGGCGTTTCGGGGTGCGGCAGAGTCACTGGCGCGGCGCGTGGCCATCCGCAACGCCACACAAGACCAAACCAAACGCGTGGAGTTCACGCGGGTGTAGCCACCCGGCTGTCTGAATTTTCGTATCTTTACGATAGATAATTTTGCCAAACACATCTATGCTAGTTGCCAACTCACTCCCGCTGATTGACCGCATCGATAAGGCCCTCGACAGTATGAGGCCCTATTTGGCTACCGACGGCGGCAATGTCAAGGTGCTCGATATCTCAGACGAGGGCGTGGTTCGGCTTGAACTGCTCGGTTCGTGCGGCAGTTGCCCCATGTCAGCCATGACCTTCAAAGGGGGTCTGGAAGAGGCTATCCTCCGCGCCGTCCCCGAAGTGACCCGCGTTGAAGCAGTAAATATCACGACAGTTTAAAGAAAGTTTTTCAGTTTGGTGTCTGAAGAAGTTTGGAGTTGGCTAACGCGTCTTTATGCTTGCGTCAGCCAACTCCAAACTCCTTTAGACAATAAACTGAAAACTTCCTATAACACCAAAACCGGCAGCCAGAAAACGGCGTCGGCGAAGAACCGGTAGCGACCGCGACGACCGAAGTAGTCGGGGTAGCGTTGAATGGTGTAGAGTACCAGGCTCATGATAGCCAGCATCAGCGACGACCGTTGCGTGAACCGCGCCCCCCCGCCCGAATCGTTAGCGGTGAAACAGACAGTGAGGGCACCCACCACAATAACGACCGTGAGCCAGCGCAGGATCGCCTCGCAGCGGCCAACCCCCCAAAAGATAGCCAGTGACGGGCCAGTATTGGTAACGTTCTCGCGTTGTTCGTAAACCGAAAAAAGCAGGATATTCTGGAATGCGATGCCCAGAAACAAGGCTGCTTCTACTTTGAATGGCCAGCCTAGTTCAGCCCGCTGTACCCACACGCTGCCCCATACTCCCGCCGTAAACAGTAAAGCCACCAAGGGTTCTTTCAACACCAGAAGATCACCCCGGTCAGGCAATTGCGATACGCCCACGACGTAGATGATGCAAATGATGCCCAGCACCGCGCCAAATTTGATGACGGTGCCGGGCAGGAAAAATACCAGAATAGCCCCCACAGCCAGCGCACCACCCACAATGCCCCAAAGCAGATCGGCGTTGGCGGCGTGGAAACGATGGCGACCGGTATTGGGTACGAGTGGTTTGCGCACGTCGAGGAGGCGGTCGGCGGTGTAGATGGCCCACACCACCAGGGCCAGCAGCGGCGTGGTGGCCCAATGGACAGGGTCAACGTCGGACAGGCGGGCGACAAACTGGTTCGAGAAAACAGCGCCCAGCACCACGGGCAAACTCAGGTAGATGAATGGACGAAGCATGTACTTGGTTAAACGCCTACCGGGAGCCAGGGTTCTTTTCGTTCGATTACACGGACGGCATCGCCCACGCGGATGGTTTGGCCCGCTGAGTCCGGATGGACCATCACGTTTTCGCCAAAGAGTATTTTATGGCGGGCGGCTCGGTAGCGGGCCAGGGTACGCAGCGGTTCTTTGCCGGTTTCAGCGGTGGCGGGGTCGATGGTGGTGAGTACGCAGCGACTGCACGGTTTCACGCCGTGGAGGGTGGCTCCGCCCAGTTTGAACGTACCCCAGGTGTCTTCGTCGTGCGGCCAGCAAAGGCCCTCTGCAACCAGATTTGGCCGAAAACGAGCCATCGACATGGCCTCCCCGTTCGATTCACCGATGCGCCGGTTCAGTTCATCGAGCGAGGACTGTGTGGTAATCAGGATCGGAAAACCGTCGGCGAAACTAACCACTTCCTCCGTAATGGTATCGGGCCGGACGTGGCTCGACGTGATGGTGCGTTGGGTGCTGTCGGGCATATGCACCAGCCGACAATCGGTGTCCAGCACGCGGCTAAACCAGGCATCGGCATCGGCGCTGACAGCCTGCGACGACACTCCTTCGCTGTCCCAAATGTTGACCGGAAAGACCGGTTCGGCATTGATTTCAGGCACTAAAAACAGCGTCAGCACATCGTCGGTGGCGTTTCGGTGCCAGACGCGCAGTTGATTTGTCGCTTCGTCCATAGCGATGTCGATGAGGGCCATTTGGTGCTGGGTACGCTGGGTGATGAACTGCCCGGTGGGCGTCACGAGCATATACCGCCGGTCGTGTTGCAGGCCGCGTTCGTCCAGTACCGCTTCGGCCACAGACACGCCGCCGAGTGATTTGATGGGGTAGATATGAATCGATTTCAGGAGCATTTTTCTACATCGCCATCCTCGGCAGGGGGCTTACGTCCTGGCCAACGAAGTCATTTTGTTGGTACTTGAAATAGCCCGCCATGGCAATCATAGCGGCATTATCGGTACAGTACTCAAATTTCGGAATAAACACGTCCCAGCCCTGCGCCTGCCCCAAGTCAGTTAGGGCCGTGCGCAAACCGCTGTTAGCCGAAACGCCCCCCGCAATAGCCACCTGCCGGATGCCCGTTTCGAGCATGGCCCGTTTTAGTTTGGTCAGCAGCATCTGCACCAACGTGTGCTGAATGCTGGCACAAATATCGGCGAGGTTGTCGGCTACGAACGTGGAACTGTGCCTTTTCTGGTCCCGAATAAAATACATGACAGCCGTTTTGATGCCGCTGAACGAAAAGTCCAGCCCCGGCATATCGGTGGTTGGAAATTTGAACGCCAGCGGATTTCCCTGTTTAGCATACTTGTCGATGAGTGGCCCGCCGGGGTAGGGTAGCCCGAGCAGCTTGGCTGATTTGTCGAAGGCTTCGCCCACGGCGTCGTCCTGGGTTTGGCCAATGACGTGCATGTCCAGCGGTGCATCGACCCGCACGAGTTGCGTATGCCCTCCACTGACAGTGAGGCAGACAAACGGAAATCCGGGGCCTTTGGCGTCGGAATTCTCGGCGTCGGCAATGAAATGGGCAAGCACATGAGCCTGCATATGGTTGACTTCGATGAGCGGGATGTTCAGCCCCAGGGCCAGTGCTTTTGCAAACGAAGCCCCCACCAACAGGGCACCCAACAGGCCCGGCCCGCGCGTGAAGGCCACCGCCGAGAGGTCGGTTTTGGCTACCTTCGCCTCGGCCAGTGCCTGCGCTACCACCCGCACAATATGCTGCTGATGCGCCCGCGAGGCCAGTTCGGGCACCACGCCGCCGTATTGTTCGTGAATGAGTTGGGTGGCAATAATGTTGGACCGGATTTGCCCGCTGGTCAGCACCGCCGCCGACGTTTCGTCGCACGACGATTCAATAGCTAGTAACGTCATTTCCCCAAAATTACGACCTTTCGCCCGATGCCCCGCCACCTTGCTCACCTCGCCCTCGTTGTGGCTGATTACGACGACGCCATTGCATTTTATACCCAGAAACTCAATTTCATTTCGGTGGAAGATACGGTACTCAGCCCCACCAAGCGTTGGGTACGGGTAGCTCCGTCGGCAGGAGATGGGTGCTGCCTGTTGCTGGCGAAAGCGGACGGCGACGAACAACAAACCCGCGTGGGCAACCAGACCGGTGGGCGCGTTTTTCTCTTCCTGAATACCGACGATTTCTGGCGCGACTATACGCTGTACCGCCAAAACGGTGTCCAATTCGTGCGTGAACCCGTTGACGAACCCTATGAACCCTATGGCACTGTGGCCGTCTTCGCCGATTTGTATGGAAACCTCTGGGATCTGATTGAGCCGAAAAAACCGGGGAACGCGGATACCCCAACCACTCAGTATGCAAATGTTGGTTAGACGTAACGAAATAGCGATTTTTGCCGTTTAACGAATGCAATGCTAAACGTTCGCGTGCTGGCTTGCTCTAAGGAGTGAATCGAGCCTGATGTAACTCTACCACGGCCCACCCTACCCCTGAATGCGGCAATTTGTCAACATACTGCTGAAAACCATCCTGCTTTTGCTGCTGGTGCTGGCGTCGGTATTGGTGTTGGTGCAGTTGCCGCCCCTACAAACGGCCATTGTGCAGCGAGCCGCCAAATGGGCTACCGAACGGCTGGGTATGCAGGTTGCCATTGGTGGGGCATCCATAAAATGGTTCGACACACTGACGCTGGAAGAAGTGAGTGTCCGCGATTTCCAGGGGCGGCCCATGATTCAAGTGGGGCGGCTGGAAGTGAACTACGACCTCGGCAACCTGGCCGACCTGTCGGGCCTACCCATTTGGCTGGGCAACCTGATCACCAAACGCCGCGAAACCGACCCCCGCCGCACCGACACCCACCTCGACGAAGTGGTGCTGTATAAGCCTAATGTACAATTCATTTATAGTCCTAAAACGGGTGATCTGAACTTCGACGACTTCATCGCCGCCATCGAGCGCCTCACGTCCGACCCTAAGGCACCATCCAGCGATACGCACAAGCCGTTTACGATTGGGCGGGTATCAGTGGTGGACGGGTCGTTTTCGATGGACGACCCGCGCGAGAAGTATATGCCGCACCCCAAAGATTTCGATTATAACCACATCCGGTTGTCGGCCATTCAGGGTAATGTCAGGAATTTTCTGGTGCTGGGCGACACCATTGCGCTGGACGTGACCAAGCTCCGTACCACCGATATCAAGACCGGCCTGACAGTAAAGCGCATGGACGCCAAGTTCCTGTATTCGGCCAAAAAGATGGAGTTCGACCAGTTGTATATGGCCGTTAACAACTCCATTATCCGTGACTACGTGGCTTTTTCGTTTAATAAACCCGGCGACATGGGCGACTTCAACGAGAAGGTGGTCATCCGGGCTAATTTCACCAACAGCATTATCCACTCGGCTGATCTGGGGGCATTTTCGGAATACGTCCGCAAACTCAACGAGACCTGGACGCTATCCGGCAATCTGCGCGGGCGGGTGGTTGATCTGTCGCTCGTCAATACCGATTTGCAGTTTGGCGCACAAAGCCGCAGCCGAATCACCGGTGACCTAGCGTTTGTGGGGCTGCCCGATATGGATCACCTGCGCGTCGACTGGCGGTTCAAACCTTCGACAGTGGTCATGGCCGATGTGCGTCAGTACTACCCCGACCCAGCGTTTACCAGGCTGGCAAACAAGATCAACGTGCTGGCGTTCAACGCCAATTTCGCGGGTACATTTACCGATTTTGCTACCAAAGGGCAGTTCAATACCGCACTGGGCCGGGTGGCAGGCAGCCTGAAACTAAAGTTGGCCGACAACCCCGATCAGACCACCTACGATGCTGATTTGACCGCCGAAAATTTCCGCGTTGGTGAGCTGATCGACCAGCCCGGCACCATCGAAACCGTAGATGGACATGGGCGGTTGCGTGGGCGCGGCACCGACCTTAGCAGAGCCTCGGCTGATGTTGACGGGCAGTTTGCGCGGCTGGGGTTCGATGGTTATTCGTACAAAAATTTGAGCCTGCAAGGCAACCTCCAGAAGGCCTATTTTGATGGTCATGTGGCCCTGCGCGACCCCAATGCCAAGCTCAGCCTCGACGGGCAATTTGACCTGCGCGGCCCCCGCAACCGCTTCGACGTGCGCGGCACCATACAACAGGCCGATCTCCGGGCATTGGGCTATTTATCTGACTCACTGACGGTTAGCACTTACCTGAACGCCGAATTAGAAGGTAACTCGCTGGATCAACTGACGGGTACGGCCAACCTGCGTGACGCGTTTCTGACCTTGAACGGACGGAATCTGGCCATCGACACGGTAGCGATGGTGTCGACGATTGAAGGCAATCAAAACCGGTATCTGAACATCGACTCCGACTTCTTTTCGGCGCGGTTGCAGGGCAATTACCAGCCTAAACGTACACTCGCTGATCTGAAGCAGTTGGTGAACGAATACACGCTTTATTTTGCGGGCGATGCCGTGGGACGAGCCGAGTATTACGTTCGAAAAACCGCCAGGGCACTGCTCACAAAACCCCTGCCCTACCACGTCGATTTCCTACTCACCGTGCGCAACGCCCGCCCATTGATCGCCTTTCTGGGGCCACCCGCCTATTTGGCACCGGGCACCCGCGTGGCTGGGCGATACATCGCCGATAATACGCAGTTTTTGACCACCAACGTGGCCACTGACTCCCTCCGCTACGGTGGTTACCGATTTGGGCATACCGAACTGGACCTGAATACGTCGAAATTCACGAACGGTGAAGAAGTGCTCGCCTCGGCAATTCTGTCGTCGGCAGACCAGAAACTGGGCAAGCTAGCCCCCACGCAGGGGCTGGAAGTGGAAGCATCGTGGGACAAAGACCATATTGAATTTACCAGCAGCGTGCAGCAGGCGGGCACCACCAATGAGGCCGATCTGAATGGGGCATTGCAGTTCAAAGGTGACGCCCTGGACCTCACTTTCCGCAAGTCGCGCCTGCGGTTGCTGGATACCGACTGGACCCTGAACCCGGCTAGCCTAGTGCGCGTAGTTGGCGATGAAGTGACGTTGCGTAATCTGACCATATCGCATGATAATCAGTTCATTACGGCCAACGGTAAGGTGTCGGCAGACAGTACCGAACGGCTGGATCTGGCCGCGCGTGACTTCCAGCTAAGCTCGCTTAACCCGGTGCTGAACACCAAGATTGGCGGGGTACTGAACGGGACCGTTTTGCTGCGAAATCTCTACGGATCAACTATTTTGGAAAGCCAGCTCAATGTGGCAAAACTGGCTTATGATGGTGCCGAAATTGGCGATTTGGTTGGGCAGGGCACCTATGACCCTGCGGCGCAACGCGTGAATGTAGACACCCGCCTGATTCGTGACCGCATCGACGTGCTGACCCTTACCGGTAGTTATACGCCCGGTTTAACAGCCAATTCGTTAGCGCTCAAGGCGGTGTTCAACAACGCAGAACTCCGGCTGGTAGCCCCGTTCACTAAAGACATCTTCTCGAATTTCGGGGGTACACTGCTGGGGCAGGTCGATATTAAGGGTACGCCTAAAGCACCGTTGCTAAGTGGTGCCATCGATGTAGTGAAGGGCCGCGCTACCTTCGATTACCTGAAAGCGGATCTCTTTTTCGACAATAAAATCTATTTCGGCGAAAACGAGATCATCACCCGCCGCATGGTCCTGCGCGATGTCGACGGCAATACGGCCGTAATCCGGGGCGGGGTGTATCACGACAATTTCAAGTATTTTCAGTTAAACTTTGACGCCGATCTGGACCGGTTTAAAATCCTGAATACCACGCCCAAAGACAAAAACAGCGATATGTTCTATGGGCAGGCGGTTGTGACGGGAAAGGCGCAGTTGTATGGCCCGCTTGGCAACCTCACCGTGCAGGCCGATATGCGGAGTAATAAGGGCACCCGAATTTATATTCCGATGGACGGTGCCGCCAGCGTGGCCGAGCAGAACTACATCGAGTTTGTGAGTCGGCGGCGGGGGCCAGTTAAAGACACGGTAAAGACCACCCCCACGGTCGATTTGTCGGGCCTAAACATGGATTTTAAATTCGATATTACGCCCGATGCCTATTGCGAAGTGCAGCTTGACCGGCAAACCGGCGACATCATCCGTACGAACGGTGAGGGGCGTATTGCCATGAAAATCGATACGAAAGGTGATTTCAGCATGACCGGCTCGTACGGCATCACCCAGGGCGATTACACGTTCACGTTCCAGAACCTGATCAACAAAAAATTCCAGATCCGGCCCGGTAGCCGCCTCACCTGGACCGGCGACCCCTACGGCGCGGTGATGGACGTAACCGCTGCCTACACCCAATCTACGGCCCTGGGGGCGTTGCTGGCCAACACCAGCTCAAACAGCAACTCGCCCGACCGCAACCGCCGCTACCCCGTCGACGTGCTGATTCGGCTGACGGGCCTGCTCACCACACCCGACGTATCGTTTGACCTGAAAGTAAAGGAATACCCCGCTTCGGGTGAGTTCCGGCAGGCGGTGACGGCGTTTGAGAACCGGATTCAGAGCAACGACCAGGAACTGACACGGCAGGTATCCAGCCTGCTGTTATTCAACCAGTTGATACCAGAGGGATCGAACCTGTTCAGCCAGGATGGCATTGGGAGTGCCGCCGGCGAGATCGCGTCGAATCTGGTGAATCGGGTGTTTTCCAACGTAAACGATAAGCTCGACATTGGGGTGTCGCTGGGAAATTTGCTGGGGTCAAATACCACCAATAACCTGTCGGCCAACGAAAACCTGCTCAACAACCTGCAACTGCGGTTTTCGTACCGGCTGCTTAATGACCGCCTGCGCGTAAGCCGCGACGGGGGCTTTACCTACGGCCAAAGTCAGGCTAGTGCGGCCAGTCTGCTGGGCGAATGGACGCTGGAATACTGGCTGACAGCCAACGGGCAACTGCGGCTAAAAATGTACAACCGCAACCAGCAAAGTGCGCTGGGCCAGTCGATCTACAACTCGGCCACGCTGACCACCAGCGGCGGACTTAGTGTGCTGTATACCAGGTCGTTCAACAAGTTCTTCGGCGGCAAATCACCCAAACCGGGCTTGGCTACCCCCACCAGCGATAGGCAACCGGCTCCCCCCACAACGGGTACGCAGCCGTTGGCCGTGTCACCCATATCGACATCGGTGGGGCTTAGCGAAAATCAGTAATAGCTCACCAAGTTGTAATAGCCACGGTTAGCTTACCCTTCCTTACCTTCCCCGCTGAGGCAATATATGAAGTATCGACTCCGGCGTTCATAATCGTAACCTTGTCATTTCGGTTACTACAGGCACTGGCGAACAAAAGCAACAAAATAGAACAGGCAGGTAAAACAGTGTTCATAGGCAGCAAACACATCGACTGGTTGAACCGATCCTATTCCTTCCCCACCGAGACGCGGACGGTTTCGATGCGGGTGCCTTTGACGGCTTCAACCACGATGGTGTAGGGCGGCACCTGAAACACATCACCCACGTTGGGCAGGTCTTCGTTGATGGAGAGAATCAGACCGCTGAGCGTATCATAATCACCCTCCGGCAGGTTCCAGCCATACTTTTCGTTCAAATCGTCGATTTCGTGCCGGGCCGAAAGGCGGTAGGTCGTGGCGTCGATCTGCTGCTCGATCCAGTCTTCATTCACGTCGTATTCGTCCTGGATTTCGCCGAAAATTTGCTCCACAATATCTTCCACGGCAATGATGCCCGCCGTGCCGCCAAACTCATCGACCACCAGGGCCAGGCTCTTGCGTTCCGACAAAAACCGCAGTAACAGGTCATTGGCGGGCATGGTTTCGGGCACGGTAATGAGCGGCGAAAGAATGGCATCGATACGTTGGGGTTTCTTGAACAGGGCCGTAGCGTGGCAATAGCCAATAATATCGTCGATGCTTTCGCGGTAGACCAGAATCTTCGAGTGGCCACTTTGCTGAAATGTCTCGCGCAGTTCGTCGATCGAATCGTCTACATCAACGGCGGCAATTTCAGTGCGGGGTACCAGGCAGTCGCGCACCCGTACGTCGCGAAATTCGATGGCGTTGTTGAAAATACGGGTGTCGACTTCCACGTCCTGCTCACTCTCGGCAGGGTTCTGATTCAGTTGCTGGAGGTAATTATTCAGGTCAGTCAGGCCAAAAACAGGCCGAATTTCGTCTACTTTCTGGCGTAGAATGTACTTGTTCACCAGCCTTGCCAGACTCACCAGCACCCGCACAAGTGGCGCAATTGCCTGGTAGATAACCCATAGCGGTACGGCCAGTTTTTCGAGAAACGCATCGGGGTGAATAAGCGCGAGGCTTTTGGGGAGGTAGTCGGCAAAGGGGAGAAAGATGAGCGTCAGGATCACCGTTTCGATAGCCAGCAACGCCAGTGGACTGTCGAAGGCGGCGGGGAGCAGCCGCTCCAGCAGGGGGTTCAGAGCCGTAACGCCCAGTACGGCATAGAGCACCAGAAAGAGGGTGTTGCCCGTGAGCGTGGTGCCGACAAACAGAATTGGGTTCTTCAGAAACTTGGTCACCAGCTTTTCGCCCAGCGGCCCCTGCTTGCTGTGCAGGTCGAAATAGAGCCGGTTTACGGAGCTATACGCCGTTTCTACCGCCGCAAAAAAACCAGTAGCGATCAAGGCAAAAAGGGCACCGAGTAAGATGTATGTCATGCTTATTTCTTTCCCTTTTTAACCGCCGCTTTTTTGCGGGTCTCCACCATCTGCTTGATGGTGGGCGACACGGTTTTTTGGGTTTGGCGGTCGCGGTAACGGAGAAACTGGTAGGCAAACAGGAACACCAACGCCATCATTAAGGCGGGGTAACTTTCCAGAAAACCAGCACGCCTCACTTCCAGCGCCCAGATAAACAGGCTACCAACAAATAGGGAAAGCAGGACCGTATCGCGGAGTTTCATGCCGTTTTTGCGGGGCTTCTGTAAATGGGCACCTTGCGTTTGGGAGTCGAAGCTACCTTATCGTTCACCGCTTCCTTCTCACCTTTCGCGGCCATCTTGCCGTTCTCCCGATACCGCCTCACCGACGACATCGTGAAGCCGACTACGAGCACCAGTATACCAATCCAGAGCAGGTTGATGAGTGGCTTCTCGGATGCTTTCATCACGATATAATCGCGCTGCGACGTGTTTACGTTGAAGGTAAACAAGCCCGTTTTGGGGTCGATCATGGCGAGCTGGATGCGTACACCAATTTCGTCGCTGATATCGGGGGGGCTGGTAAAGGCTTTATCACGCACCACAAAGGCAGGGTGCAACATGACCACATGATCTTTATACAGCACCCGAACAGTAGCCTGAACGGCAATGTCGGTGGGTTGCATCGCCATGCCGGGTACGTCGTCTACCTTCTTCACATCGTCGAGAATGGCCACGTAGTCATTCAGGAAGAACGTGTCACGGATGGCTACGCTGTATTTTTCCGCTTTCTTCCACTGTACTTCGGCGGTAGGGTCGGGGACTGATGATACAAACGTGTAGAGGTCGCGGCCCGCTTTGCGCTTAATGTCGGGGGAAGCCAGCAGACCCATTTTGTCGTTGACCTGCGCCCGTGGATACAGCGAGAACACCTTGCCTTTGGCATCGCGGTATTCCACTTCGTAATAGGTATTTTCGGGATATAGGGCCACCGTGTCCCCTTTTTGGTGGTACGTTTTGCCGTTATAAGCTAAGTCCTGTTGCGCTACCCCGTGGAAATCGCCCTCAATCACCTCAACGGCCTTGCGGGGCTGGTAGCCAGGCATATCGCGCACCTCGATGCGCTGTCCCCGGTACGTGATCTGGTATTCGCCCATGCGTTCGGGTTGGTTGAGCCACATCAGCACATTTTCTTTATTGCCTTTATTGTTGTTTTTGGTAAACTCGGCCTGCCTTGAAATTTCCAGTCCGCTAAGATTGATCGACACTACTTTTGAATAACCTGACGAGAACAGAACCCCTAGCAGCATCAACGCCACGCCCATGTGCGTCACCGCCCCGCCCGAAACCCGGTAATTACCTTGTGCGATACCCAGCAGAATAGAGCCGTTGGCCATAAGCGCAAACATCGACGTGGTCAGCAATACCATGAAAATGGGGTTCTTCACGTCGCCAAAGTAGATCAGCGCGGCAGAGGCCAGCAGGGCCAGCACGGCGGGCGCGGTGAGGCCGTCCATCGTGCCTTTGCCAATCTTTTTCCACCACATATATTGACCGACCCCCGTGAGCAGGGCAATGAGGCTGAAAAACCAGATCTGGAATTTGTTATAGTGGGCCACCTGATCGGCAGGCATGGCCAGATTGGCCGTCTTGCCAAACAGTTCGGCTACTTTATTGAATACCGGAAATGAGGTGGTAAAGATGATCTGGAAGCCAGCCAGACACAGTACCAACGCCCCAATCAGCAGCCACGTCTCTTTGTTGTAGGTCGAAAGTTCTTTCTCGTCACTAGCAATCAGGTGCCATTTCGCGGACATCAGCCCAATGGCGATCACCATGAACGCCACCAGATACAGCAGCAGTTGGCCCGACAAACCAAGGTCGGTAAAGGAGTGAACCGAGGCGTTACCCAGGATGCCGCTACGGGCCAGGAAGGTAGAATACAGAATAAGCAGAAACTGCGTCACCGTGAGGATAATGGCTGCTTTTGCCCCCACCGACGACCGTTTGGCGATCAGCATCATGTGGATCGTGGCAATCATTATGAGCCAGGGCACAAACACGGCATTTTCAACGGGGTCCCAGTTCCAGTAGCCGCCAAAATTCAGCGTCTCGTAGGCCCAGTAGCCACCCATCATGATACCCACACCCAGCACCACGGCCCCCACCAGCATCCAGGGCTGCGCCGGACGTACCCAGTCGAGGGGCTTATTTTGCCAGAGACCGGCAATGCAATAGGCAAAGGGAACCAGCGTCAGCGCGAAGCCGAGAAACAGCGTGGGTGGGTGAATGACCATCCAGTAGTTCTGCAACAGCGGATTCAAGCCCTTACCATCGGCGGGAATAAAATTGGGGTCCATCGTGAACACCGGCGCGTCGGGCATGGCTTCTTTGAGCAGCATAAACGGCGACGAGCCGATTTTAAGATCACCCACGGCCACGCCCAGAATCATAGACCCCAAAAACACCTGCACCAGCGCAAAAACGGTCATCAGCGGACCTTCCCAACTCCGGGCCGAGCGCGTCAGGATGGCTCCCAGCACGGCGTTCCAGAAGAGCCAGAGCAGAAAACTACCCTCCTGTCCCTCCCAGAAACACGAGATCATGAAATGCACCGGCAACGCCCGCGACGAGTGGCTCCAAGCATACTGGTACTCGAACCGGTGGTTATAGATGATGTAAAACAGCGACACCACCACGCCAATGATGGTTGCCCCATGGACGTAAAACGCCGTCCGGGCCAAGCCTTTCCAGTGCGCTTCGTCGGCGGGTTGGGTGGCAAGGGTTGTTTTGAGGTAAGCAAACGTGGCCACCAGCGCCGTCACAAACGACAGGATGACGAACAGGTGCCCAAGATTTCCAACGGTAAAATCCATGTTGTTGATGTTGCTGTTATAAAGGTCTTGTTAGCCCTTGTTTTATGGCGAGATCGGCTTCTCTGAGGAGTTTATCTAATTTTCCTGCCTCAAAATCTTTTGCTATCTGCTTGTCCCAAAGTGCATAGTCATAATCGGCCAGCCACGTTGCCAAATGCGTAACCTCTTTGGGATTGAGCTGTTTGATAGCTGATTTTATGTCTGAGACGGTCATTGGAAGGAGTCGGGAAATTAGTAAGGAAACTGCGTTTCATCCGGCTTTTTGTCATCCCGACGGCATGAGGGATCTGCTTTCCTGATTTAGAGTTAGGCACTAGGAAAGTAGATCCCTCCTGCCGTCGGGATGACAAAAAATACCCCTACAGTTTCGCAGTTTTTGCTTCGTGCTCCGTTACATCCAACTTGCCATCCTGGTATTTTGAGGGGCATTTGAGCAGGATTTTCTGGGCCTGAAAATGGTCGCCCTGCATAGCTCCGATCACCACGATCTGCTCAGAACGATCAAAATCCTGGGGCTTTGGGCTGCTGTAGACGCACTTCTGCACGCGCTGCTCATTATCGACAAGGGTAAACTCGAAGTGGTTTGGGTCGATTTGGGGTTGGTAGAAAATACCTTCTGCTTTGCCGTCGGCTCCTTTTTTCACTTTACCCACTACGTGAACCAGATCAGCATCGCCGTCTTTAGCCAGCGACATGGCCTTGCCGAAGGTAACGTACGTACTGGCGTCGCCGGTGGCCGTGGCAACAATACCGATGGCTACCGCGATAACGATAATGCCGATGATGTGCGAGAGTTTCATAACTGACTATGGGACTTGTATTACTGGACGTTAAATTTTGGACATCGGCCGTTGGGTAGGCTGCGACTTCTGATCGCTCACTTCGCGCTCCAGCTTACCAATCTTCCGGTCGAGGCTGACGAGGTAGAGGATAATGCCGAAAAAGACCGTGGCAATAACCGCCACCACGACCCAGATTTTACCATCCTGCCGTAGCTTGTCGGCCATCTCAACGGTTTGTTGAGCCATCAGGTTTTGGCTGAACAGCAACAACAGAGCCAACATAGGGAGAAAACGGAGTCGGGCCGGCGCACCGGCGCACCGGTTCGGCAAAAATGAGCGATTCATACGTGGTGTTTGGAGCCAAAAGAAACGGACCATCCCTTTATTTTTCAACAAAGATACGGCCCGTTTCATTCGCCTGAACCCATAATGACTAGGCGTTCACATCTAGTTTGTTTACTCCTCTATCACCACCTGCACGTTCCGCAGGCGCACCCTAAGCTGTGTGATCCATACGCCCAGCAATGTGAAGCCGATAATGGCGGGGTAGAAAACCATCCGCATCTGACTGTTCATATCATATTTACCAAAGGCCGGGTTGCCACCGTTGCCAGGGTGCAGCGAGTCGGTCTGGCGGGGCAGAATGAAAATGAGGGGAATGAACACAGCAAAGGCTAGAATATTATAGACGGCCGAGATTCGGGCACGACGTTGCTCATCGTCAAAGGCACCGCGCAGCACCAGATAAGCCAGATAGAGCAGCATACTGACGGCCACGCCATTTAGCTTCGGGTCGTTCGGCCAGGGTTCGCCCCAGGTGTAGTTGGCCCAGATAGCACCCGTGGCACAGCCCAAAATGCCGAAGACAATGGCCGTGTTGGCAAACTGTACCGAAATAGTGTCATGCGCCAGATCGCCACTTCGCAGGTACCGGATCGCAAAGATCATGGACGTAAGCATGAGCGTAATCATAGCAAACCAGAGCGGCACGTGGAAATACACGTTGCGGATGCTCTCGTTCAGAATCGGCTGCCGGGGCGTCGGTCCCAGCAGGCCCCAAAAAACGGTATAGGTCAGAATCAAGACCGCTAGGGCCTTCCACCAGTGTTTTTTCATATGGTAGCCCCCCTGTCCCCGAAGGGGGAGTCTCGTAGCATATGCCCCCTTTGGGGGTTAGGGGGCGGTTTAGCTCTTCCAGATGAACGGGAATAGCAGTACAGAAAGTGCCAGCACGATGGCGTCGATGGCCAAAATAGATAACAATTCGTCGCGACTAGCTGAGCGTTCCAGGCCGTCCATTGCATTTTTCGAGACCCGTAATAAGAGCAATAGCAGAGGGAGAATGACCGGAAAGCTCAGGATGGCCATGAGCGTGGCCGAGTTTTCGGCTTTGGCCGCAATGCCCGCTACCAGCGTCAGCGAGGCCGCAAAGCCTACCGCTCCCAGCAGCAGACTGCCCAGATACAACTGCCAGTCCTGCGCCAGATTACCCAGCACAAACGCGTACACGGCAAACCCCAGCAGCGACAATACCAACATTAAACCGATGTTGTAAATGATTTTGGCAACGATGATCTGCTGCGGACTGGCCAGCGTGTAGTAGTACAGTTGCCGCCCGGCCCGTTCCTGCACAAAGGTTTTGGCAATGGCGTTGATAGCCGAAAAGAGCTGGATGATCCAGAACAGCGTGTTCCAGACAATGGGCAGCAGTTGGCCGCGACGGGCGTTGAAGCTCAGGTAACAGACAAAGACAGCCCCCACAATGTAGAGCAGCATGCCATTGAGCGCGTACCGTTGCCGCCATTCGAGCCGAAACTCCTTCGCTACCAGCGTACCAATCTGGCTGAGTGATTGTTGCATAAAGTGCAAAGCTAAACTCAAAAAAGCGTCAACTGCCCCTCCGGCGATCGCTTCCGCGATCCTTCATGTTCCAGCAGCCACTGCTTGCGCCAGAGGCCCCCGGCATAACCTGTCAGGCTCCCGTTCGAGCCGATAATGCGGTGGCAGGGAATCACAATAGCCAACGGATTCCGGCCATTGGCGGCGGCTACGGCACGAATCGCCTTCTCGTCGCCGAGTTGGCGCGAGAGTTCGAGGTACGAAACGGTTTTACCGAACGGCACCGTCAGTAGGGCCTCCCACACCCGCCGCTGAAACTCCGTGCCGATGGGGTTGATCGCAAAATCGAAGGTCTGACTTTCACCGTCAAAATAGGCCATCAGTTGCTCGTGCGCTGCCTGCATCGGGCCGGGCAGCCCAACGGCGAGGGGCAAATCGGGCATTGGGCCATCTAAACAACTGATTGCCAATACGCCCGATTTATCGCCCGTGATACGGATTGTTCCGAGCGGAGAAGTGAGATACGAAACCATAGAACAAGTGGCTGGGCCGGGCTGAAACAAGCTGTTTAAACCCGGCACTTACTCCACAAGTTACGCAAAATATTTCCCCAGCACGTCGTCGAGCATGGCTTTCGTAAGCGGTTTATTGCGGTAGCCGGTCACTTCATTAAACTGCCCTGCGCGTTGCGCATCGGCGGGGTTAAGCGAGGTAGTGAGCATCATCACCACCACATGGCTTTTGAGGTTATTGTCCAGCTTGTGGTATTCGTCCAAAAACTCGAACCCATTCATGCCGGGCATGTTGATGTCCAGCAAAATCACTTCGGGACGTACGTAGTCCGGCGATTGGGTATTGGATAGGTACGCGAGTGCGTCGGTGCCGTTTTCGGCTACCCGCACCGTATCGCAATGGCCCCATTCATCAATTACCAACTGGTGGATATAATTATCATCCGGGTCATCGTCGACCAGCATAATGCATTGAATCTGTTTCTTCATGATCTCATACGTTGACTAACCCCCATCCACAGTGCCACGTGCCTCATTTACTGGGGGCCGTACCCGGTAAACGGGACACCGGTAAATAAGTCTGTAAAAATCTATCCATCGCCCCATAAACCGTCAGCCAACTCTTGTGCAACAGAAAACCATGTACCTCGTCGGGCAACACCAGCACCTCAGTTGGCACCTGTTGGCTACGCAATTTCTGCACCAGATCAACGGTTTCAGCAAAGGTCACGTTGCGGTCATCGTCGCCGTGAACAAACAGGCAGGGTGACCGCCAGTGGCTCAGATCGGCGTTTGGCGACGAAGCCAGCGCGGTCTTCATGTCGGCCTCGCCAATGCCCCAGCCACCCCCCGGCGAAAACATATTGCCCCGCCACGACCAGTCATGCACCCCGTGCAGATCGACCCCACAGGCAAACAGATCCGAGTTGCGGGCCAGACCCAGCGCAGTTAGATACCCACCATACGACCCGCCCCAAAGGCCCAGCCGCTTCGGGTCAACCTCGGCGCGGGATTGCAGCCATGTCGCCGCCGCCAGCACGTCCTGGTATTCCGATGCCCCGCGTGGCCCCTGGTTTTCGGCCCGCCGAAACGCCCGCCCGTAGCCGATACCCGCCCGATAATTGACCGCCAGCACCACGTAGCCCTGTTGCGCCAGATACTGGTTCACGGCGTAGGCATTGGCGTAATACAGCCCCCGGTAGTGCCAGCCCAGCAGCATTTGGCGCATGGGGCCACCGTGAAAAAATAATAGCGCGGGTCTTTTCGTGCTGTTATTTTGGGCAGCGGCCGTAGTGGGTGGCAGAAACAATTGACCATGTACCATTACCCCGTCGGCAGCGGCAAACGTGACCGATTGAGGCTCGGTGAGGGCTGTTTTCGGAAAGGCATCGGGCCATTTAGCCGGAAACAAACGTGCGGCCTGTAGGTCGGTCAGATTCCGGCAGGCAATGCCCGTGGGTTCGTTCCACGAAGCGCTTCGGTACACCAGCGTTTGCCCAATCAGCATGGGGTCGGTATCGATGGTTTTCCCCGACGTAAGCTGCTCACGCTGAGCCGTTTCGATGTTCACCCGCCACAGGTGTCGCCGGTCGATATCAACCTCATTGCTAGCGTAGTAGAGGTATTCGCCGTCGGTGGGCAGGTATGTCTCCTCCACCTCAAACGCCCCCGGCGACAGGTCAACCGGCGGGTTAACAGTGTCGGGGTTAAGCTTGAATACGTGCATCCAGCCCGGTCCATTATCGGCGTGTTCCGAGAAAAACAGGAGTCGATTTCTACGCGTCCAGCGAAGGGGTTCGGTGGGGTAGTATTGGGCAAAACCACCGTCGTCGGCAGGCGAATGCCAGATTTCGCGGGCCAGCCCGGTTGTGGCGTCGGCCACCCAAATAGCGAAGGGTTGCCCGCCCTGAATATTCTCCAGCTCGCCATGCCGCTGACCCGGCACCCGCTCAAACGCCACCTGCTTGCCATCGGGCGACCACACCGGAAACTGATCCCGATCTACGCCCGGCGCTATCCAGCTTATCTGCTGATTACCAAGTGAATAGATGCCAATCAGGTTATGATAGCCCCGGTAAGAAGCAAACAAAATGCGTTGCCCATCGGGCGAAAATGAATAGTCGGCCTGACTGCCCCGCGCTGTAAATAGCTTTGTTGGCTCGTTGCGAGGCTTCAGCTTAGTAAGATCGTTGAGGGTGGCCAAACACAACTGACCACCGCTGCCAAACAACACCCTCCCCCCCTCCGGCGACCATACCGGACGGCTCCCGGCTCCCACCCGCACGGGCGCAGTCAGGCCATCGGTTTTCGTTATAAAAATTACCTGCTCGGCACCGACCGGGCTGCTCGGTGGGTTGGGGCTGACGCCCTCTTTGTTTTTACCACCGCCCCGTACATACGCCACCCAACGGCCATCGGGCGAGAGGGTCAATTCGCCCAAGTCCTGCCCGTCCTCCACGAGTTGCCGGGTCAGTTGGCGGGGTTTGGGATTCGGAAATGTGGCCGTCCAGATGGTACGCACCCCCTTTTCTGTCACCAGCCACACGACCCTGTTTCCCGTCCCAGTCAGGTTCGAGGAATAGGGTGCCGACAGCACGTCATCAAGCGTAAAGAAGTGGTTGGTTTGTGCGCTAAGCGTGTAGCTCAAAAAGCACAGAAGCAGGCTCAGACAACGGGTGAGTGGCATAACGAGTTGTGTTAGATACCTCAATATAGCGCCTCATCGTCAACTTATTCGTGTTCGGCGGCACTGTCGGTTTCTGTATAATTAGCCGGAAACAGCCGTGGCGTAAGCTTATCGACAACCCATGTGCTGGAAACTTTGTCGTGCAGGCCACGGGGCCGGGCGCTGCTAATGAATGTGAGTGAGTCGAACGGGATAAGGCGGGCCAACGAACGGCCCAGCGCCTGCCAAAACGAGATAGGCTGTCCCTGCTCATTGATGACCTGTGTGCCCGTAATCATCTTGCCGGGTGTTCGGCCCAGCAGCCACTCAAACAGTAGACTGTACAGAATATAACCCCCATACACGATTATGTTGAGAACGGTATCGGTTTCAGACACATCGCTGAACATGGCCCAAACAAACACTACCGCAAACAGGCTGAACAGGAAAATGAAAAAATCGAGCAGGTAATTGGCCAGTCGTTTGCCGCGTGAGGCAAGGGTGTACTCGAACTCGATTAACTCGGCAGGGTCAAGCAGGTTACGGGTAGAGGATGGCTCCATTGGTCTGGTATGTTTTCGAGACCAATCTAAAATGAAAAATGGATAATAAGTAGTTGTTGATAAAGAATAGACACTTTCGTAACTTGCCGGCATGAGATATGTTAATCCGTTGCCAGAGAATGAAAAAATAACGCTTTTGGAGTGTCGAAAAAACCACAAAAAGGGTCATGTTCGGGATCGTA
>JBBRMP010000082.1:0-23127 GCA_038230755.1 Cytophagales bacterium | reverse complement strand
TCCTTCCTGTCGTCGGGACGACAAAAAAGCGTCAGCGTTACACTCGCGTCAGCCCAGAAGCGGGACCGCAACTTTAGACCTTAAACTTTAAACTTTAAACTCCCCTTTAAACGCTTCATCGTCCATGAACGGCTGGCTGCGGATGCGTTTGCCGGTGGCTTTGAAGAGGGCGTTCGCAACGGCGGCACCGGTGGGGGGGAGGGCGGGTTCGCCGAGGCCCGTGGGTTCCAGGCCGTTATCCACGAAATGGACTTCCACGTCGGGGATTTCGTTGAGGCGGATGATGTGGTAGTTGTCGTAGTTGCGCTGTTCCGGCACACCCTCTTTGAAGCTCAGCTTGCCATACATCGCGTGACCAATGCCATCCACGGTGCAGCCCGTAACCTGCTGACGGGCACCGCTTTGGTTAATGATGATGCCACAGTCGGCGATGGCATAAACTTTCTGGAGTACGGGTTTGTCTTTCACCATGACTACTTCACCCACCTGCGCCACGTAGGACCGGTGCGAGAAATAGACGCTGAAGCCCTGCGCCACTGGGCGGCCATCGGCCCCCTTTTTGGTGCCCCAACCCGATTTTTCCACCGCTAGCTTAATCACCGCCTTCATCCGGTCGATGTCGTATTTCACGGCACCGGCGGGTTTGGCTTTGGCCTTGTCGAGGAGTTCGAGGCGGAACTGCACGGGGTCTTTGCCCGCCGCCTGCGCCACCTCGTCCAGAAACGACTGTTCGGCGTAGGCCAGGAAGTTGGTGATGGGTGCCCGCCACGGTCCGGTCGTGATCGCTGATTTATGGTCAGCGCTGTCAATCAGGAGGTTATCTACGGCCCCGGCGGGGAAATTGTCTTCACGGGTGGCGTTACCCGCGTTGATGCTGGCCCCGCGCAGTTTGTAGCCGATCATATTGCCCTGCGCATCCAGCGCGGCCTCGAACCGGTAGCGCACCGCCGGGCGGTAGCTGCCGCCGGTCATGTCGTCTTCGCGGGTCCAGATCAGTTTCACCGGCGCGTTTACCCGCTTCGAAATCTGCACGGCTTCCACCACGTAATCAGCTTTGAGCCGCCGCCCGAAGCCGCCGCCCATGCGCGTGAGCTGCACTGTGACAAGGTCGGGCGAGATACCGAGCAGTTTGGCGGTTTCGTTGCGGGCCAGTTCGGGCGTTTGGGTGGGGCCAACCAGTTCCACACCGTCGGGCCGCACGTGAGCGAAGAAGTTCATCGGCTCCATGGGGCTGTGGGGCAAAAACGGGCACTGGTATTCGGCCGTTACCACCTTCGCCGCACCCTTGAACGCCGCAGCCACGTCGCCATCTTTCCGGCGCACAGTGGCGTCGGGTTTGGCCAGCAATTCCCCAAAAATCCGGTTATGGTCCGACGAGCTTTCGGCAGCGGCGGTCTTGTTCCACTCAATCTTCAACGCGTCCTTCGCCTTCCGCACCTGCCACGTCGATTTGCCCACCACGGCTACGGTGTTATCGAACGTCAGCACGTCGACAATGCCGGGCATGGCTTTGATGGCGTCGTCGTTCACCGACTTCAGCGTGTAGCCAAAGGCTGGCCGCTGCATCATGGCGAAGAGCATGCCGTCGCGGTAGAAATCGAGGCCAAACAGGGGCTTCCCGGTGATAATGCCGGGGTTATCCACGTTCTTGATCGTCTGCCCAATCAGGGTAAAATCCTTTGTTTCCTTCAGCTTAACATCCGTCGGGACGGGCAACTGCGACGCTTCGGTGGCCAGTTCGCCGTAGCCCAGTTTGCGGTTGGTGGCCGTGTGGAGCACAAGACCCGTGGCTGTGGTGCATTCTGAAATGGGTACGTTCCAGCGTTTGGCGGCGGCTTCCATCAGCATTTGCCGGGCGGTAGCACCGGCTTTGCGCAGGCGCGTCCACGAGTGGGGAATCGAGCCGCTGCCGCCCGCCACCTGCCGTTCAAATTTCTTGGAGTCGAGCGGGGCCTGTTCCACCACCACTTTCGTCCAGTCGGCGTCGAGTTCGTCGGCCACCACAATCGGGAATGCCGTCTTGATGCCCTGCCCCACTTCGGGGTTTGGCGACATGATGGTGATGATGCCCTGCGGGTTGATGGATAGGTAGCTGTTGAAGCCCACACCCGGCGCGGCATTCGCCAGCGGCCCAACGGCGTCGAGAATCGTACCATCGGCGGCTACTTCTACGGCGCCCGATGCGGGCGACCAGCCGAAGCCCAGCAACAACCCACCCCCGGCGGCGGAGGCCAGTTTCAGAAAATTCCGGCGACTTGCGTTTGTGATTGTCTGCATGGTTATTTGGCTTTGGGAGAAGCAGTTTTCGTGCTCACAGGGGCATTGGACGCCACTTTCACGGCCTCGCGGATGCGATGATACGTGCCGCACCGGCATATGTTCCCGCTCATGGCATCGTCAATCTGGGCCGTAGTGGGCTTGGGCGTATGCTTCAGAAACGCGGCGGCGGTCATGATCTGCCCCGCCTGACAATACCCGCATTGCGGCACGTCGATGGCATCCCAGGCTTGCTGAACGGGGTGCATATGGCCTGAACCGGTGGTGGTTGCAAGGCCTTCGATGGTAGTGACTTTACCCTTGCCAATGGCCGAAACGGGCAGCACACACGAGCGGGTGGCTTCGCCGTTGAGGTGGACCGTGCAGGCCCCGCACTGGGCAATGCCGCAGCCATATTTGGTGCCTACGAGGCCAAGATTATCGCGCAATACCCACAGCAGCGGGGTATCCGGGTCAACGTCGGCGCGATAGGCGCGGCCGTTGATTTGCAGATTAAAGAGTGCCATAGTTTCGGGAGTGATTGTATGGCGTTGTAAGGCGCGGTGGGGTATTTTTTACCTGAAAGGGGCAAGGGAGAGGAAATTGAGTCAGCCGCAAAGGCCAGCGGCTCGCCGGTCACCGGCCGCAACATTGGTAGTAAGCATCGGGCGTATGAAGGAATTGAGCCCCAGCGGGGCGTAACATGAAAAGCCGAGTCAAACGCATGTTACGCCCCGCTGGGGCTCAATCTCTTTACGCGATCTCTTTCTTTTCTACCGATGTTGCGGCCGGTGACCGGCGAGCCGCTGGCCTTTGCGGCGGCAAACGCCACATCCTGTTGAATTTTAAACTTTCCTCTACTGCAACGCTGCTACGCCGGGCAGCACCTTGCCTTCCATGTATTCCAACAACGCACCGCCGCCGGTAGAAACGTAGCTGACGCGGTCGCCGTAGCCCGCGTTGTTAATGGCCGAGGCCGAATCGCCGCCGCCGATGAGGGAGAACGCGCCGTTTTCGGTGGCTTTCACCACGGCTTCGGCAATGGCGTTGGTGCCCGTGGCGAAGTTGGGAAATTCAAACACGCCCATCGGGCCGTTCCAGAGAATGGTTTTGGCGCTTTCCACCACGGTCGTGAACAGTTTCACCGAGTCGGGGCCGATGTCGAGACCTTGCCAGCCGTCGGGGATGTGGCCGGTGGCGACGGTTTGGCGGTTGGCGTCGTTCTTGAAATCATCCGCGCAGACGTTATCTGTGGGCATCACGATGGCCACGCCTTTGGTTTTGGCATCGTCCAGAATTTTCAGGGCAAGTTCCTGTTTGTCCGCTTCCAGCAGTGATTTACCGATTTGGCCGCCCTGCGCTTTGGTGAAGGTGTAGGTCATGCCGCCGCCAATAATCAACGTATCGACAGTGTCGAGGAGGCGTTCGATGATCAGGATTTTGTCGGAGATTTTGGCCCCGCCCATGATGGCTACAAACGGACGTTCGGCGTGGTGCAAAAGCTTGTCGGCGTTCTCGATTTCGGCCTGCATTACGTACCCACAAATACGGTCCTGGAAAAACTGCCCGATCACTGCCGTAGAAGCGTGGGCGCGGTGGGCGGTGCCGAATGCATCGTTTACCCACACGTCGCCGAGCTTGGACAATTTTTCGGCAAAAGCCACGTCGCCTTTCTCTTCTTCCTTGTAAAAACGCAGATTTTCGAGCAGCAGAATCTCGCCGGGCTTGAGTGCAGCGGCTTGGTCCACAGCCGATTGGCCAATGCAGTCGTCGGCGAATTTTACTTCGCGACCAAACGTCTTCGAGAGGGTAGGCAGCAGGTGCCGAAGCGAGTATTTGTCCGTTGGTCCATCTTTCGGACGACCCAGGTGCGACATCAGAATGGCCGAGCCACCATCGTTCAGGATTTTCTGAATTGTGGGAATCGTAGCCCTGATTCGGGTGTCGTCGGTGATGATGAAATCCTTATCGAGGGGCACGTTGAAATCGACGCGGATGAGGGCTTTTTTACCGGCGAAATTGTAGTCAGCAACTGTCTTCATGGGGGTCGTATTGAACCTTTTTTGGGTTAAACTTCGGGTTAAAAGTACGCCAATTGGGTAAGAAGGCAGTCCGAGACTGCGGTAGTTCGCCCGTTTTTTTGCTACTTGTGAGGCCATTTGCCCATTCATAAGCCGCCGGTATGACTACCATAGAAGAAGCTAACGTTCAGACCGTACTCACGTATATTGACGCTTACAACCGCAAAGACATCGCCGGGATGGTGGCTTGTTTAGCCGATTCGGTTGAGTTTGAAAACCTCACCGACGGCCACGTTACGTTGAAATTGACGGGAAAAACCGCCTTTCAGCAGCAAGCCGAACAAGCTGCACAATTGGTCACGTCGCGGCAGCAAACCCTCCACGACCGGGCCGTTGCCGACGATGTGGTCAGCGCTTCCATTAGCTATCAGGCTACCCTCGCCGTTGATTTGCCCGATGGCAAGCAGGCGGGTGAAACCCTGTCGCTTAAAGGCCATTCGGTCTTCGTGATGAAAGACCGCCTCATTGCCCGGCTGACCGATATTGGTTGATTGTGAGGTGATGCAGGTATATTCCGTTTGACGGGGTTTCAGGGGGCAGTTTTGGCCTTGATGCCGTTGCTAACGATCAGTAGAAGCGTGTGGTATCGTCACTATTTTTGGTAGGTATGCGCCATGAGCTACTTTGCAGGAATATTTTTTTATGCGTAATTCGATTGGGCAATTTTTTTTGGAAAGAAATAATTGTTCAATCGATCAGTCATAGGTTTCTCGACGAAATAATACATGATAAGCCCCATAACAGTACAGAAAGATACAAGAAACATAATATACACAGGTTCGCTAAAATTAAATTTCAGTATTGTATTACGGGCAAAACTGATTAGTAAACCATGGAGTAAATAATTTGAATAAGAGGCATCACCAATACGAATTAGAGCAGACGGGACACGAAACGAATAGAAGCGCTCCAGTAAAATAGTGCCTGTTAGAAACAAGGCACACGGAACACCCCAAACCATGCTTCGTAAGCCAGCCAGATAATTATTAGAGGTGACGAATTCGGCTTCTGACATCGTGCCGTAATTCCAAAATATAGTGGCCACCATGCCTAGCAGACCGGCAAAAAAAGAAACGTAAGCGACCCATTGACCCCAGGTAGCAGACCGAAAATAATCATAAATCAGCCCACATCCGATGCCAAGGGCAAATTCGACTAGGAGCGGGCTACTTAAAAAACGGGATAATACGTTTGTGGGGTTGAGAAAAAAACCCAGAACTGATAGAAAGAGAAGGAGTGCGATAGTGCTTTGTTGAGGCTTTCTAATGCGCAAAAATAACGCCATAGTTATCAACAAATAAAAGTACATTTCGTAGCTGAGTGACCACCCAACACCAATTACCGGAAATTCAAATGTGGACTCAAAAAATGGGAAAAAGACTATGGTTTTAATAAACGTTGCCAGCTTGATTGAATACGTTCTACTTATTAATAACGTTGCCACCAGCGAAATCCCCCAATAAAGCGGAATAATACGAAGCGCACGCTTATAGGCGAATAATTTCCATCCTTCACTTTTTTGATAGGAATGGATAATTCTTGTCATAATAAAGCCACTAATCACAAAAAACAAATCGAGTCCTATGGCACCCCAGTTTTCAAGGTAATAAAACGTGGAGTGCTGAGCTTTTGCAAAAACTTCGGCAGAAGAATCGATGGCATGAACGTAAACAACTAATATAACGGCAATAGCTCGTAGTGCTTGGATAGAATCAATTTTGTGAATTTTTGCAGGCATAAATGTCTAGTTGAAGGGCTACGTATTAACGATTGGAACAAAGGTCAGATAAATCATACTGCCATTTCCTTATTAATGGTCTACTGATCGCCTACAAAGCAATGTCTAGCGCTGGATTAACGTGCTGATGACAACATTTGTCTACTTACTTGATAGATAAATCAATAATAAGAGCCAACGGCCCGGACGGTTGAAGGTATCCCTGGCCCGTCAATACGTTTCACCCGCACCGCCCCCGCCGAAATCGCCGCCGCCAAAACGGGGTCCGGTGGGGTGTTGTTGGGCATTGGCCGTGCCTTGCAGGGCCGTCAGCGTACCGGCGTGGCGCACCACCAGCAGGGGCGCTTCGCCATCGTCGATGTCAGAGAAACCGTGGCGTGGTGTGCGCAGGAACCGGATGCCCAGTACGCCCAGTCCGATCAGCACCACGCCGTCGACGACCAGGGCAACCGACAGGGGCCAGGTGCCATAATAATGCCGCACTGTAGCCGCTGCACCAGCCAATCCCAGTACGGCCAGGATGATGAACATTCGCGATTTTTGGCGAAAACCCAACACCGCATAAAGCAGCGGAATAGCGAACGTCGTGGCCCAAAACAGCCCCCACAGGGGTATTTCGGGGGTTTCGGCGTGGTGCCCTTCCGCCAGCAGGCCGTTCAGTTCGCGCACCACGAAGTAGTTGCCCGCCGCCGCCAAAATGACCAGGCTTGTCCACCGTAGCTGACTCAGCGCGTCGCCGTAATAGGCGCTGCCGGGAACACGCTGCGCCACTATGTAAAGCCCTACCGACACGGCCATGAAGATAAATGGCAGCAATTGCTTGCCCAGCCCGTAGTCGAGCAGGCGGTGAAAAAGGCCTCCGTAGAGGGCAAACAAGGCGAAATAAGCCAGAATGGTGTCGCCGGTATACCAGATCATGGCCAGCAAAAAAGGCAGCGCAATGACGCAGCACACCCAAAACGGCGGCGTAACGGGAAACAGCAGAATGATGCCCACAATCATAAATAGCGGCACCAGCAGCACCAGCGCATTATCGACCCCGTTGCGGCACAGATTGGAGTTTTGGACCATATTTTTCGTGAAAAACAGCAGCCCCGCGCCAAATAACAGCGCTATGCCACCCAACCCCGCAGCGGCATAATCGACACCAGTGAGCACCGTGGTCACCAATCCGTAGGCCGACATCACGGCCAGGATCGTGAACAGAAACAGCCCGATGTCGATGAACGGATTGGTTAGTTTGAACCGCCGTGGGTATGCCGCTTTGATGGCCGTGACCTGTTCGGGCGTGACCATCCCCTGCGTTTGCCACTGCTCCACTTGCCGCAGCAAGTCGCGGGCCTCGATCTGGGTTTCGTTATAAAGTTTCATAGTGGCTCAGTTTGCGGTAGTTGACGATGAGATAGAGGACCGCCCCCACACTGGCCAGCGTGAAATAGAGCATATACACTTCGGGGGGTAGAGCCATGCCATCTACGGCGTCACCCAGGAGGTAGGTTAGGCCAATGTCGCCGTATACCACGCCCATGAGCATGAACAGGAACGCACGTTGGCGGCGGGCATATTGGTCGAAACCTACGCACGCTACCAGCAGCATGAGGCCGTAAACCCACTGCCGACCGTCGAAATTGAATACCCTGGCCAGGAGCGCAATCAGGAGCAGATTACCGCCAAAAACCAGCAGCGTGTTGGTAAAATGCGCCTTTGTCTGCCGCCGATAGCCCACCACAGCCACGGCAATGATGATGGCGCTAAGGCCAACGGCGGCCCAAACGGTGGCTTCGTCGAAGAAATTGGTGCGGAGGCGAAGCTGCAACGGGCGCACCGTTACGCCCACCCACGAAGCCAGCGCGGTAAGCCCCATCGTGAGTACGCCCTGATGGTCGAACCGGTAGGCGAGGGCCACAAACAGCACGGCGGGCAGGAACGTGGCCAGCCCGTAGCGCGTACCGAACACGTTGAACCGGTACTGCGCGTAGCCTTCCAGCGAGAGAAACAGCAGGCATCCCAACAACAGGGCATAATCGCCGAAAACGGACGAACTACTCACCTTCGCAGCAGCCATTGGCGGGCGAAAACGCCAGGCAAAGACAAAACTCGCCAGGCACAGCGCCGTGATGCCGCCAATGATGGCCACATCGCCAATTTTTTCGTAATGTTCGTAGATCAGCAGCCCCAGTCCACCCGTCAGCAGCAGGATACCCACCGACAGCATGGCCCGCAGTTCGTAGTGTAGCGACAGGGGTTTGGTACGTTCATAATCGGCCAGCGCATCGGCCTGTTTGGGCGGCAGCAGCCCCTGCTGTTTTAGGGCCTCCAGCGCATCGAATGGGGACATATTGGGGGGAATTGGTGTTGTATTGGTGTATGGTTGGACGACAAAAAATGATTTTGCAACCGCGTTATTACTGGCATAATTTCCGGTATGTACTCGACTTTGTGAAGCGACTCTATGGCGGGCTGCTCAACGAGGCAGAAGGGAATTTTCTGCTTCGTTTCGATGACCTCAGCAATGACGCCCAGTGCCTGTATGTGCGGGTCAGCAACCGTAAAGGTGCTTTTTTCCGGGTCAATAAACTGGCTTACCGCGAAATAACTGATTTGCCGGTTGCCGTCGGCGAACTGCTCAACGCGGGTTTTTTAGACCGCCTCGCCACCCGCCACGAAGGCATGGGTCACGAAGCCCTCGACGTGTTTACCAAACCCGATTTGCTGGACCTGCTGCCGCTGGAACCCGAAGAGATTCGGGCGTTGAACAAGCTCAAGAAAGACGAGGTAGTCCGCTACGCCCTGAACGAACTGAACTTCGGCGAAATCGTGACGAGCGTAACCACCCGCGAGATGGTGGTGAAGGTCAATTTCGAGGCGGAGGTGATGATGCTCAAATACCTGTTTTTCGGCAACCGTGGCTCCGACATGACCGAGTTCGTAATGCGCGACATGGGCATGATGAATTTCGAGCAGTATGACGAAAGCAAGATGACGGCCCGTTTCCGTAACCGCAAAGAGGTAGAAGACAAACTGTTGATTTCGCTCACCAACGAGTCATTCTACGAACAAAAAGAGGCCGAAACCCCACCCGAAGCCATCTACAACTGGTTCCTGAACTGGAACGAAACCCGCCCTGAGCTGTCGGAAATCGCGTTTCCGGGCTATCAGAAGCTGGTTTGCCGCGTGGGTGCTTTTCTGGAACGCCAAAAACTGCCCGATCAGGCGCTGGCCGTTTACGAGCTTTCTGACCGCGTGCCGGCCCGCGAACGGCGGGTGCGGTTGTTGTACAAAAACGGGCTGGTCGATGAGGCACTGGCCCTGATCGACGAGATGGCTGTGACGCCGCAAAACGCCGAGGAACGTTATTTTGCCCAGGATTTTCGGGAGAAAATTCTGGGTAATGCCGCCAAAAAACGAACCCGCAAAGCCACCACCCGCTTTCTGCTCGACGCCGAAAGTCTGGACATCCCGGCGGCGTATCGGCACCACGTGGAGGCGGGGGTGATGAACCATTACCTGGAGGAAGGCAACGACGCAGCCTTCACCGAAAATTACCCCTGGCGCGGGCTGTTTGGCCTCGTCTTTTGGGACGTAATCTACGACGCCAACGTAGCCGCCATTCACCACCCGCTGCAACGCGCCCCGTCGGACTTTTACCTGCCCGATTTCTACGTTCGCCGTGAAGAACTGCTGAAAAAACGCCTCGCTGAACTGACCACCAAAGACGCCTGGCGGCGGCACATAGGCCGAATGTTCAACGCCAAATATGGCATCACCAATGTGCTCGTCGACTGGAACGACGAACTGCTGGGCCTCGTCAATCAGCTCATCGAACTGCTCGATATGGCCCAACTGGGACTGATTCTGCTAGAAATGGCCCGCAACGTCCGCGAACATACGCGCGGTTTCCCCGATCTGCTGGTCTGGAACGAAGCGGGAGAGTATAGTTTCGTAGAAGTCAAATCCCCCACCGACCACCTCGGCCCGCAACAACTCCACTGGCTCCAATATTTCGACACTATCGGCGTGAAAGGCAAAGTCGTGCGCGTGGTCTGGGCGATGTGAAGCGACTAAAAATCAGTATATTCACCCATCAAATATAGTCCTGCTTATGCATCCTGCTTCATCCAATACGGCATCGCCATTGCTGCTGAAATCGTATCCCACCTACAAACCGGAAGAGATTCTATCAGTTGGTGGCACCACAAACCACGCTCGTATGAAAGGCTATGCTTTCTCGGCCAGCCAATTCGAAAATCTACCTGGCGAACCTATCTCTGAAGAAGAGTTAGCGCAATCATTGCACGACAGTGGGCGGTCTGAATGAACTTACTGCTCGATACGAACATCCTGCTATATGCGGCTCGTTTTGCACAGACGCAGCGGTTTATGGCATTCATAAATCCCTCTGATGCCGAACTTTATATATCAGTCGTTAGTCTGGCCGAGGCCAAGTCAATTATTTTGCAGAACGGCTGGTCTGACCGTAAAATAGAACGATTCGATGCCATCATTAGCCGAGTGAGCATTATCGAAGTAACTGATTATCTGACCAATACATATAGTCAAATTGATGCATTCAGCCAACGGCGAAACCCTAATTTTAACCAGTACCAGTTTGATACGCCCCGGAACATGGGTAAGAACGACCTTTGGATTGCGGCAACTGCCTCTCTCCTTCAACTTGAACTGGTCACAACAGATGCCGATTTCGGGCATCTCCATAACTCATTTCTGATACTGCGGCAGATTGATCAGTTAGCTATAAAGCAGTTGCTTTAGCACTGATAGTTAACATTCACCGCGCACTCGTTTTTGTTAAGCTATAGGGTCTTCATTCGCCCCTAATGTGGTTACAATCAGCTTATGTAGACTACCATGCCTCAAAAAAAGATAACGACCGAACGCCAATATAACGAAGCTCTATTGGCTTGGATAGACTAGCAATTCGATCAGAAAGTGAGGCCGGATAGTCTTGAAGGGGGGACATTACGAGTAGCTTTGCGTTTAGTGAAAGCATATGAAGGTGAACACTATCCGGTAAAGGCTACAGGCTTTTTGCCCCAATAAATTTGTCTGTTTCAATGGAAATTCCTGAAGGCTTCGAGCCTATTTTTCGTACCAGCCCCTTTCTGGAAACAGCCGGGCCAATGTATAGCCAACAAGTTGGTGATGAGCTGATTATCGGCCTCCTCGTGCTTGACAAACACGTGAATGGGCGTGGCTTTGTCCACACAGGTGTCTATACTACCCTAGTCGACGTGGCGATGGGGTATGCCGCTGCTTTCTCCCAAAAACCACCCGTACCCCTCGTCACGGTGAGCCTGTCTACCGATTTTGTTGGTAATGCCAAAGTGGGCGACTGGCTGGAAGTACATACTGATATTCAGCGCATTGGCACCGCCGTGGCGTTTGTAAATGCCTTTGTTATGAAAGACGATGAGCGCGTGGTGCGGGCCAGCGCGGTGTTTAATGTGTTGCCGAAAAAGTAGGCAGCGGGCAGTAGCAGTGGGCAGAAGGGGCTGCCGCAGGCGCAAACGCTCTTGCGGCAGCCCCTTCTGCCCACTGCTACTGCCCGCTGCCTACTTTTTCCCCGTTCGCAAAAAGATCGGAAACCGCACGTCGCGGGGGTTGGGACCCCAATGGCGGCGGAGGTCGTCAGCAAACTGGTCGATGGGGTCGTAGCCGTTTTGTTTGCGAAACGCCTGCACGGCAGACCACGTGCGGAGGTAATTCATGTACCACTCCACCAGCCACTCGCGGCGGGCAATGAACCGGGCGCGGCGGGGCTGGGCAAAATCAAAAGGCAGATCGCGGTATTCGGTTTCGATGTGGCGGCGCATGGGGTCCCAGAAGGGGCCAACCACATCGCGGTAGATGAACCGGACCAGCGCGTCGATGGGGGCGTTGACCTGATTAAGGCCGTAGCCCCATTCGGCAATGACGCCGCCGGGCTTCAGCACCCGCCGGGCTTCGGTGTGAAAAGCCGGTACGTCGAACCAGTGTAGTGCCTGCCCCACCGTAACAAGATCGAACGTATCATCGGCAAAGGGCGCTTTCTCGGCGTTGGCCGCCTGATAGTCAATATTTGGGCGGTGAACGGCGTTCTCTAACTGGTTGCTGCTGAGATCAGTAGCGTCTACTTCGTCGAAATAATTGGCCAGCGCCACGGCGGCTTGCCCGTTGCCGGTGGCGCAGTCCCAAACGCGTTGGCGCGATGGAACCTGCGCCAGAATGTAATCATACAACTCGCCGGGGTAGTCGATTCGGTAGCGGGCGTAGGCGGCGGCGTGGTTGGAAAAACGGTCGAGTGGAATCATGGGAAATCAGTTTTCAGTCTTCAGTTTACAGTTTACAGTTGGCTTGCGCAAGCGTAGCGCCAAATGCGGAGCCACAGAAGACGAAAGGCAGTTTTTGAACTTTTTTCTTGCAAATACGAAATTTTTCGTACATGTTTGCTACGAAATCATTCGTAGACGAATTATGCGACCAACCGATTCCGAATTAGAAATCCTCCACGTGCTCTGGAAGCACGGTCCGCGCACGGTGCGGCAAGTGAATGATGAACTGGGGCAGCACCGCGAAATTGGCTACACGACCACGTTGAAGCTGATGCAAATCATGCACGAAAAAAGGCTGCTGACCCGCTCTAAGGAGGCCAAATCGCACGTGTATACGGCGGCGTTGGGCGAGCAGGAGGCCCAGGAAACGCTGATCGACCGGTTTCTGGAAACCACGTTTCGGGGGTCGGCTTCGGCGTTGGTGATGCAGGTGCTGGGTCGCCATAAAGCCAATGCCGGTGAACTCGACGAAATCAAAAAACTCTTAAACGACCTTGACAATGAATCTCACTAACTGGCTCACCAGCCCCCTGGCTGAGGCCCTGGGCTGGACCCTAATTCACGCCCTCTGGCAGGGTTTTGCGGTGGTGCTGACCATTGCGCTGTTGCTTCACCTGGCCCGCCAAAGCAAGGCTGCCCTGCGTTACCGACTAGCAATGAGCGGGTTACTCATGCAGGTCTTGCTTTCGGTCGGCACGTTTGCGTGGTACTATGAACCCAGTATGGCACTCGTTTCGGCACCAGTCTCTCATGCAGTTCTCCTCATGCCATTGGCGCAACTGCCCATAACTACAGCATCGTGGTTGATGACCGTACAGGCGTTTCTGACCGCGCACCTGACCGAAATTGTCTGGATGTGGTTGCTGGGGGTCGCTATTTTCGGCGTCCGGCTCATTGGCGGTTGGGCCTACGTGCAACGGCTACGGACCACGGCCACGTTGCCTGTTCCGCCCGTGTTGCTGGAAGCGACGGCCCGCATGGCCCGGAAACTGAACGTATCGGTCAACGTACAGATCACGGCGCGGGCCACGGGTCCGCTGGTGGTGGGCGTGTTGAAACCCGTGATTTTGTGGCCCGTGGGCTTACTGGCGGGCTTGAGTATGGCTGAGGTTGAGGCCGTTTTAGCCCACGAACTGGCCCACGTTCGGCGGCACGATTACCTGCTCAACGTGTTGCAGTCGGTGGTGGAGGTGCTGTATTTTTTCCATCCGGCCCTGTGGTGGTTGTCGGCAAGGGTGCGTGAAGAGCGTGAACATTGCTGCGACGATCTGGCCCTGACCCTCGTCGGCGATGCCCGCGTGCTGGCCCGCGCCCTCACCCGCGTTTCAGCGTGGCAGCATAGTCAGGAAGAAGCGCCGAATCTGGCGATGGCTTTTGCCAGTAAACGCCAACTGCTGCTACAACGCGTCCGGCGGATGCTGGGCGTGCCCACGCGGCCACTGGTTTCCAATGGTAGTCTGGCGGGGTTGACGCTGGCCACGATGTTGCTATTGAGCGTGTCGGTTTATGCGCTGCAACAGGCCGACCAACCCAGACCCGCTCACCGGGCCATTAACCCAAACCCGCCCCGTGCCAACCGCCGGTATAAGGTAGATCGCAACAGCGAATATGGTCTAACCAACAGTGGGCGAATGAGTTATGTGATCTGGAAAGGCCAGAAATTGCCCGCTACCCGCGTGGTCAACCTGCAACGCCAACTCGATCTGGTGATGGCCGGAAAACTGTCGCTCGACGTGGTAAAGAAGACTGACCGGGATATTTTGCTGACGATCATTGAGAAGAGTGCGGCGTTTGACGCGGGCATGAAGGCGTTATCAGACGGTATGGCGCAGATCGATTACACAAACATCGAAGTCAATGCCAACACCAATGTGAATGCTGATGTCAAAGTTGAACTCGAAAAAATTGTGAAAGAATCCATTGATTCACAGGCTGTTATCAAGTCTGCTTCTGCTGTAGCCAGCGATACGTCCCGGTTGCAGGCTGTTAAACTGAAGATGGAGGCATTCACCAAAGAGATGCAGGCACTGATGGCTGAACGGCAGCCCATTGCTGACAAACTGAGCAAAGAAATGGCCGAACTGGCGGCGAAAATGGCCCCCAGTAGTCAGCAGATGGGCCAATATGCCAAACAGCAGGCGGTGCTAGCGAAGCAGCAGGCAGCATTGTCGAAGCAACAGTTTGAGCTGGCACGACAATTGGGCCCGTTGAATCGTGAAGTAGCGCGGTTATCAGGCCAGAATACAGCTAAAGCAGATCGGTTGCTGAAGCAGAAAGAACGTCAGAGCAGTCAACTGGAAAAGCAGATGGACGAACTCGGTACGAAGATGGGCACATTGGGTAGCCAAATGGGCGATCTGGGTCAACTGGCTACCACGCTTGAACCTTATCAGCAGCGTATGAGTACGCTGGCCGATTCGATTGGCAAACTATATGAACCCACATCGGCACTGGCCAAGCAACTTGGTGTCTTATCAGAACAACTTGCTGAACAGGCCGAAAAACAAAGCGCCGAAGCGATGGAGAAAGCCGCCGATGTGCTGGACAAACTGGATGCGGAATCTCGCCCGGCCCGCGCACCCCGTCCGCCGCGTGCCCCGCGTATGAATGCGCCGCGTCCTCCCCGGCCCGCCGTAGCCCCACGGGCACCCCGCCCGGCTGTTGATGCGCCGCCCGCCCCGGCAGTAGCACCTGTTCCGGCCCCGAAACCCGCTGCTGTGCCCAAAGTAGTACCGGCTCCGAAACCGCCAAAGGAGTAATGCCAACGGGTCGTTTACCTGCGGAGGCGCCCACCAAACAACGCAAGCAACCATCGAATGACGAACGAATCACGAAACAACCTCTGCATCATACCCGCCCGTGGGGGCAGCAAACGCATTCCCCGGAAGAATATCCGGTCGTTTTTGGGCACACCAATCATCGCGTTTTCGATAAAAGCCGCGCAGGATTCGGGGCTTTTCGACGAAATCATGGTCTCGACCGACGATGCTGAAATTGCGCAGATGGCGCAATTTTACGGCGCGTCGGTGCCGTTTGCGCGGTCTGCCGAAACCGCCAACGACCACGCCACCACCGCCGCCGTGCTGACCGAAGTGCTACGTACCTACGCTGCCAGCGGGCATACCTTCGAGCGGGCCTGCTGCCTCTACGCCACCGCCCCGCTCGTAACGCCCGACCGGCTACGCGAAGCGTTTGACAAGCTGGATTCGGGCGGTTTCGATACGGTGTTTCCCGTGGTACGCTACGGCTTTCCGGTGCAGCGGGCCGTCACGTTCCAGAATGACCGGCTGGCCTGGCGCCAACCCGAACATGCCCTGACACGATCGCAGGATTTGGAGCCGGTGTTTCACGATGCCGGGCAATTTTATCTGTTCAACGTGCCCCGTTTTCTGGAAACCGGCCAGCTTTTAACTGACAATTCGAGCGGCGTTGAACTGTTGGAACTGGAGGCGCAGGACATCGATACGTTGACCGACTGGGATTTGGCCGAACTAAAATATCGCCTCCTGTGGCAGCAACGGACCGATAAGTAGACCGCTTTATCACAAGTCTACACGTTGGTGAGTAGAACGCCGTTCCTGTAGTAGCTTTGTCCGTACGCTTTGCTGTATCGACACCATTACCTCCAGCCTCACATGAACACGTTGCTCTTCCGCGCCGACGGCACCACCCAAACCGGCCTGGGTCACATTATGCGCAGCCTGGCCCTGGCCGAGATGCTTGGCGATGCGTTTGAGCGGCGGTTTGCCATTCAAAACCCGTCTGATGCTGTGCTGAAATTACTGGCCAAAGAAGGCCTCCCGGTGGTTACGCTCCAGTCGGGCGACGTGGCCGAACTGCTGACGCACGTGTTGGAAACCGATGTGGTGGTGCTGGACGGGTACCAATTTGACGAAGCACTTCAGCGGGCAGTACGGGGCAAAGCGCACAAACTGGTCTTCATCGACGACCTGATTGCGGGGCATCAGGTGGCCGACGTGGTCATCAATCATGCCGGTGACGTGACCGCCGCCGAGTACCAAACCGAGCCTTACACGACCCTGCTGTTGGGAGCAAACTACGCGTTGGTGAACCCTTCTTTCGTGCAGAAAACGCAGCCCAAAGACGGTGAAAACAAAGCCTTTGTGAACATGGGTGGCGCCGATTTGCACAACATCAGTCATCAGGTGGTCGATTTGCTCTTAAGTATCAACCCTCACCTGCGCATCACGTTGGCGCTGGGCGCGGCCAATCCCCACTTCGCTACCTTCGCCGATTTCCCGAAAGAGCAACTCAGCGTTCAACAGAACCTGAGTGCCAAACAGATGGCCCGCGCCATTGGCGGCAGTGGCCTTAGCGTGGTAGCGGCCAGTACCATTGCCTACGAAGTGGCCAGCATCAGCCGCCCGATGGTGATTATTCAAACGGCTGACAATCAGAGCCATATGGTCTCGTTTATGCGCGACCGGCACCTGGTGGTGGGTGCCCTGACTCTTCCCCTCGACGTGGATCAACTGGCCCTGGCCGTGAAAAAAGCCCGCCTCACGCCCACTGTTTTCAAGCAGCGCATTGTCTTCGACGGCAAAGCCGCCGACCGTTTCCGGCAGGTCTTCACGCAATTGTGCGCCTAAACCATATAGGCGCGATTTTTGTACCTTCGTTAAGAGCAACACGCAACGACTAAGTAGTCGAGCTAAAATAAGAGACACAAGTATATTTTTAATACACTGACAGTCAGATAGTTAATCAGTAATAAAGCGTCGTTCTTTTTCGCTCACCTACTTATGGAACCAATAGATGAACATCGGACGAATGACGAATTTGGCTATCAGCGATTTGCGTTGACAGAAGCAGCCTATGACTTGGTTAACAAGTTGACTGCTATTTACAGTCGTCTAAGTATTCGTGCAGCCAAGGGCGAGTTGTTAGTGTCAGAAAATTTTGCAGCGAAGGCTGACGGATTACAGGCAGGCTTGTATGATCCTTTCTGGTCAGAGGTTTCTCAGTTGCAAACTTTTGTCGATCAACTTTCAGCAGAATATAAGCGTATTGTTCGGATAGAGTCCGGTCAGTCAATTCCCAATGCAGCCAAGCCAAAGCGAGTACAAATTATCTGATAGCGAAAACGATACTATTTTTATTGAGCAGATTGAACCCCGGTTTCTGGCGCGTTCATTGCTTTCTTCCAACCCTATAGCTATTTTCCTAGGTGGCCAACCCGGTAGTGGCAAGTCGAGTTTAGCTATCTATTACAGGCAGCAATTTGATCAGAGTGGCATAGTCGTCATCAATTCTGATGCGCTTCGTGAGTTTCATCCTGCCTACTCAACGTTACAAGCTATTCATCCAGAACAAGCCTCTTATTTAGTCAATCCTGACACTATAATCTGGCAGCAAAAATTAATTGAGTCGGCTAAGCTGGCTAGGAAAAATATATTGCTCGACGGTACATTGGAGGGAAATGTTGAGCCAATCAGGCAAACTATAGAGCAGCTCCGTCAGAATGGGTACGTTATTGGAATAAGTGTAATGGCCGTTCCTGCATACCAAAGTCGATTAGGTATTTACCAGCGGTATCTGGACCAGGTTGTGCGCGAAGGACATGGCCGTTGGGTAGGTATGGGCACTCACGATTCAGTATATGGTCATTTGCCTGACCGAATTGATCATTTAGCGCAACAACAACTAATTGACGAGATCACTGTATTCGCCCGCCCTGTTGGTAATCAGCCCCCTAAGTTAATTTATGGGAATAGACTCACAAGCGGAAACTGGGAGAGCAAACCAGAGGCGGGGCAGGCGTTGGAAGCTTATAGGAACCGGTTGTTGACGTATGCCGAATACAAAACCCACAAGGCCGTAGTTCGGGATGTGCAGTGGCAATTAGAGCAGACGGCACATGTCCCCGAAAAGCTGCGCGAGTTTCTAGCGCACGTGGAGCAGACGGCAATCCGCCACCGCATAGCCACTACTGCCGACGTTCAATTATATTTTGATTGGGCGAATGATCCGTTTACTCGTCAGCAATCGTTTAACTCGGCTCCTATCTTGTGGGAAAAGCACGAAGCTTGGTTCGCCCAAAAGATAACCGACCCCGACGCATTGTTGCTCGTGTTCGAGACCGGCGCGAACGTACCTATTGGGCAGGTACGTTTTGAGCGTTTTGACGAGGATTTGACCGAAGATGTAGAGAACGGCTACTCTGGCATTGGTAGCCAAAAGATAGCTTTATCATTGGATGAAGCTATCAGTATTTCCGTAGACGCTCAGTTCCGGGGGAAAGGGATAGCGTCGGTGTTGATTGAAGAAGCCTGCGAATTTATCTGCAAACAAAAGGGCCCCATACCCATTTGGGCCTATATCAAGCCTGATAATGCGGCTTCGGTTCGTTCATTTGAACGCGCTGGATTTGCTAAACAACAGTCTAATCAGCCCGACCGGCTTCGATTAGTGAAACGCTGAGGCGAAAGCGGTAAATTTGCGTGATACAACTATTACAAGCATGTTCCAACCCATTCAGGTTGCCAACCATATCATTTCTCCACAACACAAACCCTTCGTCATCGCCGAGATGTCGGGTAATCATAATCAGTCGCTCGACCGGGCGTTGGCGCTGGTCGATGCGGCGGCGGCGGCGGGTGCCCATGCCCTGAAACTCCAGACCTACACACCCGACACGATTACGTTCAACGGGCAGAGTGACGAGTTTTTTATTCGGGACAATCAATCGTTATGGGCCGATAAGAACCTGTACAAACTCTACCAGGATGCCTACACGCCCTGGGAGTGGCACGGCCCCATTTTCGACCGGGCCAGGCAGCACGGTATGGTGGCGTTTAGCTCCCCATTCGACACCACGGCGGTCGATTTTCTGGAGTCACTGAATGTGCCGCTCTACAAGATTGCCTCGTTTGAGAACACCGACCATATTCTGCTCAAAAAGGTAGCCCAGACGGGTAAGCCCGTGATTATGAGCACCGGCGTGGCCACCGTGGCCGACCTTGCCGAATCCGTGAAGGTGCTGCGCGATCATGGTTGCGAGCAATTGATTTTGCTCAAATGCACCAGCACCTACCCCGCCACGCCCGAAAGCACCAACCTGCTCACCATTCCGCACATGAGTACGCTCTTCAACGTGCCCGTGGGCCTCTCTGACCACACCATGGGCATTGGCGTGGCGGTGGCAGCTACGGCGCTGGGGGCGGTGGTGCTGGAAAAACATGTCACCCTCCGCCGTGCCGACGGCGGTGTCGATTCAGCGTTTTCGCTGGAACCCGACGAGCTTAAAAACCTCGTTGTAGAGTCGGAACGGGCATTTTTAGCCCTGGGGCAGGTGAGTTACATTCCCACGCCGAAGGAGCTAAAGAGTCTGCAATTCAAGCGGTCATTGTACGTGGTGCAGGACATGGCCGTAGGCGAAATGTTTACCCCCGAAAACGTCCGCAGCATCCGCCCCGCCAACGGCCTCCACACCCGTCATTACGACGAAATCCTGACCAAAACCGCCGCCAAACCTATTTCAGCGGGCACAGCGTTGGGGTGGGAACTGGTGGACTGAAATGGGCCTTATCCAAAAACAAACGCTTCAGGGTACGGCGGTTACCTACGTCGGCATTGTCATCGGTTTGCTGACGACGGGGTTTCTGTTGCCCAACCTCATTCACAAAGATCAGATCGGTCTGATTCAGTTGCTGGGGAGTTTGTCCATCATTCTGACGCAGTTTGCCAACCTGGGCATCAGCGGGGCCGGGGGGCGGTTTTTTCCGTACTTCCGGGATTACGAACGCGGGCATGGCGGATTTTTGTTAGTGGCCGTGTCGGTGGCGAGTATTGGGTTTATTGGCTGTGCAGGCATCTTATGGCTGGCCCACGACTGGCTGGTGGCCGAAAACAACGACCAATCGGGCCTGTTCGGGCGGTATTTCTATCTGCTCCTGCCACTGACCCTGTTCACGCTCTTTTTCAACCTCTTTGACACCTACGCCCGCCTGCTCTACGACAGCGTGACCGGCACGTTCCTGCGCGACGTGGCGCAGCGGGTATTTTTCCTGGCGGCGGTCCTGGCTTATTACGTAGGCTGGATCAATTTTTACGGGTTACTGTGGGGGTGGCTGGGGTCCTACCTGATGGTGATGCTGCTGATGCTTGGCAATATTATCCGGCAGGGGCACTTCACACTCAACCCCGCCAACCTGACCATCTCGTCCGACATGCGCCGGTCAATGGTGCGGTACGCAGGTCTGACACTGCTGACGGGGTTATCGACCCAACTGATTTTGCACATCGACAAGCTGCTGGTATTCAAGGCCACCAACCTCGACAATACGGGGGTTTATGGTATCAGTGCCAATTTTGGGGCGGTCATCGTGGCCCCGGCCCTGATCCTCTACAAAGTGTCGGGTGTGGTCATTGCCGATTCGTGGAAACGTAATGACCTGAAAAACATTCAGTTAGTGTACGAAAAAAGCTGCCTCAGTCAGCTCATCATCGGCGGGCTGGTGTTTGTGGGTATTGCCGCCAACCTGCCCAGCGTGTTTGTCTTTCTGCCGAAAGGGTACGAGGCAGGCTATTACGTCATTTTGTGGGTGGGTCTGAGCAAACTCTTCGACATGGCCACCGGCGTGAACGGCCAAATCATTACCACCTCGAAACACTACGCCTGGGATTCGCTCTTCACCCTCATCATGGTGGCCCTCACCATCGTGATTACGCCCGCTTTATTGCGTATGTACGGGCTGGAAGGGGCGGCCATCGGGGCGGCCATCACCATTGGCCTGTTTAACTTATCACGCACACTATTTGTCTGGTACCGGTTTGGTTTACAGCCATTTACGTGGCGAAATATGGCCGTTATCATTATTGCCCTGCTGGTGTGGGCGGTGGCTGCGTGGCCCCCCTACGTTACCGGCAACAAGCTAACCACGCTGATCGACATGGCCCTGCGGTCGGTTGGTATTGTGGGCCTGTACATGGGGCTTATCTTCGCCTTTCGCATCTATCCTGACTTGAATAAACTGGTTATTGGCTATTTCAAGCAGGCTTCGGCGTAACCCCCCACTGCCACTCCCCTTATGCGCGTCGTTCATTTAAATACATACCATACCACGGGCGGGGCGGCTGTTGCTGCGGGTCGGCTAAATCGGGCGTTACAAAAACAGGGCATCGACAGTACGTTGCTGGTGCAGGAAGAAAACTTTCCGGAACCGGGTGTCGAAGCGTTGGCGACGAGTTTTCTGGCGAAAAAGATGGCCTTCGCTCGCTTTGGTGCCGAACGGCTGGCGTTTCTGCCGTTCGAGAAAGATAAGTCGGTGCGGTTCCAGTTTTCGCCCGCCGTTACAGGCGTTGATTTGACTTATAATTCGCTCATCATGCAGGCCGACGTGCTGCATTTGCACTGGATCAACTTCGGTTTTTTTTCGGTAGAAGGGCTGGGCAGTCTCATGCGGCTGGGCAAGCCCGTGGTCTGGACCATGCACGATATGTGGCCCTTCACGGGCGGTTGCCACCACAGCGGCACCTGCGAAAATTACCAGCGTGACTGCGGCAACTGCGTACCGTTTTTGCACAATCCCGCCCCCGACGACCTCTCGCGGTCGGTGTGGAATCGGAAGCAAAAAGCCTATGAGATGGCCCATTTGGTGCCGGTTGGGTGCAGTGACTGGCTCACGCACCGCGCCCGCCAAAGCCGGTTGTTCCAGCCGTTTTCGGTGCTGAGTATTCCCAACGCCATTGATACGGATCAGTTTTCCCCTATCGACAAAACCGGAGCCAGACAAGCACTGGGATTACCCACCAACAAACGGCTGATTCTGTTTGCAGCGGCCAAAGTAAGCACGGCAGGAAAGGGCTTTACGTATTTCCAACAGGCACTGCATCAGCTACATAGCCAACTGGAAAACCCCCGCGAGGTAGAGCTGTTGATCTTCGGCGCGGGTGATAAAGGGCTGCTGCACGAACTGCCGTTTCAGTACCATTTCCTCGGTCCGCTGAGCGACATGACCAAAATCAGTCAGGCGTATAATGCCGCCGATATGTTCGTGATCCCGTCGCTGGCCGAAAACCTGCCCAACACCATCATGGAGTCGATGGCTTGTGGCACGCCCGCCGTGGGCTTTTCGGTGGGGGGCATTCCCGAAATGATTCAGCACCGCGAGTCGGGGTATCTGGCGCAGTATAAGTCTGCCGACGACCTCAGCGCGGGGATGCAGTGGCTGCTGCAACTACCCCCCAACCACTACGCCGCCATTGCCCACGCCGCCCGCCAACACGTGCTGGCCCATTATGACGAAGCCGTCGTGGCGGGGCAGTATGCGAGTTTGTACGCGCAATTGGTGACGAGCGAATGATCACCATCATCACCATCACCTACAACGCCGAACGGTTTCTGGAGCGCACGATCAACAGCATTGCGGGGCAGGAAGGCTGCGCGTTGGGTGTCGATTATGAGTACATCATTGTAGATGGCGCGTCGAAAGACGGAACGCTGGCAATCATTCGCCAGCACGAAAAGCAACTCACACGTTGGGTCTCTGAGCCGGACCGTGGCCTGTATGATGCCATGAACAAAGGCCTGCACCTGGCCACCGGTCAATATGTCTGGTTCATGAATGCGGGCGACGAAATCCATGATCCTACTGTACTGTCGCGGTTGCTGTTGGCTATGAAAACAAATCCCGCTGATGTGTATTATAGCGACGCACTCTTCGTCAGTGATGATGGCTCAGCAAGCGCTGGCCCGCCC
>JBBRMP010000081.1:0-23160 GCA_038230755.1 Cytophagales bacterium | reverse complement strand
TCTCTACCAAAGGGGCCAGCTTGTCAAATCGCTTTTTATCGTACCCAGTAGCCGACCGCCACTGGCGTTCCGTTTTCAGGTCACTAATTGAAATTTTCATGACTAAATTTATAAAACTTCCTACGTCGCAACAAGTCTATTGACAACAGAGACGTGTTTGGCTGGCAAAACGCTGGGGTGGCAAGCGTTTATTTCTTGTTAAACGTGAGATGCGGGTTATAAATGGCCTACGCGTTACTTTTGCTGTCACAACCTGGCCATGCTGGTCAGCCCAAAACCAATTAACCTGCTTCCTTATGCGTATGAACAACAACTTCACTTTTTCACTGCTAACTGCCCTCACGGTGAGCCTATCGGCCAACGCCCAGGTTGGCATTGGCACCAAAGCGCCCAAAGGTGCCAAAGTCTATTTCGATGGCACGCGTCAGGCCCTCGACAAAAACTGGACCTACTGGAAAGGCCCCGCCCTGGAAGCTACGCTGCCCATTAAGTGGCAGATCGTGAAAGACCCCGTCGATGGCGGTTCGGCTATGAGCAGCAACGACCCCACCTCGGCAGGCGGCAAATACGGCTCGGCCGATATTGTGACAAAAGATGAGTTTAAAGACGCCCGCATCCACGTCGAATTCCTGGTGCCAAAGGCGGGCGGCAACAGCGGCGTGTACCTGCAAAACCGGTACGAAATCCAGATTTTCGACGGTGATACCACCAGCCACGGCCTCGGCGCGGTCATCAATGAATCGCCTTCGCCGTATTACGCCTACGCGGGCATTGGCAAATGGAACGCCTACGATATCGAGTTCCGGGCCGCCCGCTTCACCAACGGCAAGCTCACCGAACCCGCGCAGGTGACCATGTATTTCAACGGCAAAAAAGCCCACACCAAACAGAACATCAGCCAGGTGTGGGGTGGCCCAAAGTCGGGCGTCGACGGCGGTAATGATAATGGTAAAGGCATCACCGACGCTCCAGCAGGCCTAAAATTACAAGCCGAAGGCCACGACGTGATGTACCGCAACGTCTGGATTCAGCCGCTGAATCTGGGCGCAAAAAGTACGGATTTTTAGACTGGATATGTACTGGCTAATGCAGTTATGTCCGGGTTATGTTCGGCGGAGCGGAACGCCGCCCGGCCCGCTCCGCCGAACATAACCCGGACATAACTGCATTAGCCATCCCACTTCTCACCTCAGCGCCTCAGTCACCGCCCAATGCTGCGGATACTGCGCCAGCATCGCCTCAGTGGCGGCCAGCTCAAAATCGGCGAAATCGAAGCCGGGGGCTACCGTGCAGCCTACCAGTGAAAAGGGTGGCGAATTGGCCTCGCCAGTGGGTTTCGAGCCAAACCAACACCCCGCCCGCACCACGGCCTGAAACGTCTCGCCCCGGTCCATCCGGTTGCCTAGCCGAATCGTACTTAGTGCAGCCGTTTCGGGGTCGATCACGTAGATCAGCAGCGGCCCACCAGCGTAGAAATGCCAGACCTCGTCGCTCTGAATCCGGTGCAGGGCCGAGCGGTTGTGGTTTTCCAGCAGGAAATAAATAGCGGTGCTAAATGCACGGTCGCCACTGAAACAGCCCGGTAGTGCATTCTGAGCCACTTTCCCCGCCGCCTCATACGTCTGTGCGTAGTACCCGCCTTCGGGGTGCGGCTGCAAATGCAGGGCGTTGATATAGTCTTGAGCGGTCATTATGCCGCTTTCACCACCGTCAGAAAGTCGCGCGATTTCAGCGACGCACCACCAATGAGACCACCGTCTACGTCGGGTTGACTGAAAAGCTCCTGCGCGTTTTGGGCGTTGGCACTGCCACCGTAAAGGATACTTGTGTTCTGGGCCACCTCGTCGCCAAATTGAGTGGCCAGATGCTGCCGCAATTCGTGATGCATATCCTGCGCCTGCCCCGACGAAGCCGTTAAACCCGTACCGATGGCCCAAATGGGTTCGTAGGCAATCACGACGTTGGCCATCTGTTCGGCAGACAGGTGGAACAGGCTTTCGGTGAGTTGGTTTTTCACAAAGCCCACGTAATCACCGTTCTCGCGCATCTCCCGCGATTCGCCGCAGCAGAAAATGGGAATCAGGCCATTTTCCAGAGCCATGTTCACTTTCTCGGCCAGTTGAGCGTTGGTTTCACCGAAATAATGCCGCCGTTCACTGTGGCCCAAAATCACGTACTGTACCCCCACCGATGCCAGCATTGACGCCGAAATCTCGCCAGTGTACGCACCAGATGCCTTCTCGTGGCAATTCTGCGCACCCAAAGCCAGTTTGTCGCCGGTCAAATACGACTTATAGGTAGTTAGGTATAAGGCCGGTGGGCACAATACCACCGTGACCGGAGCAGTCACTTCGGCATTGATCATGTTCACCACTTCCGACACCAGGGCCAGGCCTTCGTCGGCGGTTTTGTTCATTTTCCAGTTACCGGCAACCAGTTTCTTCCGCATTTCTTTGTAAAAAGTAAGTAATTCTGTGATTCATTTGCCCGGCAGTGCGCCAAAGGCAGGCGAAAATACGCGTTTTAGCCTGAACCTGATAAACCCATCTAAATCAGTAGGATACGGTGCAACATTTTATAGATTAATCCGACTTTTAATAGTAAATTTCTGTTACCTACATAAAAAAGTCATGAAACGGGTCTGCTTATTGGTGCTACTGATGCTTGTTTGGGGAATAACCCAGGCAGGCGGACACACCTATGCTACCCATACTGAAAAACCCGATCCCGATGTTGAGCGGTTTGGGTATTACCTCACCAAGGGACATTCGTCCGTTCGGCTCCCGTTTGAGCTGCACTCGAACCTCATCATCCTGAAGATGCGGGTCAATGACTCTGACACGCTCAACTTCATTCTTGACACGGGTGTCAGCAATACCATCATCACCGACCCGCTGGCCCTGCGTCGCCAGTCGCTGAAATTAACCCGGCAGGTAAAACTTAGCGGCGTAGGGGAAGGAATCCAACTCACCGCCTCAGTTTCTATCGACAACCGGCTCAGTATGGGTATCCTACGGGCTGCCCACCAGAATCTGGTGATCCTGAACGACGACGTCCTGAAGCTCTCCGAATACGTCGGCGTACCCATCCACGGCATTTTTGGCTATGAACTCTTCAGCCAGTTTGTCGTCACCATCGACTTCCGAACCCGCGAACTGACGCTGACCGTTCCCACCAAATACACATACAGAAAACGCTTTGGTGACCGATACCCCATCCTTATCCAGAACACCAAACCTTATCTCGACATTACGGCGCAGCTAAGCGGCGACCGGACCGTACCCCTGCGCGTGGTCCTCGACACCGGCGCAGGCCACGCCCTCATGCTTGACGGGCAGCAGCGCGAATGTGCCCTGCCGCGCCCCGAAAAAGTGATTCGGGCACAATTGGGCCGGGGCCTCAATGGTGTCATCAATGGCAGTTTGGGTCGGATTGAAGGGCTTAAGCTGGGGCGGCACCAACTACTGGATGTGATTGCCTCGTTTCCTGACAGTGCCTCCTTTGGCATGAAACTCGTAAACACTACTGACCGGCAGGGTAACGTTGGTTGTGAATTACTGCGGCGTTTCAGAGTTACATTCAACTACCCGGAGCAATATATCGTGCTCAAACCCGTCAGAAGTCTGCTGCGTGAACGCTTTGAACACGACATGAGCGGGATGGAGTTGAAAGCCCGTGGCACCGACCTGCATACCTATATAATCGACAGAGTCACCAGCCAGTCACCCGCCGATTTAGCTGGTTTGCAGGAGGGCGACGAACTGCTATTTGTTAACAGCGATCTGGCTACCACACTCAGTATCAGCGACATTTACAAAACGCTGCAACGGGGTGAAGGTAAAGAAGTCACGATGGTGGTGCGCCGTTCGGGTCGGGTTGTAGTGGCCAATTTCGCCCTGAAACGAATTATTTAACCATAATAAAGCCTCTTCCGGTTAGGAAAGAGGCTTTATTGGACGTACACCATGCCGGTGATACGGTCGCTTATAGCGACAATGTGCCTTTTTTATAGGCAGCTACGAGCGTTGCTTCCAGACCTTTCTTATTGATAGTCTTGATGGCCGACGTCGCAACTTTCAGCGTAATCCACTCCCCAGTCGATTCAACGAAGAACCGCTTCTTTTGAAGGTTGGGGAAAAATTTACGCCGCGTTCTGTTGTTGGCGTGCGACACGTTGTTTCCAACCTGCGTACGCTTTCCGGTGATTTGACAAACTCTGGCCATAACTGTACTCGTTTTCCTTATTAGGGTGCAAAATTGCGGAAAAGGCTGTAAATGTGCAAACTATTTTTCCGTTTTGAACCCATACGGACAATGGCGGCAGCTATTCTTGCAGCAATAACCGCGCTTGGTGTGGTAGGCAGCGGTAAAGACCACAAACCCCTCGTCGGTATAATAATAGTCTTCATCGGCTATTCCGGGCAGTTTTTGCTTCTTCTGCTGGGGTTTGGTCATCTTGTACAGCTACGTTATATTGGGTAATTTTAACCACTCAACAGGCTGTTTACGGCAATGGTTTTAACAAACTGAATTGCGCTTGTTTTTCCTCTACTAATATTAATCAGCATGACCACGCTTTCCCCGCCCTCGTTGGCCGAACAGGCCATTCAACTCGAAGACCAGTACGGTGCCCACAACTACCACCCATTACCCGTAGTGCTTACGCGGGGCGAGGGCGTTTTTGTCTGGGACACAGACGAGCAGCGATATTTCGATTTCCTGTCGGCCTACAGTGCGGTGAGTCAAGGGCATTGCCATCCGCGCATTATTGCGGCCCTCACCCAACAAGCCCAACGCCTTACGCTCACCTCGCGGGCGTTTCATAATGACCAGTTGGGCAAGTGCGAGCAATACCTCTGCAACTACTTCGGCTACGACAAAGTGCTACTAATGAATTCGGGCGTGGAAGCGGGCGAAACGGCCCTGAAACTGACCCGTAAATGGGCCTATAAAGTGAAGGGCATTCCCCAGAACCAGGCCGTGATGGTCTTTGCCGAAGGTAATTTCTGGGGCCGCACCCTCGCCGCCATTTCATCCTCTACCGATCCCAGCAGCACCAACGACTACGGCCCGCTGCTGCCCGGCTACCAACTTGTTCCCTACAACGACCTCGCCGCGCTGGAGGCCGCTTTTCAGGCAAACCCTAACATTGCGGGCTTCATGGTCGAACCCATTCAGGGCGAAGCGGGTGTGCTGGTGCCCGATGAAGGATACCTGCGTGGCGTACGCGGCCTTTGCACCACATACAACGTACTCTTCATTGCCGACGAAGTACAGACGGGTATTGGCCGCACAGGTAAGCGGCTGGCGTGTGACCACGAAGACGTGAAACCCGATATATTGGTGCTAGGAAAAGCCCTTTCCGGGGGTGTCATGCCCGTTTCGGCGGTATTAGCGTCCGACGAGATCATGCTCACGATCCGCCCCGGCGAACACGGCAGCACCTTTGGCGGCAATCCCCTCGGTTGCGCTGTGGCCGTGGCCGCGCTGGATGTGGTGAAGGACGAACACCTGGCCGAAAACGCTGAAGCGATGGGGCAGCTTTTCCGCCACCGCATGAACGCCCTCCGCGCCGACACTGACTTAATCCAGTTGGTACGCGGCAAAGGCCTTTTAAACGCCATCGTGATTAAGGAACGCCCCGAATTCGGTGAAGAAACGGCCTGGGAGCTTTGCCTGCGTTTCCACGACAATGGCCTCCTCTGCAAGCCCACCCACGGCGACAAAATCCGCTTTGCCCCGCCCCTCGTCATCACAGAAGCCCAAATGAATGAGGCGTGTGATATCATCGAGAAGACGGTGAAAGGGTTCTGATTTGGGATTTATGATTGGAAACAATACGCCAACAAAAAAGGGCCAGCAAATAAGTTTGCTGGCCCTTTTTACGAATTATATGTTTACTAATCCTTCATTAACTCTGCTGATTCCTTCAATCGTGCCCGCTGAATGGACGCCGAAACCAGAATACTGATTTCATACAAAATCACCAGTGGGAAGGCTACCAGGAGTTGACTGTATACGTCAGGTGAAGGCGTGATGATGCCGGCGACTACCAGAATCACGATCCAAGCATGCTTACGAAACGTGCGCATGAACGCGGGTGTCAATAGCCCCACTTTCGAGAGCACAAAGGCGATCATGGGCATCTGAAACATTAGCGCACAACCCAACGACAACGTAGCGAGAATAGCGATGTAGGAAGTAATATCGTACTGATTCTTAATTTCCGGCGACAACTGCCAGTTGGCCAAAAAGTTGATTGCCAGCGGGGACGCCACGTAGTAGCCAAATAACAAGCCCAGAAAAAACAACAGTGACACGTAGAAAACGGCACCACGGGCCGCCCGCCTTTCCGTCAACTTCAGGCCCGGCTTCACAAACCGCCAGATTTCCCAGAAGGCGTACGGAAACGCAAACGCCAGCCCGATAATAAACGAGATGGTAATACCCATCGTGAAGTTGTCCGACATGCCAAGTGCCTGCAACGTGAAGTCTAGTTTCTTCACGCACAAGTCGGCATAACCTGTCAGGTCAGCCAGGCGACATAGTTGGCGGTACGCCCAAAAGTCGGGGCGCGACGGAGACATAATTACATTATCAAAAATCTCGTGGATGTAAATAAATGCGATGATCGCAAAGACGAAAATCGATCCAAATGCGCGAATTAAATTCCACCGAAGTTCCTCCAGATGCTCAAGAAATGTCATTTCAGAACCGTCGCTGCTTTCTGGAGCCTCGTCTTCTTCGTCCTCGTCGTAACCCTTTTGGTCAAATGCCTGATCTAATGCCATAACTATTGAGTGAATTAGTAAATGAACCCCGGACGTCGCTCATTCACTAATTCGCAATTATTTAAGCGTATAACGGAAACGCCTTCATCCAGGAATTAATTTCTGTCTTAATGGTACTGATTTTGCCCTCGTTGTCGTGGTTCATCAACACCTCATCAATATACGTAACAATCTGAGCCATATCAGCCTCCTTCATGCCCCGCGTAGTCATGGCCGCCGTACCAACCCGCATCCCTGACGTTACCATCGGCGATTTGTCGTCAAACGGCACCATATTTTTGTTGATCGTAATGTCGGCCTTAATCAGCGTGTTTTCGGCCAATTTGCCCGTCAGGTTGGTAGACTGCCCACCTTTCGTACGTAGGTCTATCAGCATCAGGTGGTTATCTGTCCCACCCGAAATAATCTGATAGCCTTTGTCCATAAAAGCACTCGCCATTGCCTGCGCATTGGCTTTCACCTGCACCGCATAATCGTAAAATTCGTCAGTCAGGGCTTCGCCGAAGGCAATGGCTTTGGCAGCGATAATGTGCTCCAAAGGCCCACCCTGCGTACCTGGAAACACGCCCGAATCGAGCAGCGATGACATCATCCGCAACTCGCCTTTGGGTGTTTTGATGCCAAATGGATTCTCAAAATCATTCCGCAACATAATCAGCCCGCCCCGTGCGCCGCGCAGGGTCTTGTGCGTTGTGGTCGTCACAATGTGCGCATGAGACAAGGGATCGTTCAGCAGCCCTTTGGCAATCAACCCCGACGGATGGCTCACGTCGGCCAGCATGAGTGCCCCCACCGAGTCGGCAATGGCGCGGAGACGTTCGTAGTCCCAGTCGCGGCTGTAGGCCGAGGCGCCACAGATCAGCATTTTGGGCTTCTCGCGGTGGGCTGTTTCTTCTACTACGTCATAATTAATTACCCCCGTTTCGCGCTCCACACCGTAGAACGTGGGGCGGAAATATTTACCCGAAATATTGACTGGTGAACCGTGCGTGAGGTGCCCACCGTGGCTCAAATCGAAACCCAAAATAGTGTCACCGGGCTTCAAGGTGGCTACAAAAACAGCCGTGTTGGCATTGGCACCAGAGTGAGGCTGCACGTTGGCCCATGTGGCACCGAAAAGTTCTTTTACCCGGTCAATGGCAACCCGTTCAACTTCATCAACTACCTCACAACCACCATAATACCGCTTACCAGGCAGGCCTTCGGCGTACTTGTTCGTCAGTACACTACCGGCGGCTTCCATCACTTGCGGCGACACAAAGTTTTCAGAAGCAATGAGTTCAATACCCGACTCTTGCCGGTGCTGTTCTTTGGCAATCAGATCAAAAATCTGCGTGTCGCGGGTATGGGTAGCAGTGGTTGTCATATCTCGGTTTTTATACCCAACAAAGGTACGGGGTTTCGGGCATATGCGATTTAGACCGCACGAAAAAAGCCCCTCTGCGTGAGAGGGGCTTTTGGGTACTTGCACACGAACCAAGGTTCATTTGCACGGCTAAGGGGTAAAGCATCAGAAATCGATTACTACCTGATTTTGAGGCTTTTAAGCCGATGCGATGACTAGAACCGGAAGTGTGAGAACGCTTTATTAGCTTCGGCCATGCGGTGCGTATCGTCTTTCTTTTTGACGGCAGCACCTTCGCCCTTAGCAGCGGCAACGATCTCGGCGGCAAGCCGATCAACCATTGTCTTTTCACCGCGTGAACGCGCAAAACGGATCAGCCATTTCATGCCTACCGAGACTTTCCGGTCAGCGCGTACTTCGGTTGGCACCTGGAAGGTAGCCCCACCAACACGGCGGCTCTTTACTTCAACCGAAGGCATTACGTTGTTCAGTGCCTTCTTCCATACGTCGAGGCCATTTTCGCTGGTGCGTTTCCCCACCACTTCCAGGGCATCATAAAAGATGGCATACGACAGCGACTTTTTGCCTTCGTACATTAGATTGTTCACAAACTTGGTTACCAATACCTCCTTGAACTTAGGATCAGGCAATACGTAACGCTTGGGTGGTTTCGACTTTCTCATTGTATGTCTTCAGATTGCTCTTACTCTGCCGTACTCTTGCAACGGGCAGTTGGCCCCCAACCCCCGAAGGGGGCCATAGTGTACTAGAAAGCCCCCTTCGGGGGTTGGGGGGCTTTTTACTTCTTCTTCTTAGCTGGAACGCCTTTTTTGGCAACCGGAGCCTGACCTGGTTTAGGCCGTTTGGCACCGTATTTCGAGCGGCTTTGCAGACGACCGCTTACGCCAGCCGTATCCAGAGCACCCCGAACAATGTGGTAACGTACACCCGGAAGATCTTTTACCCGGCCACCGCGAATCAGCACGATTGAGTGCTCCTGCAGGTTGTGGCCTTCGCCCGGAATGTATGCGTTGACTTCTTTCCCGTTCGACAACCGAACACGGGCAACTTTCCGAAGAGCCGAGTTGGGCTTCTTGGGGGTGGTGGTGTACACGCGCGTGCATACACCCCGGCGCTGTGGGCAGGCGTCCAAGGCTGGTGACTTCGATTTGAAGTCCAGCTTCTCGCGGCCCTTGCGGACTAATTGTTGTATGGTAGGCATTACTGTTTGTTTATAAGACTTGCCAGGCGCAACCCCTTGCGCCATCCCGAAAAATCGGACTGCAAAGGTAACAAAAAGGGTTCAAAGTTTAACGTCTACCAGTCAAGGTTAGGGCCTTTTTATCAGCTACTTCACCGGGGTAATCTTCCGAATACGACTCCAGTCGGCTACGTAAATGACCCCCTTGCTATCTACGGCAATGCCACTGATTCCACTGAATGTTGCCTGTTTACCCGTACCATCTTTATAGCCTTCGCCCGAACCGCCCGCCACAAAACTTACAGTTCCATCGGAGGCGATCTTAAAATTTCGGTTATACGCAAGCTTATCCCCTTCACCCACCACGTAGAGGTTTCCCTGCTGATCAACAGCCAGACTTGACACGCTGCCGATGTGTACGTCGGCCAGTTTGCCGTTTAGGTTCGTACTGCTGTATTTTGCGTCACGCAGGTAGGTGATCTTACCATCCGCCGACACTTTCGTAACTGGCCCTTTATCCAGCGAAGCAAACGATTCGGTCGGGAAGTAAATCGTACCGTTACCATCCATTGCAGCCATGTTTCCGATCAATTGAATCCCAATGGCATGAGGCACCGTAACCCAGTTGGGCGTGTGTACACCCTGTACACTGACTTTTCGGATCGCCTCATCTTCCAGCAGGTAGTAGCTGCCCGCCGCATCCTGCATGACGCCCAGATTACCATAAAGCTCTGGTTTGAACGTGGCCGGTGGGTTGGTATACGTTACGTTTTTGATGCCACTCGTGGCCGAGAACGTACGAAATAACACGTTGGGCTTTCGATAGTAACGGTCGCCACTTTCAGAGATTAGCAACTCCCCATTGGGAGCAAAACTGATAAACTGCGGACGCTGAAGGCTTGCCTTCCGTGGGTCGGCATTGGCAAGCCAGTCATCGCTACCTCCACCACCCGCTATGGTTGTCACCAGTCCTATGGGGTCCACTTTACGGATAAGATCGTTCCCCTGGTCGGCTACGAAAACGTTGTCCTGCTTATCACAGGCCAGACTCGTGGGTATCTTGAAGGTTGCCGCTACACCCTGCCCATCTTTACGACCCTCCTGATCGCTTCCAGCAACGGTAGAAACGGTGTATTCGGTCGTGTTACTGGATTGATCGGGAGTGACTGTGGTAGTATTGCCTGACTTGCAGGCTACCAATAAGCCCGCAACTAAAAATGAGTAAATAGAGCTACGCATTGATAAAGATTAAAAAGTGTAAACAAAATAACCGGTCCGTACTGGCTTATTAGTAGATGCTCCTACCAATAGTTCAGCCTAAACCGGTTACAAATAAACACTAACACTACTTACGTAAGCACTTACCAACTGACAACTTCTACGCCTCCCCTACCGGACCACCAAAGCCACCACTAGGAAAACGGAATGTATCGTCGGGCTGACTAATTGGGCCGAAGCTCTCTTCGTATTTACGAATATTCTCTTTCAAAGCTAACAACAATCGTTTGGCATGTTCGGGCGTCAAAATAATGCGTGACTTCACTTTGGCCTTGGGCACACCCGGCATCAGCCGGATAAAGTCGACAATAAATTCGCTATTCGAGTGGGCAATCATGGCCAGGTTTGCGTAGATCCCTTCGGCAATTTCCTCGCTAAGTTCAACGTCGATTGAACTGTCGTTGTTAAAATTCTGCTGTTCCATTGGTCAAAAATAAGGCATAACTACCGGCAATAAAATAACCCTGACACCAGAGGCGTCAGGGCTGACCTTTACAAGTGGGGAAGGTTGAAACTATAAACAAGGCAGGCCGAAGCGCAACCTTTGTTTTCACATGAAAAATACTTGTTTTATCAAGTATGGTAACAAAGATACGGAATTTACGCCGAAGCACCAACAAACAACCCCCATTTTGAGGCATCGGTAGCCCTTAACCCGTTCACCTATACATCTGTAGCAGTTGGCAATCAAAAAAGAAAGCCCGAAACAGGCTTGTTTCGGGCTTTTCAAGAAATTTTACACCTCCTTACGCATCTACTTGCGCGGGGGACGAGGTCATGGGAGCAGGCACGGCTGCACCAGCCAACTCGATCTCATCGCCAGACTTATTCTGAAATTTGAATTCGGTAATACCCAATGAACTGTCTTTGATAAGCGTAACCCAAGTTTTGTATCTCAAAAACCAGCGCCGCTGTTTCGACATAATTCCTTTGGTGAAATAGGCATGTAGAAACGGGTGCAGGACAATCTGAATGCCCCGCTCATTTTGCTTGGTCAGGATATAATCCAAGTTACCCTCAATTACGTCCGTAATCAATACGCTGGCCTGAATGGTACCCGTGCCGCCGCAAGTGGGACACACCTCACGCGTAACGATGTTCATTTCAGGCCGCACCCGCTGCCGGGTAATCTGCATTAGACCAAACTTGGTTAGGGGCAGAATCGTAAATTTCGACCGGTCGCCTTTCATCTCGTCGCGCATAATGTCGAAAATCATCTTCTTGTTATCGGCCTTCTTCATGTCAATGAAATCGATAACGATGATGCCACCCATATCACGCAGGCGTAGTTGACGGGCAACTTCGCGGGCCGATTCACGGTTTACGCTGATGGCCGTCGCTTCCTGATCTTCTTCCGAATTAGACTTGTTGCCGCTGTTAACGTCAATGACGTGCAGGGCTTCGGTGTGTTCAATAATCAGGTAGCCACCACCCGGCAAACTCACCGACCGACCGAAGAGAGACTTGATCTGTTTTTCCAGCCCAAGGGCCTCAAACATCTTCGTTTTGCCCGTAAAGAGCTTAACGATTTTCTCTTTTTCTGGAGCAATGGTATGGATAAACTCGCGCGTTTGGTTGAAACTCTCCTGCGTATCGACGGTGATACTATCAAAGGATTCGTTCAGCATATCGCGCAGGATCGACGAGGCCCGGTTCATTTCGCTCAACACCCGGTCGCGGGGTTTAGCGTCGCGGAGGGTCTGCATGGCGCGGTCCCACTTGTCAATCGAATTCTGGAGGTCGCTATCCAATTCTTCCACCTCTTTTCCCTGCGCCACCGTGCGAACGATGACACCGAAATTTTGGGGTTTGATGGACGACATCAGGCGCAGGAGGCGATTACGTTCGCCCCGGTCGGTGATTTTCTTAGAGAGGTTGACCCCGTTTGAAAAGGGCACCAGTACTAAATACCGACCGGCAATGGAAATGTCGCATGAGAGGCGCGGTCCTTTTGTGGAGATGGGCTCTTTCACCACCTGCACCAAAATGGACTGCCCTTTGGTCAATACTTTATCGATCTTCCCGATCTTATCGATGTCGGTTTCCATCTCGAAACCCGACAGCCGACCCGTATTGACACGTTTGGCGATTACATCTTTAGTTAACTTGTTTAGGGAGTTGATATGCTGACCAAGATCCTGATAATGGAGGAACCCGTCTTTTTCATGGCCCACATCGACGAATGCCGCGTTGAGGCCTGATGACAACTTCTTAACGGTACCTAAATATAGATCGCCAACCGTAAAGCTGCTTTCCGACTCATCGAGGTGGTACTCCAGCAGGCGCTTATCCTGCAACAGAGCAATCCGATCCCCTTTTTGAGTCGAACTAATAACTATTTCGTTGCTCACAAGCTGATGGCACGGTTAGAATGGCGTATAATAAAACAAAGAAGCCACGCACGCAAAAGACGGCGGGGCTTCTTCAAAGTATGCAGTAGCAGTTGGCAGTTGCTTGCGCGAGGTACTGGACTTGCATAAGCAACTGCTTACTGCCACTGCCTACTGCTCACTACTTCTTCTTGTGCCGATTTTTTCTTAGCCGTTTCTTCCGCTTGTGTGTGGCAATCTTGTGCCGCTTCCGTTTCTTTCCGCAAGGCATAATGCTGTGGGGTTAATGGTAAAATCAAGTGTCGGCCTGCCACTCGGCAAGCCCTATTTTTTTAGTAGACAATGGACAGTAGCAGTTGGCAAAAAAGCTAAACCACCGAAGTTGACTTAGCGTTAGCTTTTCTGCCAACTGCTGCTGCCCACTATTTCACTCGTTCTTCCAACTCTTTAATTGCCGCCTGAATCTGCGGGTCTTTTTCGTTGGCTTTTACGTCGGCCAGGACTTTTCTGGCTTCTTCTTTCTGGTTGGTCTCTACCAGACTCACACCCAGGTAAAATTGAGCGCGGCGGTTGGTGGGGTCATTAACCAAAATTTGCCGAAACCGGTCGATGGCTTTGCTGTACTGTCCTGAGCGCATAGATAGCATTCCCAAGTTAAACAAGGCCAATTCGTTGGTTGGATCCTGTTGAAGCACCTCACGTAGCATCATAATTCCCTGCATCGGCGTTTGGGTGTTCACGTAGGTCATGGCCAGATTAGCTTTGGCCGCCAACAGATTTGGGTTTTTGTCAATCGCCTTTTGATAGAACTCCCGCGTTTTTTCACCCAGGTAAGCTGACTTTTTCTCGTCTAAGGCGAATCCATAGGCTTCAAAATACTGGTCGCCCGCCCGCAAGATGTGCTCCTCTGTGGGAGCCAGTTGCGCCACGATACCCGTGTAATGAGCAGCACTATCGAAGCGGCTGGCCGATCTAAAAAAAGTGACCAAACGTTCGGCAGCGGGTTGGCGGGCCGTGGGCAGCGCAGCGGCATACTCCTGCTGCAACCCTTCTACCTGCTTTTGCTGTACTGGTGTGAGCGGTTGGTTATGCTGAACAGATGATTCGTCTTTGGCGCCTGTATTAGCCACCACATTCATGGAATCAGCAACGGGCACACCAGTTGAGCGACCACCCGGTGCACTGCCTATCTGCTTTGTTTTGTTTTGCACAACCCAACGGGGTAGACTGTACAGACCAGCACTCAAGCTAACTGTAGCTACCAGTGCGTACACCGTGGATGCTCTCATATCGCTAACTAACTGATTACCAGCATAAAATTAATTGGTCGGGCTACTGCAAGCCGTTACCCGACCAATTAATTTGTGTTTACTCAGCCGATACTTTGGCCTTGTCGCTGGTTTTTACCTGCTCCACGAAAATTTTAGCCGGCTTGAAGCTGGGGATAAAATGTTCGTCGATTACCATAGCGGTGTTCTTGGAAATGTTCCGGGCAACCTTCTTTGCTCGTTTCTTATTAATGAAGCTGCCGAAGCCCCTCACATAGATGTTCTCTCCTTCGGACAACGAATTTTTGATGACCTCGAAGAATTTCTCCAGGGTAGAAGTTACATCTGCCTTGTCAATTCCGGTTTTATCTGAAATCTCGGCGATTACGTCTGCTTTCGTCACGACTTTACTAAACTTTAGCGTTTACTTGAATGTTGATTTTCTGGCACCTAAAAAGGATCACAAAGGTAGCGCTTTTCAATTGAAAATGAAACCCTTCGCTCCTTTATTCACTACCAACGCCAAAACTCAGCGCTTTATTTTGAACTGGCAATCAGACACTAACGCATCGGAAAGCCCCGATGCCCTTACCCGCTTTGCTCCTACCCTCGAACGCTGGTATGATCACCACAAGCGCGATCTACCTTGGCGGCACTCCACCGATCCGTACCGCATCTGGCTCTCGGAAATCATTCTCCAACAAACCCGCGTAGCCCAGGGGCTTCCCTATTACCTGCGCTTTATAGAAGCTTACCCAACCCTGCCCGATCTGGCTCAGGCCGAAGAGCAGGCCCTGCTCCGCCTTTGGCAGGGACTGGGTTACTACTCCCGTGCCCGCAACCTACATCAGACCGCCAAATATATACATTCTAAATTGGGTGGATTATTTCCGGCTACTTACCGGGCCTTACTGACCCTAAAAGGCATTGGTGCCTATACGGCGGCGGCGGTGGCTTCCTTTGCCTACGGCGAACGTGTGCCGGTGGTAGACGGAAACGTGTATCGGGTGCTGGCGCGGGTGTTTGGCGTTGAGGAAGATATCATGAGTACAGGGGCAAAAAAGACGTTTGCAGCCCTAGCAACCCAGTTAATGACCTATGCCATTGACCCGGCTACCTACAACCAGGCCATCATGGAATTTGGGGCTATTCAATGCACACCGGTGGCCCCCGACTGCCTTATTTGCCCTGTTCAGCAGCCGTGTGTAGCCTATCAAACGGGACGGCAACGGGGGCTGCCTGTAAAGAAAAAAAAAGCCGCCGTGCGCGAGCGATTTTTTCATTATCTGGTCTTTTGCACCCTACAAAATGGTGAGTTAGTCGTGGCCATGCATGAGCGATTAAGCCGCGATATCTGGCAGAATCTGCATGAATTTTACCTGGTCGAAACCGACGAACCCAAAGCCAGTTTGCGTGATCTGGACATACCCGGATCGCTGAACGAATTGGCAGAACAGGGCGTTTTTACTGCTTCACCGAAGGCTGGCACACAGTTGCTGTCGCATCAGCGAATCAGGGCGCTCTTTTATCGAGTAGAACTGCCAGAAACGGGCAAAAATGAACTTCCAGAGGGGTTTCGGTGGTATACGAAGCAGCAAATCAGCCAGTTACCGAAGCCGGTACTGGTTAGTGATTATTTCGAAAATGTGCTTTGATAAATCGGCGGGTTTTGGTAAATTTAATGGCTAAACCACCGAATAAAACGCTTTCTAAACACAGCAAAAATGGCAAGTTTGAACAAAGTCACCATCATTGGCAACTTGGGGGCAGACCCCGAAGTCCGTTATCTGGACGGCGGGGCTGTAGTTGCGCAGTTTAATGTTGCTACAACAGAAAAGTACACCAACCGCAGTGGCGAGCGCGTGGAACAGACCGAATGGTTTCGGGTTGAACTCTGGAATGACCAGGCCAAAGTAGCCGAGAAGTACCTGCGTAAAGGAAATCCCGTGTACATAGAAGGGCGTTTGCGCACCGAAATGTGGGTTGACAAAGAAGGGAAAGAGCGTTTTTCGTTGCGTGTTCGGGCCAACACCATGCAACTGCTGGGTAGCCGGAACGACGAGGCTGGCGGCGACTATCAGGAAGCCCCGGCCCAGCGCCAACAACAGGCGGCCCCCGCCGCACCCCGGCCACAGGCAGCCCCGCAAGCGGCACAACCGGCGGCTCCGGCACCTCGCCCCGCTGCCAAACCTGCCCCGGCCCCTGCTGCCTCATTTGATGGCAACGGTGCCGATGATGATTTGCCTTTTTAACCTATGGACCCAGGCGACCCGTCTTCCACACAGGTGCTCCCAGTCGGCAACGATTGGGGCACCTATTTTAGTTTTTATGGCCCCTACGTGGCCGTAGTGCTACTGTTGCTCGTTTTGGCCGCGCTGGCCTCTGCCGCTGAAGCCGCCTTTTTCTCGTTGTCTGCGCAGGATAGACTCCGTTGCCGCAACAGCGAAAACCCCGCTGAACAACGCATCGCGGGGCTTCTGGACCGGCCCAAACGCCTGCTGGCATCGCTGGTTATTCTCAATAATTTATTCAATATCGCCATTGTTCTCATCGTCACCTACGTAAGCTGGACGGTGTCGGGCTGGGCACATGGATCAGGTTGGTTGCTGGTGGGAGTCACGCTGTCAACCACACTTATGATTGTGCTTTTTGGCGAAATGGTGCCAAAAATTTATGCCTCTCAACATGCATTAGCCATTAGCAAACGTACCCAATGGCTAGCCCAGACGGCATTGGTAGTCTTTGCTCCACTAGCCGCTTTGCTGGTGAATATGAGTAATCAGGTCGACAAGCGGATTCATCGTCGGGGGTACAAATTGTCGGCGGAAGAGCTGAGCGAAGCGGTTGAATTGACAGGCGCTGATGCCACCACAGGGGAGAAAGAAATTTTGAAAGGCATCGTGAATTTCAGCAATCTGGCCGCCCGGCAGGTGATGCGTGCCCGCATGGACATCACGGCCTTCCCAAGCGGTTTAACCTTTACCGAACTGCTGGCCCAACTCAACGAAGCGGGCTATTCGCGGGTGCCCATTTATAGCGAGACGATAGATCAGATTGAAGGCATTTTATACCTGAAAGACCTGCTCCCCCACCTCAACGCCGACGATTCGTTCGATTGGAAATCGCTCCAACGGCCCGTTTATTTTATTCCCGAAACCAAAAGAGTAGACGATCTGCTGCAGGATTTCCAAAAAAAACGGGTACACATTGCCATCGTCATCGACGAATATGGCGGTACGCGGGGCCTGGTAACGCTGGAAGATATTATCGAAGAAATATTCGGCGAAATCAACGATGAATTCGACGAGGAAACGCCCACGGGCTATCAGCGCCTTGACGAACAGACGGTCATTTTTGAAGGCCGTACCCCCCTCACCGATGTTTGCCGCGTCCTCGATGTTGACCCCGCTACCTTCGACGATGTGCGCGGCGACAGTGAATCCTTGGGCGGTCTTTTGCTCGAACTATTCAGCCGCCTACCCCGCCCCGGCGACGAAGTGAACGTGGAGTCGTTCACCTTCCACGTCCTCGCCGCCGATGATAAGCGCATCAGCGAAGTGCGGGTGACGCAACAGGACTTGACGGAAAAGTAGTGCTGATTTACGATCTACGAATTATGATTTATTGCTGACACGCCATCCTACTGCTGCGTCAGCAGTAAATCATAATTCGTGATTCGTACATCGTAAATCAGCACTACTCCCTCACCAGCGCAACCCCAATCTGACAATTCAGGCACCGTTTAGGGGTGCAGAAATTATTGTAGAGTTCAATGGACGCCTGCGAATCAAAGGCTGTTTTAACACTCAGGCCAATGCTATCCCAAAGGCGGGTGATACGGTTGTCTTCGGCGGGGAGTTGCTCCAATAAACTGATGGCGCGGTCGAGCAAATCGGGTTGATCTTTGCGCTTAGCGTAGGCTGCCAATAGCGGTGTTGCTACGTTGATGAGCAGGCTCGTAGCCGTGGCTTCGCCCAGCGACGATGAGACTTTGGCTCCTGCTTTCCCGAACCGATAATGCGTTTGCCAGTATGTAGAGGGCATTATTTGCAGCAATACCAGCAAAGAAGGCGCGTCGGGCGTACCGATCAGCAGCGAAAACAGACTGCCGTGGTCGTGGATGAGGCGGGCCAATTGCGCCAGCCGCATAGTGGGGAAACCAGCCGGGCGGAGCTTGCCCCATTTCCAGACGTGAGTGGGTAATTGGTTATCTGTCAGCGCATATTTCGCGGCTAAAAACTGGTGTTCGCGCCGCAAAACGGTCAGGTATTCGTCGGGCATTTCGGCTGGCCCCGAACCGGTTTCGTCCAGCAAACCCGCCGTGCCAAAAAGCAGCGCCTCCAATTGGGTGAGGTTATTTCGGTGTTTATGCAAAATGCGCAACGGCACCGTCCGGGTAAGCTGCTCCATTGGGTCGGCGTTGACTTTGCTGCCGAGGTGCGTAGCAAACAGGCGGTAAGCGGTTTCTTCCCAATCTTGCCCGGCTACCTCATACAGCGCCTGTACATCAGCGGCTTTGCGTTCGAGGCGTTCCAGCAGTGCTTTGTCGAGCATGGCAGTTTGGCGCAGGGGCTTCACCATCCGGAACTGTCCGGCACACGGGATGGCATCATTACCGGTGGTCAACACACTGTAGCGATTCAGTAAATTGTCCGATGTCAGGGGCGCCAATTCCAGCGTGGGCAGGGTGGTGCCGTCGGGGCGGGGTACGAAGCGGTCGTGCTGCCAGACAATGTGCAAAATGACGTTGTCGTAGGCCTTGTCGCCCTGGTGCCGGTGCGCCAGCCAGTCGGATGTGCGTACGTGTGCCTCTACCGTGCCCACCCACTCTACCCCAGCAATTCGTAGCCGCGCATTCAGAAAATCTGGTCCGGCATTACCATTCCGAAAGCCAGGATGTAGCACCTCCACCACCTCACCATCGGTGGTGATCAGCGTTTGATTGGCAACGTATTGAAATTGCCAGATGAAATAAATTAGTTCTTCGGTGATGGTGGGCAGGGGGTGCATTACGGTTTCCTCCGTTTCAATGACAAATCATGTGCGGTATCGTAGTAAGACCGGAGATTGGTCCAGTCGAAGACTTCGGCGATGCTTTCTACGCGGTTACGCTGCTGAATCCGGTCACGCATATTCATGCGGACAAAGCGGTAAAGGATGTCGGCGAGTTGGTTGGCCGCTTCGTCGAAGTTCTGCGTTTTGCGGTTTACGACATAGATGCCCCGGTTTTCGTAGTCGCGCATGATCTGCATGATGAAATCGCCGAAGCCCGATTGGTCGCTGGTGACGGTGGGAATACCCCGCACCACGCACTCCAGCGGCGTGTAGCCCCACGGTTCGTAATAGCTGGGAAATACACCGAGGTGGCACCCCCGCACAAACTGACTGTAGTCAAGCCCAAAAAGCGGATTGGTGGAGGCGATAAAGTCGGGATGGTATACAATTTTCACCCGGTCATATTCATTGTTGACCAGATTAGCCTGCCGAATGAACCGCGTCATATCGTCTTCCTGCAAGAGGTCGTGCGTAACGAATCGGGGTAACTGCTTCGTCCGCCAGCTCTGAATGGTCCGCCGGAGACGCAGCCGCCAGTATTCATCCACAAATTTATTGAGGTCCGGTAGGTTCGTTTCCTGCCCCGATGCTGAGGCTAGAAAGAGCCGGTCGCCCACTTGTTTTTCAATCGCGTTGGTCGTTTCGCGGATCTCGTCGAGGAGGGCGCGGGTGTGGAGTACTTCGGGATTTATGGACCGGTAGGGCTGTTTCGTGACCATAAACATGACCACGGTAGTGTCCATATTGGCCTCGCGCATCCGCCAGTTTAGCCGCGCCAGGGCCTCCAGCGTGAGGTCATACCCTTTGTTGGTAAACTCGAACCGGCCCGATGTAAAGAAGTATAAGGTCTTGTCGAGGTCGAAGGAGTAGTTCTGGAAAAAGTGGCCCATCACAAATTCGTGGATGCGCTCTTTGAATTTTACGTGCAGGTTCTGGAATTCGTGGGCAGCAGCAAAGCGCGTCACGTTGAGGCCATTGGGCAGGACCAAATCGGGGTTACGGCCCAGAAACACCTCGCACTCGCGGGCGGTGACATCGCTGACGGTGGTGAATACGTGACACTGCTGCGCGGCCAGTCGTTCAACGGTGGCCTGCGCTTCGATGCCATAATGTTTGGCTTCTTTCTGCCAGTTGAAGGTGGGCATCTTTTGGTAGAAGCCCTCTTCATTCTGGGCCAAATACCGCCCCAGCATGGTGGCGTGGGTAGTGAAGGTGGTGGCCACGCGCACATTGTCGCGGCGAAGGTCGGGCAGGCCAGAGGCAGCCATCCATTCGTGGAAATGCGCGACCAGATCAACGCGACGAGCATGGTCGGCAGCTAGCAACGTAATGAACACCCGCACCATTTCGCCAAAAAGCAGCGTCTGATTCACCAGCTCTTCCACGTTGAGCGTGGGTATCTGATGCCGTTCCCACAAGCCCGCTTTAACGCTATCTACCTGACTGGCAAGGCTTTGCACATTGAACATGACCACGCGTGGGCGACCTGTCACGAGCCAGTAGCCATATTCGACGTCGTAACCCATCTGCCGCATTTTACGCACCGTCTGGCCAATCTCGGTTTCGTCGGGATCGGTGATAGGCTCATATTCGGCGGCGGCTTTTTGGGGGAAATAAGGCCCCAGCAGCACATAATTATCGTCCCATTTCTCGACCATAGCGGGTACTTTCGAGCGGATAACGGTGTAAATACCGCCCACCTGATTGCAGACTTCCCAGGCTATTTCGAGTAAGAGTTTGCGTTTGGACGTTGAGAATAATGATTCCACGGCGGAGGCTGGTTGGGGTGGTTTTGTCAGAAAGAAGATTTCACTGCGCAAGTAAGCAGTTTACACGCATGAAAATTGGCATATATGCAAGTTTACGCCATTCAATCTAACTTACGCGAATACCCTTCTGATTAGAGTACCCGTTTTTACGACCCAATAGCCCTAGCCGTTCGCTCACCGCACCGATGACCAAACATATTCTGCTAATGGATGGCCCACCACCCACAGACTTACTTTGAACTCTATCAGTCATTCGCTAGGTTTACCAGTAAACGCCGCGAACCATGAGTACCCCCCGAAAGACCCGTTTCGATAAGAAAGTGGGCACCATTGAGAAAGAGCTGGGTATTTCAATATATGGCCCCGATGGACGCAAAATCCGAAAAGACAAGACGTTGGGCGATGTTCGTAAAATACAGACAGCCAGCCTCTCAAAGGATCAACAGATAGCCGCTAGGATTCAGGTAAAAACCCATCCCAAGGCTAAAGCATCTGATCTGAAAAAGATCCAAAAAGCCGTCAACGCTATAACCCGGAGATGAGCGAACCCGCATCTAACCGGGACAATGTCTTTATAAACTGCCCATTTGACCCCACCTACCGACCTCTGTTCCAGGCTATCGTTTATACTGTTCACTCCTGCGGCTTTACAGCCCGATGTGCGCAGGAAGAAGATAACGCCGCTGATATAAGAATTCATAAAATAATCAGCATCATTGACCAGCGCCATTACGGCATCCACGACATTTCCAAAGCTGACTTGGATGAGGCCACCAAGCTAGCCCGATTCAATATGCCGCTGGAATTAGGCATATTCATCGGCGCTCATCACTTTGCTGCCCCCGACCACTACAATCACAGTAAGAAGTTTATGGTGATGGACACTGAGCCATACCGATATCAGATGTTTATTTCCGATATCAATGGTCAGGATATAAAGGCCCATCACGGGAAAATTGAGGAAGTCATTCAAAACGTGCGGGACTTTCTGGCAACTTCATCAAAACGTACACTACCGGGGGCATCCTATTTAGCGGAACGATACAGTAACTTTCAGGAAGCACTACCAAAAATTTGTCAGCAGTTGCGGTGGGAAGTGGCAGAACTAACATTCATCGATTACGTAAACTGCGTATCAATCTGGCTGTCCACTACAACACCCCAGCCATGACTAAACATATTCTGCTAATGGATGGCCCCGATGGGCCAGGCCTGATTCACCACGTTACGGGCGTACTGTTTCGTCACGGGTTGAACATCATCCGCAACGATGAATACGTAAGCCCCGACGGGCAGTTTTTCATGCGGACTGAGTTTGAATCGGGTGATGCTTTTACCGCATCCGATGCCCAGCAAATTCTGGATGAACTGCGCCAAACCCTGCCCAACGAGGTGAGTTTGCGGCTAAACCCGAAGCAGAAAAAGAACGTAGTGGTGTTCGTTACCAAAGAACACCATTGCCTGGGCGAACTGCTCATCCGCTACGGATTCGACGAATTGGGTGCCGACATTCTGGCCGTGGTGAGCAACTACGCCACCCTGCAACCGCTTGTGAGCAAGTTTGGTATTCCGTTTCATCATATTTCGCACGAGGGAAAAACGCGCGACGAGCATGAAGCCGCCGTACTGCGCACCCTCGCCATCTACCAGCCCGACTACCTCGTTTTGGCCAAATACATGCGCGTACTCACCCCCGACTTTGTGGCCCACTACAACAACCGGATTGTGAACATTCATCATTCGTTTTTGCCCGCCTTTGTGGGCGCCAGCCCCTACCGGCAGGCCTACGAACGGGGCGTGAAAATCATTGGCGCCACGGCCCATTTCGTGAACAACAACCTCGACGAAGGCCCCATCATTGCCCAGGATACGCAGGAAGTTGACCACCGCCACACCGCCATCGACATGGCCACAATGGGCCACGATGTCGAGAAAATAGTGCTTTCACAGGCCCTGAAACTCGTTTTTAACGACCGGGTCTTCATCCACCAGAATAGAACGATTATTTTATAACGAGTTTAATATCTGAGAAGTTATTTGAGTTGGCGTATTGCTGACGCGCGGCCCTTCGACTCCGCTCAGGGTGACAGGAAACTTGAGTCAATTCAAGAACCTATTTTATT
>JBBRMP010000080.1:0-23188 GCA_038230755.1 Cytophagales bacterium | reverse complement strand
GGTCAACACCTGCAAATAGGTATCGATATAGTGCTCAATGTATTTCGATTTGTACTGCAAAATATAACGCGGATGGTCAAGCGAGACTATTCGACCAAAAAAACCGGTTTCGTCGTTTAGTTTTTGCAGAAAACCTTCATTTTTCCGACCAAAACAAATCACCGTTCGCCCATCGCAACCGAAGTTGATTTGCTCCCGAAGGCCCTCAATCATCACCAGCCAAAGGTTCCTGGTCGTGGTTGGGTCGTCGTAAAAATTATAATTTTTCTCATCTTTTACGAGCGCCAGCGGGTAGAGCGACGACAGGAAAAAACGGCCATAAAAGGCCTCTACGCCCCCAAATGCATCGATAACGCGGTAGACAAACCGGCTCGACAGCTCCGGTGTAGGCGGCAGAGTGTTTGGAATACCGCAGTAGCGGGACAGGTTCTGCGGCGTGGTAAACGACAACCCCGTGACACCCGCCCCAAACCGACCCGGATTGATGCCGAGGATATAAACACGGGGGGTGTTGTCGGAATAAAACTTGGTATAAAACTGACGAACTATATCCTGTACCGTTGGGTCAATATACGGATTCATGGCCGACACACCGGCGGGTAGATTGTCAGGCTCTTGCAGGCCGAGGTAATAGGTAATGGCGCGGTCGGCGAAGGTCATAAGCTACCCCGGTCAATCCGATATTTAATCAGCGTCAGTTCCTTACCCATGCCGCTAGTGCCATCGAATTGGCTGATGATGGCGGCCCCCAACGATTCGGGGATTTTGCGGCTGGCGATGTTGCGTGAATCGACGGGATAAATGAGGTATTCGTAGGCCAGATGCTCGTCGGCCCAGCATTTCAGGGTGCGGATGGCCTCACGACCGTAGCCGTGCATGTGGGCCGACTGTTTCACCCAAATGCCAAATTCGGGGCGCGGGGCGACCAAATCGTGCAGGCCCACGCAGCCCAAAAACTCGCCCGTTTCGTGGAGCGTAATCACCATCGCCAGGCTGCTACCTTCCCGGTTCTCTTGTTTAGCTGCTTGTACAAACGCCTCGCTATCAGCCCGTTTGCTGGCGGGGCGGGGGTACATGTACGTCGCAACGTCGGGTGTGAACTCGTTGAAAATGAAATCGGTAAAGGCTTCTGAAATGGGCAGCAGCCGGAGCCGTTCCGAGTCAAGGGTCAGCGTGGTGAGATCGGGGAGGCTGGTCATAATCGGTCGACGGCGATTTTCATGCCCTCAATCTGGCGTTTTTTCTGCAAAATAGTGGGCTGTGCCACCCGTTCGCGGCAGTCGAAAATGCCGCAGCGTTCGCAGGCCTCGTTCACCGTGCGGTGCGAAATTCCCGCTTCGGGGTTATTCAGAAACCGCATTTTGGCCCGCAGCGTATCATTGACGGCGAAGCACATCGACACGCTCATGTTCTGCCCTGCGTTACTCGCTTTGTCGGACCGGTGGGGGTGGGCTACCGAAATGATCAGAAACTCGTTGCCCGTGTCGGCGTATGTAGACCGTTGCGCCTGACAAAGCGATCCACCAAAATCGCTGTGAACCTGCCGGAAACCCAGTTCCTGCAAGATGGTGAGCGCCACCCAGCGGCGGCAAAAATGCTCATCGACCATGCCGCGCGGACCTTGCTGCCGCGAGAGGTGCATTTCTTTAGTGAGCGAAAAAATGGTCTGTCCGGGGGTATTGTTGATCCGATAGAAGAACAGTTGGTCGATACCAAAATCGCGGGGCAGCACATTGCTGAGGCGGTAGAAAAACCGTTCCGGCGTGGACCCAAACCCGTCGATCAGGTCTAAAAATGCCTGATTGCTCCAGGTGTCGCGGGCAAAGAGTTCGGTCAGTTTGTTGACCAGTTCACTACGCCGGATGAGGATGGCCCCGGCGAAGTAGGATGCCTTGAAGTTGTTCAGAATCTGCTCGAACGATTCGGCTTCGACGTAGGCATAGGTGTAGGGGCGGCTTTTTAGGCTCAGGTAGTGAAAACCGGCTTCACGGCCCAGAATATAGGCTTTTTGGGCTTCAGACAGCCCTGCGTTGAGGTGCAGCGTCCGTGATTCGGGCTTGTAAATAGACCGTAGCTGCGCCAGATCGGGTTGTTGCAAAGGGTCGAAAAAGGCCAGCGAAATGCCGTAGCGCGTCTTGAGCAGGTTGGTGAGCAGGCCCACGTCAACGCGTTGGTTGGCGGGGGCAAACTCGTTCAGAAACCGCATAGCGTCGGCTTCGATGTCCTCGAACTGATTGTCGTTGATTTCCTGATATGACCGCAGCATGGCCAGATACAGGCGTTCCACGCTCATGTTGTAGCTCAGCGCAATGTCCATAAACGTGCGGATCATGGCGCTTACTTTATCGGGGGCTTCGGCTAGCAGTTCGATCAGATCCGACGGGTCGATCCCGAAGAGTTCGAGGGGTATTTCGGTCAGGAACTTCGAGCGGAGCAAGTCGGCAATGGGAGCCAGTTTCTTGTTTACTTTCAGCGAAACGAGCGTGTCATACTCCACGTCGAGGGCGTTGGCGAGGCCGGCAATTTTATCGGCTTTGGGGTATTTACGGCCTTTTTCAATCTCAGAAATATAAGAGACCGCCATGCCCGACCGTTGGGCCAGCTCACTGACGGAAAGGCCTTTTTCGAGCCGAAGCTGACGTAGTTTCAGCCCAAACAGCAGGCGAATATGATCGGTGGGATGTGTCACGCGTATACTAGTTAAAACACCCTAAAGATAGCAACAGGAACCCTGCCTCAGCCTCACTTTCTCAAGCTGCGCATCCTTTTACCCGTCCTTTTGCGTAAGTAGCGTATCGAAACTCTATTCATGGCTCCATTTATACGCTACGCCGGTTCGCTGGCAAGTTTGCTACTCTCTGTACCTGTCGCTGCTCAATATGCTGATGGTCAGTTACATACAACGGTTGAAGTAGGTGCTTACGGGTCAACGTCTGACCGTACTCCCTTCTGGCAACGGACCAATACCTGGGGCACGGCCCCGTTGTCGGCACCAGCCGCCACCATCAGGGCGGGTGTTTTCCGGGAGTATCAACCAGCCGATACACTACAGCCCCGCCGCCGGTTTGGGTGGGGTTTTGGCCTGGAAGCGGTGGGCAACCTGAATCAGGATCAGGCCCGCTTCGGACAGCAACAGGTGCTCCTGCCCGAAGCGTACGCTAAAGTTAAGTTTGGCAAGATCGAGCTTTGGGGCGGTCGGCGGCGGCAGGTGCTGGGGCTGGTCGATACGTTGCTGTCGTCGGGCTCCTATTCGGTGTCGAACAATGCGCTGCCCATGCCGCAGGTTCAGATCGCCATTCCTGATTACATACCCGTTGGTTTTTTGGGGAAAGCTGTAGCGTTTAAAGGTCAACTGGCGCACGTCTGGTTCAACGTACCTTATGTCCAGAACGCATACGTCCACCAGAAAGCCCTGTTTTTGCGCTTCGGCAAACCGCAGTCCAAACTGCATGGTGTGCTGGGTATCAACCACATGGTACAGTGGGGTGGCTACGCGCCCTACCTCGTCGGCACGCCCTATGCCGTGAACGGCTACCTGACCAGTGATTTAGGCGATTTCGTCAAGAGCGTCTTCCTCGGCTTCATCCCCAGCGACTGGGACAATAGCCGTTTCACCAGTTTCGACGGGGCCAACCGCGTGGGTAATCACGTGGGCAGTATCGACGTGGGCTTCAGCCTGAAACGGCCCGCTGCCAACTGGTTGCTCTACCTCCAGCACCCCTATGACGATGCCAGCGGGCTGATCTGGCTCAATGCCCCGGATGGTCTATATGGCCTGCGGTGGCAGCGCGCCAAACCCGTTTCGACGGCTGGCCGGTTCTGGGTGTGGCAGCGCGTAGTGGGCGAAGTACTATCGACGATGAACCAGTCGGGCAACGAATTCAACGTGCCGGGCCAGTATTATAAAGGTGCCGACAATTACTACAATCATGGGCAGTATGTGGAAGGTTACTCCTATTTCCGCCGCACCATTGGCACGCCCTTTATCATCCCCGGTCGTGACATTGCCCAGCCCAATCCGGCTTTGTTCTTTCCTAATAACCGGGTTATAGCCTATTACGGTGCCTTTGAAGCTATCGTGGCTGGCCGTGCCACGGTGCAGGGGAGGCTATCATACAGCCAGAACTACGGCCTTCATGCGGTGCCCTACCCCGTTACGCTCGGCCAATTTTCGGGCATGATCCAGGCACGGATACCGCTGCCCAAATTAGGCCACACCAGCCTGTCGGCCAGCGTGACGTTTGATCAGGGCAACCTTCTCACCAACGCTGTGGGGGGCTATCTGGGGTTACGGAAGGTGTGGTAGAAGCTTAACTTAGAGCAGGGAATGTTCTTTGCTCTACGCTTTTTCACCGCACAAATACGCCAGGCCGATAGGCTGACGTTGTTATATCGGAGTTATTAATTAGTTTAGTAGACTTATCGGTAATACAGTGCGAAAAAGCTGTAATTCAGCCCCATTAGCCGTTTAAACGCTCATATCCATGTACGAAAACAACCCCTCAAACTCAGAATACCCGGAAGTGACACCCGATCCATCAACTATTGAGCAACCGGCAGACCAGAAGCGGGCCGTGGCCACGGCTGCGGGCGGTACTATTGTGCTGGGTGCCGCTGCTTATGGCCTGAGCCTGCTCGACGATAGCAATTCGGAGCCGGTGGAAGACAATTCGTCGGCACAGGCCGCCGCTGATGCCGCCGATGCCCGTGCTCAGGCGTCTGCATTGCCGCTGGTAACGCCCGTGGGTGACCCAATGAATACCTCGCTCGAGAATCTGGACAGCCTGACGTTCGACGAAGCCTTTGCCGCCGCCCGCCACCAACTCGGAGCCGGCCATCACTTTACGTGGCACAACGGCCTGTATAATACGTACTACGAACCCGAACTCGATGACCTCAGCCGGGCCGACCGGCTGGCGTTTATGGCCACGCTGCCGAACGCCGGTGGCATGAAGTCACCAGCCGACGGGTCGGATGATGCTCCCCGCATGGCGGCGGCCCATCACGAAGGAAATCACCCGCACAAAGCCACCGCCATTCTGGAGACCAACGAACCGGTGGTAGACCGTGAGGCCGTGGCGGAGATACCAGAGCCAAAAGTCGCTGACAATGTGGTGACGGTTATTCCGATGGCGGCAACGGTCCCCACGCTGGTGCCACTGGCCCACGCCGTAGACACCGTTCCAGCTAGCCAAACACCTGCCGCCAACCCGATGCCCACCCCCGTCCACAACGACGATTTTGCCTCACAGCATACCGGCAGCATCGAACACTCAGCCCTGGATGCGGGCGCTATGCACGAGCATACCGACCACGATGTGTCGCACTTGCCCGACGGTGATGCACTGGCCGATGCGCATCATCTGGGCGATTGAAAGGGGAGTTTAAGGGTTAATGGCCAAAGTTCAATGTCCAACCGCGACGGCGGACCGGTTGGACATTGAACTTTGGCCATTAACCCTTAAACTGTCATCCTCAAGCTAGCCAGACCACCACCATGCAGCCAACTGAAAATGCCAAGTACATCACCATCGGGCGGGGCAAGACAAACCATATTGTGGTGCCCACGCTCTCGATCACCGACCTCCACGCGCGGGTGACAAAGGTGGGCAACGAGTATTGGCTGGAAGACAACAACAGTTCCAACGGCACCTACGTCAACGATTTTCGCATTCTGAAACGGCGGCTTCAGCCCGACGATCAGGTGCGCATTGGCAACCAGCCCATCACTTACCGCCGCCTGATCAAAGCGTTTTCGCGCAATCCCGACGACTACACCCGCGAGTTTGCCGAACTCGAAAACGTCTGGAACGAATACACCGCCCTGAAAGCCCAACTCGAAAACCGGGGCCTGTCAGACCAGATTGCCGATCTGGCCGTGGGCGTCCCACTGGTAGGTTTAGCCTTGGGCCGGTTAGTGGGTGCCGAACGTAGTGCCCGTAAACGCCGCGAACTGGCTGATTTAGAGGCGCAAATGACGCAGGTATACGCCTGTCCCAAGTGTGGAACACCGTTTCCGCTCACCCGTGATTCGAGCTACCAGATGCTTATGCAACGGTCGATTAACCAGAAACAAGGGCATTGCCTGGCGGGTTGTGGTGCTATCTGGACAATTTAAGCACCATGGGAATCTATAAATTCAGTTGCCCCGACTGCCTCAAACAGTTCGACGTTGACAGCGACATCAACTGGCAGGCCGACCAGAAGGCCTCCGTCAATTGCCTGTCGGATAAGCAGCCGAAGTGTACTGTCGTGTGTCTTGGCTTGTCGGAACTGCTGGTGCCACCCGTAGCTGAGACGCCGCCGCCCGCCAGTCCGCCCCCACCGGCTGCCCGTACAACCGCCCCCGCTACGGTTCCGTCTGCATCCGCTGCTGTTGCTGAATCGTCGGCCAAACCAACACCGCCTGTTGCCCCAACGCCGCCTGCGGCACCGCCCCAGCCCCCCATGTCGTCGACGCCGACGATTCAGTTGGAGGAGCCGGATATGCCCAACAAGCGCGTGGCCTACCTGGAAATGCAGAGTATGGACGGCGGCATTCTGCGGCTAGCCATTGGCGAGGGCATGGTGCAGACCTATGGGCGCAAGTCGGATTTTGATCTCAGCGATCACCCCATTCAAACCGACGATAAGAAGATGAGCCGGTTGCACTTCCAGATCGAAACGAGGCTACACAACCGCCAACCGTCTTACATTATGTCTGATTTAGGCAGCGTACACGGCACCCGCCTCTCGCGGCAAAGTGAGCAGGGGGTGAGCAACATTCAGCTTTTCGCCGAAAAAGATAACAAGCAGGCTCAGGACGGTATTTGCCTCGAACCGGACGACCTCATCATGGCGGGTAGCACCATCCTCCGCTTCACCATCGACAGCGTGGCTAAGTCGAACTTCTCCATGAATGACACCCCCGACCAGACCAATTACGACCCCAACCGGACGACGGTATTTTAAGGGGGAATAGTCGCCATAAATTGGGTACCCCCCCCCCGCCAAACACATTCGTTGCCTCAACAGGAAAATGCTACGAGCCAGCTTATGCAGATTCACTTCCTGTCAATAAAGCCGACAAACCGTTGTCAAATTGTTATTTTTATAGAACTTTTATAATCAAATTCATAAGCAACGCGGTAGCGAACGAAATTTGGTAAACGGGCCTTTTTACCGTACAATCTACTCAGTATATTGCGTAGCCTTCATCATAAACAATAGTTAGTTACTGGATAGACGCAACATCCTTAACCAACTTTCGTGAATCGTTCGTTGTCAATTTCGCAATACAGCGTCGGTTTCTTCGGGCCACCCGTTCGGCTCTCCGGCTACCGGCCATCTAACCTATTTTTCGTTCATGTCTGATCAAGTCGACCAACCCAGCGACCCGTTTTCGGCTACGCAAACGGGCCTGTATCACCCCGAATTTGAACACGATAACTGTGGTATTGGCTTCGTAGCGCACATCAAGGGCCGCAAGTCGCACACGATCGTGGCCAATGCCCTCTCGATGCTGCGCCGGATGGAACACCGGGGTGCGGTGGGTGCCGAAGCCAATTCGGGCGACGGGGCGGGTCTACTGATTCAGTTGCCGCACGAATTTTTCGTGGACGAATGCCGGAAACAGGGTATTCACCTGCCCGCCGCCGGTGAATACGGGGTGGGCATGGTCTATTTTCCGAAAGACGTGTGGCTGCGCGAAGAGTGCCGCGCCGTGCTGAACCGAAAGATGAAAAAGCTGGGCCTCGAACTGCTCGGCTACCGGGTAGTGCCCGTGGACAACAGCGAGTTGGGTGAGACGTCGCGCTCTGCCGAACCACAAATAGAGCAGGTGTTCATCAAACGCCCATCAACCGTATTAACCACCGACGATTTCGAGCGGAAACTCTACATTCTACGGAACGTTAGCACCCGCATGGTCAACGAGACCGTGGCAGGCGTTGAGAATTTCTACTTCTCGTCGCTTTCGTGCCGGACCATTACCTACAAAGGCCAACTGACCACCGAGCAGCTTGAGCCGTTCTTCCCTGACCTGGCACACGAAGACGTGGTGTCGGCCCTGGGCGTGGTGCACTCGCGGTTTTCGACTAATACCTTCCCGTCGTGGAAGCTGGCGCAGCCCTTCCGATACATTGCCCACAACGGGGAGATCAACACCGTGAAAGGCAACGTAAACTGGATGAAAGCCGCCGAAGCGCTGCTGGAATCGAGCCAGTTTACCCGCGAAGAAATGGACATGCTGTTGCCCATCTGCGACCATAGCCAGTCCGATTCGGCCAACCTCGACAATGCCATTGAACTGCTCGTGATGAGTGGACGCAGCCTGCCGCACGTGATGATGATGCTCATTCCCGAAGCCTGGGATGGCAACGCCGACATGGACCCCGTGCGCCACGCGTTCTACGAATACCACGCCGCCCTGATTGAACCCTGGGACGGCCCCGCCTCGATTTCCTTCACCGACGGCCGTATTGTAGGGGCTACGCTGGACCGCAATGGCCTGCGCCCATCGCGCTTTTGGGTCACCGCCGACGACGTGGTGATTATGGCTTCCGAAGCCGGGGTGATCGACGTGGACCCGGCGAAGGTGGTGAGCAAAGGGCGGTTGCAGCCGGGCAAAATGTTCGTGGTGGACATGGAGAAGGGCCGCATCATTGCCGACGAAGAAATCAAAAACACCATCTGTTCGGCGCAGCCGTATCAACAGTGGCTGGATGAGAATAAAGTCAAAATTGCCGACCTCACCGCCCCCGCCCGGACCTACAGCCGCTACGACGAAAAAACCCTCCTGAAGCTGCAACAGGCCTTTGGCTTTACGTCCGAAGACCTCCGTATGATTCTGGCCCCGATGGTGGAGACGGGGAAAGAAGCCCTCGGCTCGATGGGGACCGACGTGCCGCTGGCCATTTTGTCGGAACAAAGTCAGCACCTGAGTCACTATTTTAAACAGTTGTTCGCACAGGTCACGAACCCCCCAATCGACTCGATTCGGGAGCGGGCCATCATGTCGCTGATCTCGTTTGTGGGGGCCACCAGCAACCTGCTGTCCGAGTCGCCGGAACACTGTCGGCAAGTCGAGCTGGATCAGCCAGTGCTGACCACGCAGGAGTTTGACAAACTGCGCTTCATCGACCGTCGCCGGTTCCAGGCCAAGACCATCAACACGCTGTTTCTGGCCGATGGCAAGGGCGAATCGCTCGAACGGGCATTGGATCGGGTGTGCCGCTACGCCAAAGATGCCATCGAAGACGGGTATACCATCGTCGTCCTTTCCGACCGCGCCATCGACTCCAACCACGCGCCGATTCCGTCGTTGCTGGCCACGGCAGCCGTTCACCACTACCTGATTCGGGAAGGGCTGCGCGGCAAGGTGGGCATTCTGGTCGAGGCGGGTGATGTTTGGGAAACGCACCACGTAGCCACGCTCATTGGCTACGGCGCGTCGGCGGTGAACCCGTACATGGCCTTTGAGACCATCGCTAGTCTGAAGGAGAAAGGTATGCTCCAAGCCCCCCCCGCCCCCGAAGGGGGAGCCGCGTCAAAGGAAGCCCCCTTCGGGGGTTTGGGGGCTTTTAACAAAAATTACATTAAAGCGGTGGACGGCGAGTTGCTGAAAATCTTCTCGAAAATGGGCATCTCCACCCTGCAATCGTATCAGGGTTCCATGATTTTTGAGTGCCTCGGCATCAACAAATCCGTCGTGGATCGGTACTTCACGGGCACGGTGTCGCGCATTGGCGGCATGGGCCTGACCGAGATTGCGCGGGAGGTGCTGGTGCGTCACCACACGGCCTTCCCACCGGTGCCTTCGCTCTCGACGCGGCGGCTCGAAGTGGGCGGGATTTACCAGTGGAAACAACGCGGCGAACGGCACATCTTCAATCCCGACACCATCCACTTGCTCCAGCAATCGACGCAGAAAGGGGATTACAAACTGTTTAAGAAATATAGTCAACTCATCGACGATCAGACCAAACATGCTTTAACGCTGCGTGGTTTGCTGACCTTCAAGAAGGCCGAATCAATCTCCATTGCCGAGGTTGAACCCATCGAAGCAATCGTCAAACGCTTTGCTACGGGGGCCATGTCGTTCGGGTCTATTTCGTGGGAAGCGCACACGACACTCGCCATTGCCATGAACCGCATTGGTGGCAAAAGCAACTCCGGCGAAGGCGGCGAAGACGAGCTTCGGTTTCACCCGCTGCCTAATGGCGACAATATGAACTCGGCCATTAAGCAGGTGGCGTCGGGGCGTTTTGGCGTCACGAGCCACTACCTGACCAACGCCCGCGAGTTGCAGATCAAGATGGCGCAGGGGGCCAAACCCGGCGAGGGCGGTCAACTGCCCGGCTACAAGGTGGATGACTGGATTGGACGAACCCGCCACAGTACCCCCGGCGTAGGCCTGATTTCGCCCCCGCCCCACCACGACATCTATTCGATTGAAGATCTTGCCCAGCTTATTTTCGACCTCAAAAACGCGAACCGGGCCGCCCGCATTAGCGTGAAACTGGTGTCGGAAGCAGGCGTGGGGACCATTGCGGCGGGCGTTGCCAAAGCCCACGCCGACCATATTCTGGTGTCGGGCCACGACGGCGGCACGGGTGCCTCGCCCCTGTCGAGCATCCGGCACGCGGGCCTGCCGTGGGAACTGGGTCTGGCCGAAACGCACCAGACGCTGGTGAAAAATAAGCTCCGGGGCCGCGTCACGGTGCAGGCTGACGGCCAAATTCGGACCGGGCGCGATCTGGCCATTGCCGCCATGCTCGGTGCCGAAGAGTTCGGCGTAGCCACCGCCGCGCTGGTCGCTGCGGGTTGCATTATGATGCGCAAGTGCCACCTGAACACCTGTCCGGTGGGCGTGGCGACGCAGAACAAGGAACTCCGCGCCCTGTTTACCGGCAAGCCCGAACACGTGGTGAACATGTTTACGTTCATGGCCGAAGAACTCCGCGAGATCATGGCCGAACTGGGTTTCCGCACCGTAGCCGAAATGATCGGTCAGGCACAGCTATTGGAAATGCGGTCTGATATTACCAACTGGAAATACAAAACGCTGGACCTGTCGGCGCTGCTCTACCGCCAACCCGCCAGCCTCGACGTGGCGCTCTACAAGCAGGAAGATCAGGATCACGGCATCGACCATATCCTTGACCGTCAACTCATTGAGGTGGCGCAACCCGCCCTGCAACACGGCGAGTCGGTTTACGCCGAGTTCCCGGTGCAGAACATCAACCGGGCCATTGGCACGATGCTCTCGAACGAAATTTCGAAGAAGTACGCTGGCCCGGGTTTACCGACTAATACGATCCACTTCAAATTTCGGGGTACGGCGGGCCAAAGTTTCGGCGCGTTTAACACCGCTGGGGTACGGCTGGAATTGGAGGGTGACGCCAACGACTACTTCGGAAAGGGCCTCTGCGGCGCGGAATTGATCGTTTACCCAGACCGTGCTGCCACCTTCAAACCCGAAGAAAACAGCATCGTGGGCAACGTATCGTTCTACGGGGCCACCTCCGGCGAGGCCTACATTCGAGGTATGGCGGGTGAACGCTTTGCCGTGCGTAACTCCGGCGCAAAGGTCGTGGTAGAAGGCGTGGGCGATCACGGCCTCGAATACATGACGGGCGGCGTAGTGGTGGTGCTGGGCAAAACCGGGCGCAACTTCGCGGCGGGCATGTCGGGTGGCGTGGCGTATGTGTATGATGCAGACGGCTCATTCCCGGCCAAAGTGAACCGCGAAATGGTGAGCCTGGAGCCCCTGAATGACGAAGACAAAGCCATTCTCCGCGACTTCGTGGAGAGGCATTTTCAGCACACCACCAGCAGCGTAGCCCTGGCCCTGATGCAGGATTGGGACGCGCAGCTAGACCGTTTTGTGAAGGTGCTCCCCAACGATTTTAAAGCCGCTCTCGCCAGCCGTGGCATCTCCCTCGCCGACCAAATCCGCGACAAAAGCATTGTCTACCAAGACATTACGGTTGATGTGGTGGTTGGTTGAGGCATGAAGTTAGAACCGCCCATCCACATTGATGAGCGTAAGCTCACGCATTATTTGCTGGTTAAACTAGACCGAGACGACAAGTCGAACTACCTGAGTTTAGCTGGTTATGACTTGAGTAACTGGGAGTTTCTTAAACGCGATTTATCAGGTCTCGCCGACATCGGAGAAGTTGTTTATGAGCGTAATAGCCTTTTTGGAGACTTATTTAGCGTCACGGGAAATTTAACCGGACCCAACGGACGTTCATTGGTAGTAAAAACAATCTGGATGGCAGAGACCAAGACCGGCTTGACTAAATTCGTTACTTTATATCCGCCTTGAGAAATGATGAAGATACCCTTGTTTGAGCGTGTCGCCCTGCTTAAAGACTTCCCCGAAGATGGATTAAGGGCAGGCGACGTTGTTACGACTGTAGAGTTTATGGAGTCACCACGTCCTGGCATTCCTAATGGCTACTGTGTTGAAGCGTTCAATGCGCTTGGAAAGACGATTGCAGTTTTTGTCGTATATGAAGACGACATCGAAGCATTAACTGACCACGATGTGTTAAGCCGCAGAACGCTAGAAACCGCTTAAGTTTTGTTAATTATGATTAATGAGACCGACTTGGTGGCCATTCTGATCAACCTTCCGAAAGCCAATCTCATTCGCGGAGACGTGGGCATTGTTGTGATTGTTCACGGCGACCAATTGGGGTTCGAGGTTGAATTTGTGAATGCAAGCGGTCGAACCATCGCCGTAGAGGCGCTTTACCCCGACCAAATCAAAAAGATCGATCAGGCTATGGCAATTCTCCATGATACTGAATTACAATTGACAACAGCAAAATAATAGTAAGAATTGACAAGTCCGATACCTTTTAATTATGCCGGTTGTCCTAACCATCGATGGATATAAATTCAAGTTCTACAGCAACGAGAATGACGAACCACCGCATATTCACATAGTGAAAGCCGAAGGCAACAGTAAGTACTGGCTTTTGCCTAACTTGGAAGAAGCTTACACGTATGGATACACTGTTCGGGAACGTCGTAAAATTCGTCAGCTTGTTGAAGCAAACAAGACGCTTTTAATCAACAAATGGAATGAATACTTCGGAGATTAATGCAACAAAATCGTCAGCAGACCCGCTGGACCGGCTAATTTTTGAACAGGGCTTGCGTATTAAACAATTGTTTTTTGACGCTGAGATAGATCGTATGTTGGTACTGCTAACAAATGGTAACGTATTGACGCTTAAACTCTCTGACTACAAACGCTTACATAATGCCACTACAGAGCAACTTTACCATTATTCGCTGGAAGCTAGCGGTAGCGCAGTAAGTTGGGATGTGCTCGATGAAGATTTATCATTGAAAGGATTCATTAAACAGGCGGCCATTGCTGATACCGTGTAGCGACTGACAGCAGCCGTTTAACTCATTTATACCAATGGGAAAACCTACCGGATTTTTAGAATTTACACGTGAACTGCCGAAGAAGCGCGACGCCGCCACGCGGGTGCGTGACTACAAGGAAATTGAGCAGTCCTACTCTGTCGAAATCACCCTGAAACAGGCCGCCCGCTGCATGGACTGCGGTACGCCGTTTTGCCACAGCGGCTGTCCGCTGGGTAACATCATCCCGGAGTTTAACGACGCCGTGTATGAGCAAAACTGGCAGTACGCCTGGGAGATTCTGTCGTCGACCAACAACTTCCCGGAGTTTACGGGGCGCATCTGCCCGGCTCCCTGCGAGTCGGCCTGCGTACTGGGCATCAACAAGCCGCCCGTTGCGATTGAATTTATTGAAAAATCGATTGCCGAAGTGGCCTTTGCCAACGGCTACGTGACGCCGCAACCGCCGCTGAAACGCACCGGCAAAGCCGTGGCCGTGGTCGGTTCTGGTCCTGCCGGGCTGGCCGCCGCGACGCAACTGAATAAGGCCGGACACAGCGTCACGCTCTTTGAACGTGCCGACCAGATTGGCGGGCTCTTACGCTATGGTATCCCCGATTTCAAGCTCGAAAAATGGACCATCGACCGTCGGTTGGCCGTTATGGAAGCTGAGGGCATCGTTTTCCGCACGGGCGTAAACGTGGGCGTCGACATCAAAGCCAAAGACCTACTGGCCGATTTTGACCTCGTGATGCTCACGGGTGGGGCCACCGTGCCGCGCGATCTGCCCATTCCAGGGCGCGACCTCAACGGCATTTACCCGGCCATGGAATTTCTAAGTCAGCAGAATAAACGCAACGCCGACCGGCCCGTTTCGGTCGATCATCAGGGCGTAGCCTATGCCAACGGCGATTTGTTGGCGACAGCCAAAAACGTGGTGGTGATTGGTGGTGGTGATACTGGCTCCGACTGCGTGGGTACGTCGAACCGGCACGGGGCCACGAGCGTGACGCAGATCGAGTTGATGCCCATGCCTCCCACCGAACGCGCCGCCAGCACACCCTGGCCACATTGGCCCATGATGCTCCGCACCAGCACCAGCCACGAAGAAGGCTGCGACCGCCACTGGAGCATCAACACGAAGGCGTTCATCGGCGATGAGAACGGCCATCTGAAAGCCCTGCGGCTGGTTGACCTGGAGTGGAAGCACGAAAATGGCCGGATGCAGATGGTAGAAATACCCGGTTCTGAACGCGACGTACCCTGCGAACTGGCTCTGCTGGCTGCCGGCTTCCTGCACCCCCAACACGAGGGGCTACTCACCGACCTCGACCTGGAGCGCGACGAACGCGGCAACGTGAAAACGGTTAATTACCAGACCGTTACGAACCCGAAAGTCTTCGCCGCTGGCGATATGCGCCGGGGTCAATCGCTCGTAGTGTGGGCCATTTCGGAAGGCCGCGAAGCCGCCCGCGCCGCCGACGAATACCTCATGGGCGAATCATTTCTGGAGGCCAAAGCCATCTCGATGCTGGCAACGGCGTAGGCAAGGTAAATGCGGTAAGGCTACTGCCATAAGCTAATAAACTACTTGCAACCAAGCCGCTGGTCTTTTGACTGGCGGCTTTTTTTAGTAGTATTGGTTGATGACACGGTGCTACAGCTTTATTCTGCTTAGTGGGCTTTCGCTACTTTTTTGGGCCTGCCAATCGACTTCAGACCGACTGCCGAAAGGAGACTGGCTAACGCCCCGCTATTCGGCAGATACGTATCTGGTAACAGGCGTTCAGCCGTTGCCAGATACAACGGCTCTGGCCGTGACGGAACAGCAGGTAGCTGATTCGGTGAGGGGTGCACTGGAATTTGGGTTGTTTGCTTTTGCGCCCGATAGCCGTTGCGACCTTATACTGCGTAATCAATTGATAGAGAGTAGATACCGACTGAACGGTCGTATACTGGGTACACTGCTGGGCACCTATCGCAATGTGCAGCAGACGAGCTACGGCTTCACAATGATGGTACCTGTTCAGGTCGATTCGGGGCAAATTGGGCTGCGGTGCGACCTCCACCGGATCGAGTTTGGGCATGACAAACAGCGGGTGCTGGCCTTGGCGAAAGTGGTGTTTACTCATCCATCGAAGCCCGAAACGGATGAACAGATTCGGGTGCGGGTAAAGAACTGCCTAGCGTTTTATGCACTTTATTTCAAAGCCATCTACGCCAATCAACTCAACCAGTTCAAACCGGCAGCCGTGGCCATGCCCATCCGCTTTTATAACGGCGGCTTGCGGCTGGCCAATTTCGAGGAAAACAGAGCTTGGAAGGGGCTATACGCCAACGAGGAAAACGCCAAAAAGGCCCACAGGCTATTCAGGAAGGCGATCAAGTCGGTAAATTATTACCCGGAGCGGGGCCATCTTATCCTGGAATACGCCGTAATTTTTGACCAAATGAGCAATTTTTTGTGAACTAAACGCTACCCCTCACGCCATGCACGACCTGCTCACCCTTGCCCGCTTCGAACTTCGGTACCATTTCCGGCAGCCCTACTTCTATGGCTTATTGCTGCTGATGGTGGCGCAGGGGGGCACCACCGGCACCCTTAACTACGGGCTGGTGGCCGATGTGAATCTGCTGACTAACGCGCCCGCTCTGTTGTACTTGGGCTTCGCTAATGTGGGGCCGTTGCTGGTGGCGGCGGTGGCGTTGCTGACGGGACAGGCCCTGCTACGTGACCGCGATTACCGTGTTGGGGGCTACCTCTACACCCTGCCCATTGCCGAACGGGCTTACTTTTCGGGGCAATTCTTGGGCATCTTGGGCATTAGTTTTTTGCTTGGTTTCGGCTATGCGCTGGGCCTGCTCACGGTGCCGCTCTGGGTAAATGGCCCCCTGGGTAGCTGGCCCGCTGGCCCATTTGTCGGGGCGTTTGTGGGTGTGTTGCTCCCGAATCTGCTGGTGGTGGTTTGCCTGTCGTTTGCCCTCACGGCCCTATTTCGGCACATCGGTGGTGCCTATCTGGCCCTGCTGACGCTCATTCTGGGCAGCACGCTGCTGCAACTGGGCTATACGTCGGTGGTGGGGCTGGACTGGGTGCATCTGCTCGATCCATTTGGGGCCATCAGCATTCGGCAGGCGGTAGAGACGATGACTACCACCGACAAGAACACGGGCTGGCTCTATACACCTGATCTGCTGTATATGAACCGCCTATTGTGGCTGGGCCTCAGCGGCTGGCTGCTCACCCGCGCCGATGGGCGGTTGAGTTTTCAGTATATGCTCGATTTAGGGAAACGGTGGTCAGTACCTCCATTCTGGTTGAGTATTTATCGGCGCATCGTTCCCGAAGGGTCGCATGTTAGCCATTCGCCGATAGAAAAAAGCGATTCAATACCAATCATAACCCGTTCGTTTACGCTGTTAACCCGTTGCAAAACAGTTCTTTATCTTGCCGTGGTCGATGCCCGCTGGCTGGTGCGGCAACCCGCCGTGGCGGTGGGGTTGTTGCTGCTGGCCCTGGGCATTGTGGCGTATGCGCTCGGTTTTGGTGATGCGCCCGCTGGCCCGTTATCGGGTGGGCAGCGGCTATTGCCGTTCACGTCGCGGATGACGGCCATCCGGTTGCCTATGCACCTGTATATCAGCTTGTTTCTGGTGGTGTTCACGGGCGAGTTGATCCACCGAAACCGCACGTCGGGGGCGTGGTACCTGGTCGATGCCACCCCGCAGCCGGGGTGGGTGTTGCTGCTGGGTAACGCCGGGGCTATGCTGCTGCTGGCTACAGCTATTGCATCGGTTTTGCTGGCTACTGGCCTTGGGCTGCAACTGGCCGACGGTCAAACGCCCATCGACTGGCCCCTGTATGCCCGTGATTTACTCACCGACGGTCTGCTCCGCTACGTCCAGTTGATCGCCCTGGCCACGCTGGTCAGCGCGGTTGTTACAAACCGGCTGGCGGGGCATGGGCTGGTGCTTATTGGGCTGGGGCTGTTGACCTTTTTCGACGACAAAAGCGAGGGTATGGCCTGGTGGCTCTATAGCATCCTGCCCGGCTCGCGACTCTATTCCGACATCACCGGCTACAGCCTGTTTACCTCGCTCCGCCCCGTGACGGCGCTGCTCTGGACAACGACTGCGGCGGGTCTGCTGCTGCTGGCCGTGCGGTTAGCGCAACGGGGCGTTTTAGTGGGGCCACGGTTGCTGTTACGCCGGGCGATGGGGGGGCTGAATGGGCCGTATGTCGCCTCGCTGGGGCTGCTGACGTGCGGGGGTCCGGGTTGTCTTTACTGGCTGAAAAACACCACTGATTCGGGAGTAACGTATTCACAGTCAGTCGGTATGATTACGCCCTACAACACAACCACGCAACAGATTGGCGTGGGGTCTGGGCAGCGGGTGAACGTGATTTATCACTTTGTCCATCCGCAAAATGTACTGGCCGTTCAGGCCGCCGTGGCGCGGGCATTGCAACAGGGTAGCCGCTGGCTGGGGGCTTTTCCGCACCAGACGCTGCACATTTCCGAAACGCCGTTTAGTCCCAATCCACTCGCCTCGACACCCGCCTTCGTATCGTTGCCCGAACGCGATGGCTGGATGACCAACACCGCCCACCCCGACGATGCCGGCCAACTGGCCCTGGCCGTAACGAAACAGGTATTGAACCAGTGGATAGGGCAGGGGCTGACCACCATAAATCCGGCGCAGTCGGGCTTGCTCACCGACGGGCTGGCGGGGTACCTGGCCCTTCGTGTGGTGCAGGCGAAACTGGGCGAAGATTGGCTAAAACGGCGACTGGGGCGTCAGGAGGCTCTTTATCGGCGGGGACGTGGCCAAACTAGTGGGCGCGAACCTGTTGTTATGGAGGCACCGGGCGGGTCATACGTGGCCACGGCTAAGGCACCAGCGTCACTCACCTGCATCGGTGAGGTGTGGGGCCACGAAGCCCTTTGTCGGCAGATCGGGCGGTTTTACAAAAGTCAGCATGACCGCCAAACCAGCCCGGCAGCATACGTCGATGACCTACAAATGGCCTTGCCCAACGACTACAAATACGCCGTGAACTACCTCCGCGAACGACCCCAATTCTCGTTTGCCATTGAAACGGTGTGGGATAATGACGACCGTATCGGGGTGCGGGTAGTCGCCGAAGAAACCCTCGATGACGGTCTTGGCCATACGCACGAAAAACTTCCCGGCGACTATATACCCATTGCCCTGCTCGATGACGCTGGCCGGGTTATTCACCGCGAGCTGATGGTGCCCCTTGTAGCAGGCCGTGACCTGAAAAGCAAAGCGTTTTATCTTCCCCGCCCCGTCAACGTCGCATCTGTTGTTATTGACCCGCTGGGTGCCTGGCCCGAAGCCAACCGCGCCGATAACCGTAAATTGCTGGTGCGTAAGTTGTAAGGGCAGTAGCACCTGTCTCTTTTCACACCACCTGACTTGACAACACCCACCCTCACCAATCGCCATCTGGCCATTATTGTCTTTGCCCAGTTTGCGGGTACGTCGCTGTGGTTTGCGGGCAACGCCGTGCTGCCCGACCTGCTGCGCACCCTGCCCAGTTTGACCGGCTGGATTACCTCGGCGGTACAGACCGGGTTTGTGGGCGGCACGCTGCTCTACGCCCTGCTCGCTATCCCCGACCGGTTTCCGGCTACGCCCGTATTTGTGGTCTCGGTTGGGCTGGCGGCATTAGCCAACGTGGGCTGGCTGCTGGGGCCAGTGCGGGCAGAGACCCTGCTGCTGAGCCGGTTTATGACAGGCTTCTTTCTGGCGGGGGTTTATCCCGTGGGTATGAAAATCGCCGCTGACTGGTTCAGGCCGGTGTTGGGGCGGGCCATGGGTTTTCTGGTTGGGGCGCTGGTGGTGGGTACAGCCTTTCCGCACCTGATCCGGGGCCTCGATGCCACGCTTCCTTACCGAATTGTTATCCTGTCTGTCAGTGGGTTAGCGATTTTTGGCGGGCTTTTGCTGGCTCTGTTCATTCCGTCGAAACCGGTAACGAAGCAGCCCGCCGGGTTTCAGGTTAGCCGCGTGTCGGACCTGTTCAGGCCATCAGATTACCGACCGGCGATGCTGGGTTATTTCGGGCATATGTGGGAATTATACACGCTCTGGGCCTTCATGCCCATGCTCATTGCGGGCTATGCCCAGCAACACCCTGCCGCTGCCATCAACGTGTCTGTCTGGTCATTCTGGGCCATTGCGGCGGGGGCCTTGGGCTGCGTGGTAGGTGGTTTTTGGGCGTTGGCCAGCAGCAGTGGCCGCGTTGCCCGCCTGTTTCTGCTGGCGTCGGGCATTTGTATCGCGCTGGTTCCGTGGCTGTTACCACTTCCTTCGTGGCTATTCGGCCTGTTTTTGCTGGCCTGGGGCCTAACCGCCGCCGGTGACTCCCCCCAGTTTTCGACGATGGTTGCCAGTCAGGCACCGTTGGCCAGTCGGGGCACGGTGATTACGCTGGTGGTGAGTGTTGGCTTTTTACTCACGGTCATCTCCATCCAGTTGATGGCGTGGCTGGTGAACCGCGTCGGCGCGTCGGTCTGGTTGTTCTACGTGTTACTGCCGGGACCACTGCTGGGTGTGTGGGCAAGCTGGGTTAAGCCCACCGCAAAACGATCATAATTTCTTAACAAACAGGCCCTTGATAAGTCATTTCAGGTCCAGTAATTTTAAGAAAAAATGAACGTGTTAACCGAACACAGTACCAGAGACGAAGCGGCCCTCTGGACAGCCATCAGCACCTTTGCATTCGACGGTCCTGACACCCAATTTACGTTTGCGGCACGACTGGCCCGCGAAAACGACTGGGATACCCGCTACACCGAACGGGTCATTGCGGAGTACCGCAAGTTTCTCTTTCTCTGCTGCGTCACCGACACCGGCGTCACCCCCTCCGACCCCGTCGATCAGGCGTGGCATCTGCACCTGACCTACACCCGCTCGTATTGGCAGGACCTGTGCCGCCACACGCTGTGCCGCGACCTGCACCACAACCCTACCAGAGGCGGGGCGAGCGAAGCCCAGAAATTCGACGGTATGTACACGACGAGTCAGGATTTATATAGGCGGTATTTTGGCGAAAGTCCCCCCGCTGCTATTTGGCATACGAACCAGCAACGCTTTTCGGATATTGATTTTCAGCGCGTTAACCGGCGCACGAACTGGATTATTCTGAAACCGGCACCCGCTCAATGGCTGGGTGGTATCACCGTAGCAGGGGCCCTGGGGTCGGCGGCACTGTTTCTTCAGGCCAACGGCAGCATCCTGTTCTGGGTGCTGATAGGCGTCGCGGTCTTCTTCGGGCTGATCGTTAGTCTGGCCAATACCAATGCTGGGCCGAACCGCAACCAGGGCAAAAACAACGGTGACGGTAGCGACGGAGGTGGTGGCATTTTCTTCGCCGATTCAGGCGACGGCCACCAGTCGGGTCACGGACACGGTGGCGACGGACACGGCGATGGTGGAGGGCATGGTGATGGTGGTGGTTCAGGTTGCTCCAGCAGTGGTTGTTCTGGCTGTGGCGGTGGTGATTGACCCGTAACGATCAGCCGACTACATTTGTCGAATTCGACTCGGCTAACATACTGCCCCACCTGTTCCGGCTCTCCCTCTGAAAGCCCCGGCGATTGCTGCCATGGAACACCATAAAAGACCATCACTGGTCTTTGTCTCACACTTCTTTGGCGATTATTGACCGGCCTGTTGCGCGGCTATGCCTGCCTGTGGTCTGTTTAACTCCAATTGCCGGTCAATCAACTTGTTATAATAATGTCTACGTCAATAAAATCAACCATTGCCGTGTTAGGCGGGGCTGGTAAAGCCGGTCGCCCGTTGATTGATCAGGCCCTCCGGTCTGGCTATGCTGTCCGGGCGTTAGTGCGCCATCCCGATCAGTTCAACCTTACGCACGAACGGCTTACCATCCTTGCCGGTGATGCCCGTGATCCGGCGGCCATTGGTCAACTGCTGGCTGGGAGCGAGGCGCTGATTAGTGCACTGGGGAACCCCAAAGGCGAAAATACGCCTATGCTCAGCACCGTTACCTGGCTTGTGCTAGCCCAAATGCAGGCCGCTGGCATTAACCGCTACATAACCCTGACCAGCCTGTACGACACAGGACAAGTACAGACCGACGAGAAAACACAACTCTCGGCCGCGTTCATGCAACAGCACTTTCCGGCTTACATGGCCGACCGGGAGCGCGAGTATCAATTGCTACAGGATAGTGACCTGGACTGGACCTACGTGCGCGTTCCATATCTGGTACATGAACCTGTTTTGGGTACGGTTCAAACGCATCTGGCTTACATGCCCGGTAGCATGTTGGCCGTAGCCGACCTGGCCCGTTTCCTGATTGAACAGCTTGACAATACCCAATTCTACAGACAGGCACCGTTTGTGGCAAACTAGTCGCAAGGGGTTTAGTCGTAAGGAGTTTCGCGCTGAATACTCGCCAACAAGCTCCTTACGACTAAACCCCTTACGGCTAATGCCTACGCATTTCCGCCGTTTACGTCAATTAGGGCACCGGTGATGTAGGAACCGTCGGTCGATGCCAGCAGCACATAGGCGGGGGCGAGTTCTTCGGGTTGGCCGGGGCGTTGCAAAATCGTTTTGGCCGATGCCTTCACCACACCTTCCGGTCCCATGCCTGCGCCGGGTAAAAATGGCGTGTAGATCGGGCCGGGCAATACGGCGTTGACCCGAATTTTCTGTTCGCCCAATTGCGTAGCCAGCGACAGCGTGAACGCGTGAATGGCACCCTTTGTCGAGGCGTAGTCGACCAGTTGAGGCTCCCCTCTCTTGCCAACGATACTGCCCGTGTTGATGATCACGTCGTTTTCTTTCAGGTGCGGCAATGCGGCCTGCACCATGAAGAAATAACCCAGGATATTGGTGTCGAACGTGCGGCGGAGTTGCTCTTCGGTGATGTCGGTGATTTTCTGTACGATGTGCTGATAGGCCGCATTGTTGACCAGAATGTTCAGGCCGCCAAATTCACTAACCGTCTGGTCAACCGCTTTTTGACATAGTTCCTTGCTGCGTACATCCGATGGTAACAGCAGGCATTTGGTACCAAACTGCTCGGCTAAACGCTTCGTTTCTTCGGCATCTTCCTGCTCGGCGGCGAGGTACACAATCGACACGTTAGCCCCTTCTTTAGCAAATGCCACGGCCACCGCCCGGCCAATGCCACTGTCGCCACCGGTGATGATGGCTACCTTGCCGGTCAGCTTTCCCGCCGCTGCGTAATTCGATAAACCGCTGATGGGTTCGGGCGTCATTTTGGCCTGAATGGCCGGAAATTCCTGTACACCGCTCTTCAGCTCGTCGGCCTGCGGGTATTTTTCTTGTTGTTCCATAGAGTTGACTGATTGCAGATTCGGGAGAAAGCCCTGAACCCTGTTGTATATAGCTATGGTGAGCGTTTTTGTTCAATAAAAAGAGGCCAACGGGCCATTTTTCAGGCATTGGACACCGAGTGCTATCTTTAGCCCTACCCAGCACCACCGCTCTATGCTTACTAAAGTCTCCATCCAGAATTTCAAGAAGTTAGAGAACGTCGAGTTTTCGCTGTCGCAGTCCGTGGTATTGATCGGCCCAAACAACTCGGGCAAATCGACCATCTTTCAGGCGTTGTGTTTGTGGGAAATAGCAGTAGTAAGCTATCTAGAATCGTAACTGTTTAGGTAGGCAAATTCAAGCCAATTATCTGACAATCAGCAAGTTACTAATTTTTCTAATTTATGAGTTAAACTAAGCAAAAATATTAATGTGCTGATAATCAACTACTTGACTTTTAGACATTAAATACTTT
>JBBRMP010000079.1:0-23190 GCA_038230755.1 Cytophagales bacterium | reverse complement strand
GTCGGATTAGCCCGATTCGGCCCAAAGATGTACATTGGATTCAGAATCAGCTCAATCACCGACCGCGCAAAACATTAGGCTTTCTTAGCCCCATCCAATTCGCTCTAAAGCAGGGAATTGCACTTCAAACCTGAATCCAAGGACAATAAATACTAACGACAGAAGCGAAATCTTGCTTAGCCTCCTGATAGTCAGCAAACGTTGATTTAAGCGATTTACCATCACCGCTTATTCAATCGCTCGGCTGAAGGTCTTAATTTTTAGACCACTCACTAAAATTATTGATAATTTTTTTGCTGTCTAACTTTGTTAAAATCTTACGAAATGTCATATGACTTGGAACAGGATATTTTAACTTGAAAAAATCAACAAAAAAATCATTGTTTGTCTTAGCGAATTTGGCAATCGGGCGATATCCTGTATAACCGCTGGCAATGCTTAGAAATATCATCCAAAGTAAAGGCGGCAAGTCAAACCGTTGTCCTTGGCCTCGACGAAAGTCCTCAATGCTGTTAAAAAGCGAATCTAAGTTCATGTCCAAATACTATTTGGATAAAAATAACTAAAAGTCAAAAATTAACAGCCCTGCTTTGGGGCTAGGGGGCTTTCGCCTGCACCTTGGCGCGGTTTTCTACTTTGGCTTCGTCGAGTTCGGCTTCCTCACGCGTTTTCTCATTCTCGCGGGCGAAAACTTGCATGAGCACAATGAAAAACGACAGAATCGTTGGCCCAATAACCAGCCCCAGAATGCCGAAGATGGGCACGCCAACAACGATACCCACCAGCGTCACCAGTGGATGAACGTCGCCCATGCGTTTGGCCAGCATAATCCGCAACACATTGTCGATGTTGGTGATCAGGATGGCCCCTACCAGCAGGATGCCAACGCCTTGGGTGGTATTGCCCTGCGAGAGCTGAATCAGACCCGCTGGTGCCCAGACCAGGGGCGTGCCCAATACCGGAATAAAAGCCATGAAAAAGGCTACCGTTCCCCAGAAAGCCGCATCGGGCACCCCGAAAATAAGCAACGTGAGGCCTGTGAGTGTACCCTGCACGAGTGAGACTATTCCCTGACCTAATACATTGGCATTGACGTTGTTACGGAGCTGATTACCCAGTTCGTGGAGGGTGTCACGCTTGAAAGGCATATATCGGCGCACCCCGTCGTGGAACGTTTCTTCGTCGCTAAACATGTAAAAGAGCGTGAAGAGCATCAGGCCAATAATGACCAGAAAATCGAGTGCTCCACCCGCCAGCGAGGGTAACTGCCGGGAGGCAAACGTACCGCCCTGTTGCAGGATACGCTGAATGTTTTGCTGGCTGGTAATTTTGATATGCGTCAGATTTTCAACCTGCTTGATCAAGCCTAAAATCTGGTCGGTGTGCGCGGCATAATACTGAATCCGGTCGATGAGCATCAAGCTCAGGATCAGAAAGGGCAGAATAATGGCAAACATGGAGAAGAATAGAATGGCCGAGGTGACGGCCGTACGATTCCACTTTTTGCGGTACACCAACCCATAGAATACGGGCCGAAAAATGACGTACAAAATGCCAGCGCCAAAGAAGGCCGATATGTAATCGCGCAGTCCCGCAATGATAAAACCGGCCAGAATCAATAGGCTCACCACCAACAAAACGCGTTGTTGCCGGGGGGTATAGATGGTGTTGGTAGTAGACGAAAGCATAGGCATTAATACATTTTTAATCCCCGTTTGTTCACGCGGCCTATTCTACCCAGAGCACCAGCCCTTTCAGGTAGCCGCCTTCGGGGTGGAACAGGCTCACGGGGTGGTCGGCGGGTTGGCTCAGGTGATGGAGCACCCGCACCTGCCGCCCGGCTTCAATGGCCGCCGCCACAATGGTATTGTAAAACAGCTCACGGTCAACTACTTGCGAGCAGGAGAATGTGAATAGAATGCCGCCTGGTGCCACGCGTTTTAGCCCCTCCACGTTCAGCCGTTTGTAGCCCTGCACGGCCCGGTGCCGCGCCGACTGGCTTTTGGCGTAGGCGGGCGGGTCAAGCACCACAATGTCGTATTGCTGGCTACTATCCGACGAATCGGTTGGTTCTTCGCCCAGCGTTTTGAGGTAGTGCATCACATCATCGGCAATGGCCTCATGGTTTCCCGGAAAGCCGGGATTAGCGGCCACGTTCTGGTTGGTCAAATCGACGGCTTTCTGCGACACGTCGACCGAATGAACAAGGCTGGCACCAGCGGCAAGTGCGTAGACCGAAAACCCGCCCGAATAGCAAAAGGCGTTCAGCACACGTTTTCCTTTGGCGTAGCGGCCCAATAGTTGGCGATTGTCGCGCTGATCGAGAAAAAAGCCCGTTTTTTGACCCGTAACCCAGTCTACCAGAAACGTATGGCCGTTTTCCATAACGGGGCGTGGCACGTCGGCGCGGCCAAAGCGGAAGCCATTTTGCACCCCGGCAGCATAATTCTCGGGCAGTGATTCGGCACTTTTGTCGTAGACAGCAATGAGTTCAGTACCAAAAACGCGTTGCAGGGCTTCCACGATTTGCTGCCGTTGCCGGTGCATGCCAATGGAGTGGGCCTGTAGCACCGCCACCCCGTTATACATATCGATGATAAGGCCCGAACAGCCGTCGCCTTCGCCGTGAACGAGGCGGTAGCAGTTGGTTTTTTCGGGAATGATGCTGGCCCGTACGGTCCGTATTTGTTCGAGTTTCTGGATCCAGAAATCAACGTCGGGCACTACGGGCAGGCCGCTGGTGTGGGCCGCAAAGGAAAACAGGCGCACCAGAATGCTACCATCGTGGAAGTGGCCCGTGCCGAGGTAGGTATTGCGGCTGTCAAGCACCTCCACGATATCGCCGTCTTCGAGGTGTTCGTCGCGTTTGGCCACTGCGCCCGAAAACACCCAAGGGTGAAACCGCCGCACGGCCTCATCGCGGCCTTTTTGCAAAGTAATTTGGGGGTATGTCATTGTAGGGGCAAAGATAAGGCAGGAAGAGAGGAAGGGAATGTTAACCACAGAGACACAGAGGGCACAGAGGTTTATTTCATCGAAAGAAACCTCTGTGCCCTCTGTGTCTCTGTGGTTAACATTCCCTTAAAAATCAGTCAGCAATTTGGCTCCTGTGGCATAGAGCAGACGCGTGCCGGGGGCGTAATGAACCTGTCCGGCCAGTGCCTGAACGGCGGTTGGAATAGTAACGATATGCCCAATGTGCACCACGTCGATGCGGGTGGGGATACGGTTGGCCGACCAAATGGCTGCGTCGTTCCAGTTGCCCGGTTTTGTGGTGCTGAGGTCGCCACCATACGTGCGTATGGTGTAGGTGTCGCGGAGGCACTGTTTGCTATCCGTAACCACATACGTCTGCACCGTGCCTGTCGCGGGCATCACGATTACCGACCGGGTGGTGGCCGCGAGTGTACCACTACTGGGGTTGGTCCATTGGTAATCGGCAATGAATGAAGCCGTTAACGTAGCCGATTGTCCCGCTGTGAGGGTGAGCGACTGGTTTCTGCCAACGTCTTTCATTAGCGTAAACTGGTCGGTCACTACGCCGAAACTGGGCGCGTTGGCCTGAATAAATTTGGCATCGAGCCTATTGTCTTCTACCTCCATATAAAACGATCCGCCCACGTTTTTCTCCGTAAACGCCATTACCGGGTGGTTGCCCAACGCCGCAATGTGGCTCAGTTGCCCGGCAGAACCCGACACTACATAGACCGTTCCCTGCTTCTGCTTCGCCGATTTTCGGAGGTAGGGGCACGAATTGGCCGAGCCGTCGTAGCGGCCCGAACTGGCATCGGTGGGGTAGCGGTAGGCGGCGGGGGTAGCGGCAAAGTTGGCCATGGGGCCGCGCTGGTCATGAATGGGGAATGATCGTTCGTAGACGTGGCTATGGCCCGTCACGAACATATCGACGCCGAAGCGTTCCAGAATGGGGCTGAGCTGCTGGCGAACAGCAATGAGATCGCCCTCGGTTTCGGAGTTATGCGACCCCTGCGTGTAGGGTGGAAAGTGGAGGTAGGCGATGGTCCATTTTTTGGTATTGGCGGCGAGATCCTGCTTCAGCCAGATGGCCTGCGGGTGGTTCAGCGTGTCGTCATAAATTTTTTTCGCCACCCCACCAACGGGGCGAGTGCCAAAGCCATCGAGCATAACAAAATGGATAGGGCCGTAATCAAACGAGTACCACTCACGTGTACCCGATGCCACGCCGCCTACTTCGGCGTTGGCGGGGACGGTGAAAATGGAAAAGTAGGGGATGGCGTGGCTGGCGGCGAGGGCATTGCTGTTGAGGTAGTCGTGGTTGCCGGGAATGGGAAAAAGCGTGCTGTTTTTTAGCAGGGTATTGCGGTAGGGGTTAAAAAAACTGGCCTGAAACTGGGCATCGTCGCCGTCGTAGGCATTGTCGCCCATCAGCAGCCAAAGGTCGGTGGGGTTGGTGCCCCGGTAGTTCAACAGGCCCGCAAGTACGTTCGCCTGGTTGGTACTCAGCACCCCACAATCGCCGAACGAGGCAATGCGAATGGGCCGTTTGGTGGTGGCAGGCGGGTTGGTCTGGAAATAGTTAGCGGTGGTCTGTTCTAGCACGATGCTGGTAGTGCCCACGCTGTAGAAGTAACGTTGGTCGGGCAGGAGATTCGTCAGCCGCAGTTCGTGTTCAGTGGTGGCGGCTGTTTCGCTCGTCGTGCCTGTCAGGCTCGTGGCAGACAACCCGTAGGTGACGCGGCCAACGCTGGCCAGGTCGGTACGCCAGCGGATGGTGATACCTGTTTCGTTGCTCATTTGCAGATAAGGACCACGGGTAATCACCGGCGTCTGGGCGAGGGTTAGCTCGGCAAACGAACAGAGTAATAGTAGTAACATAGACCCTGTAACGAGTTGCCTTTTATGTATCATTTTGTTGATAATCAGCTAGTTGACGATGAGATTATTCAGATGGTAATAGTACGCATTAGATCGTCTCTTAGTTTGCCTTTACAGCTTAAATCCAAGCATATGCAATCAACTAGACGTGATTTTTTAAAACAGGCGGGCCTGCTGTCGGCCGGCGCTGTAGCTGTATCTTCCTCCCTCACCGATGCCATTGCCGGTTCGATCAGCACCTATGGCGTACAACTCTACAGTGTCCGTGATGTGCTGCCCGCCGACCCCAAAGGTGTGATGACGCAGTTGGCCAAAATGGGCTATAAACAATTTGAAAGCTACCAGGGGCCGCAGGGCTTTTTGTGGGGCATGGAACCCGCCGCCATGAAGTCCTTCCTCGACAGCCTCGGTGTGCGCATGGTCAGTACCCACTTCGATTTCAAGGGTGCTTCGGAAAACCCCGACACGTTGAGCAAATACATCGACATGGCTAGCGGCGCGGGCCTTAAATATATGCTCTGCCCCTACATTGGTCCCCAAAAAACGTGGGACGACTGGAAGCGGGTGGCCGACAGTTTCAACCGGGTGGGCGAGGCGGTGCGTAACGCCGGTGCCGGGCTGAAATTTGGCTACCATAACCACGATTATTCGTTTAAGATGCAGGGCGGCAAACTGCCACAGGACTACCTGCTCACCAACACCGATCCACTCAACGTGATGTTCGAGTTGGATATGTGCTGGATTGAGGCAGCCGGGCAAAGCGCCGTGGACCACCTCAAAAAGCACGGCAGCCGCTACGAGCTTTGTCACGTCAAAGACTACAAGCGCGAGGGTACCAGAGTGGTGCAGCAGAATCTGGGCGAAGGCGTTGTGAACTACAAAGCGATCCTGAAACAGGCCCGCAAAAGCGGCATGAAGTATTTTCTGGTCGAGCAGGAAGAATACCCTAAATCGCCCATAGCCAGCATGGAAGCTGATTCGGCTTACATGAAAATGCTGAAGGTATAGGAGGAAAATTAAGGGGAACGCGGATGACACGGATTGAGCGGATCAAAAATCCGTGACCATCTGCCCGATCCCGCACCGGCAGACCGGCCCAATCCGCGTTCCCCTCAATTTTCATCCCGCGCCTTAAACAGCCGCCTGAGCCAACTCTGTTGCTCGGCGGCTGTTTCGGTTTGTTCGGTGTCGTCGGGCAGTTGGCGGGCCAGTTTTTTCAGGTCGGGTTGGCCGGCGTCGACCCAACAGGTGTACCAGAAGTCGCCCACCATTTTGATCGAAGCCCGCATCTGGCGCTCCACCTGTCCACGCAGCCGCTCGTGATACCGCGCTGAAAATGCCGCCGAATACACCTTGATCGTTTGGCCGTTGCGGTCTTCAAAATTCCATTTCTGCGATTCGCCCAGTTCGGCCGTCAGGTCGCGCTCCATAAGCAGCACCGAATCGAGGGCGGCGTGGGCGTTGAAAACGGCCTGCCAGGCCCGCTGTTGGGGCTTTTCGAGGTATTCGGCGGGGCCAACCACCCAATCATAGTTTGTGGAAAACAACTCCGGCAACCGCGATTCCCAGAAACCATGAATACCGGTTTGGTTGGTAAACTGCCCATTATAGTTGCGGGTGGTGTGGAGTGGCACATTGGCGTCGGCAATGTAGTGGCCAATGTCGGCGGAGAGGCGCAGGATTTTGCGCACGTTCCGCTCCTTGAAAGCCTCCGTGAGTTGATATTTGACCAGTTGAATATGCCAGGGTACAATGCCGTGCATGGCCAGGGTGTCGGCCCCGAATTTAGCTGCCGCCGCCGACCATGACCGGGGGAGGGTCTCGCGGGTAGTGTCGGCATAAACGTCGAGGTCGATGAAGTGGCGCGGGGCTTCGCCGGGTACGGCGTAGCGGCGTTTGTCGGGGTTCACGGCATTGTCGGTCAGGAACTGGATGCGGCTTTTGTAGAGCGGCATCATCTCGGGCGGCAGCGTAAACACAGCCATGCGGTTGATTTGCTGATGCGCGAAAAAACCCCACGCTGGAGCTAATTGTAGGGCTGGCGTGATAGCCGCGATGTGGACGTTAGCGGGTAGGGTAGGTGACGTAAAAAACGTCCCCGGAAAATATTTTCCCAGAAAAATGAGCAACCAAATAGTATTCAGGTACATTTGTTCGGTCGTGGTACTATTTGATGATGAAATAAGACATATCAAATAAATGCATGACAAATTAAGAATAAAATTCTGTCAAACGTCATAATTACCAAAGTAATGCAACGCGAATATAAAGGGTATGCCCTCATTGTAGGCCTGTTTTGTGTCCTCGGTTTATTAATCTACGGGGCCTACTCACCCGCCCGCAAAGCCCAGAAACAGCAGATTTTCTGCTTTTCTTTCGTAAAAGACGTGAAAGCGCAAGCTGTTGATAAGCATATGCGCGATTTTGCGGCGCTGAAGCACGAAATCCCACAGGTCGTGGGATACACGGCCGGCAAGACATTTGTGGCCGGAACCACCAATCAGGACTACGATGCCATGCATTACCTGACGTTTCAGAGCGAGACCGATATGAAGGCCTTTGCCCACAGCGAAGCCTACAAAACCTTCGTCAACGAGAACAAAGCCAACTGGGCTAAAACCCTGGTGGTGAACGCTGAGATTCAGCCATAAAGGATGCTGGTTTAAACGTAGAAGGGTCGCCGTTTCCACGGCGACCCTTCTACGTTTAGCGGAGTACCACTCTGCTAAACATTACCGCACCCGCTTCCCCGGAATGTCGCGGCCACCCTGGTGCAGGACAAGCCCGCTCACGTCGCCCTTGTCGTTCTTCTCAAATGTTACTTGTGCATCGACGACTTTGTAGTAGAATTTGGCATCTGACTCGGCGAAAATCTCAAAATTTGATTGACCTGTAGCCTGAGCAAAGAGCCTGTTTGCTTCACGCGATATCTTGATTGAAAAAGTAGGGGCCAACTCATAATCACCAACATAGGCGGCTAGTACGCTTGAATCAACGGCTACGGCGGCTTTTTCTGGAATAGCCACCTTCTCACCCAGTTCAGCCAGCTTCGCAATGCCGCCGGTATTGCGTGGATTTAGCTCGACCGATTTCTTATAATCCCGGATGGCTGCGGCCTTGTCTCCCGCCGCCATATAGGCTTCGCCCCGGCTGTCATAGACGTTAAACGATGCAGGAAATGCCTCGGCGTTGAGCGTAAAGACCGTTATGGCTTCCGGCAGTTTTTTATTTTGCATCAGTTCATAGCCCACAATATTGATTTCTTCCTCGTTCAACTCATAGGCTTTATTGGCTTTCCAGGTCGCAAATTTCTGCCGTACAGTCGCTGCGGGGTCTGTTATGATTGACTGCCGAAGCACGTCGGCGATGGGTATTTTGGGAGCCACAACTGGCTGGTCGTAGAGGATGCGGAGAATGTTGCGACGCATACCATCGAGGGGAGCACGACCAGTATTGTTGAGCAGCACGACTAACTGTTTGTCTTGCGGTAGTCTGGTAATCAGCGTGTTGAAGCCGTTTATACCCCCGCTATGCTCAATGACCAGCAGGCTGTCTTTGCGGTCGCCAATCTTATTTTTGCCCACGTTCCAGCCGTAGGCATAGCCAAAATCCTTAAACGGTGTAAACATCGTGGCTTTCCCCGCTGCCGAGATGAGCTTGTCGGTGTAAAGCGCCTGATCCCATTTATATAAATCCTCCACCGTCGAGTAGAGCGAACCGGCGGCATATGGGATTGACATATCCAGATAGGGGGCGTTTACGTAGCCTCCTTTCTCCTTTTCGTAACCTGCTGCCCGTTTGGGCATGATCGGTGCGAACAGATCATAACCCGTATCGCGCATTTGCAACGGCGTCAAAATACCTTCCTGCAATACCTGCGCGTAGGGTCTGCCCGTCACCTTTTCGATGAGCACACCCAGTAAAAAATAGCCCGAATTGCTATACGAAAACTTGGCACCCGGCTCAAACTCAAGCGGCATGTCCTGGAATTTTTTCAGGAAAGCCATAGGTGTGTAGGGGTCACGGGAAACAGTCTCGAAAAACTTCGGGAAACTAGTGTAATTGGGCACGCCCGCCGTGTGCGTCAGCAGGTGATGAACGGTAATCTTGTCGCCGGTGGCTTTGGGGTAGTCGGGCAGGTAAGTGGTGATGGGTTCGGTCAGTTTCAGCTTGCCCTGCTCCACGAGTTGCATGATGAGCATAGCCGTAAACTGCTTCGTGATCGAGCCAAGCCGGAATTTGGTGTCGGGCGTGTTCGGAAGTTGCCACTCCATATTGGCCATGCCATAGCCCTTTTTGAACAGCACCTGTCCTTTCTCGGCTACCAGCACCGTTCCGTTAAACTGCTTATTGTCAGCATATTGCCGAACGAGCGCGTCAATTTTGGCGGCTTTGGTCTGTGCCAGAACCAGCCCGTTGGTCAGTAACAAAAGCCCGACGATCAGCCCTGTGCTTTGTTTGCGTATACCTGTTGTCATGAGAGAGGCGTATTTACCTGGTGATGCACCAAGGTAAATACGCCCCAAAATTCCTGACAGAAAAATAGTATAAACGGAGCTATATCAACACGTCCGCACCATATCGACCACCGCCTCGATCCAGATTGGGCTGTCGTTAAGGCTGCTAACGAGTTGCCAGTGTTCGCCGCCGTGTTCCTCGAAGAGTTCTTTGTATTCGTCGCCTACCTCGATGGTCGTTTCCAGACAGTCGGCTACGAAGGCGGGCGAGAATGCCAATACGTTCTTGATGCCTTTCTTGGGCATCTCCTTAATCTCGTCATCCGTGTAGGGCTTGATCCAGGGATCGTTGCCCAGCCGCGACTGAAACGAGGTGGTGTATTTGCCTTCGGGAATGCCCAGTTCGCGCACCAAAATACGCGTAGTTTCAAAGCATTGAGCGCGGTAACAGTGCTGATTATCAGCCCGTAAGGAGCCGCAGCATTCGCCGAGTTTACAGACCGTCTTGGCCACGTCGCCCTTGCGAATCTGGCGTTCGGGCAGGCCGTGGTAGCTGAACAGGTAATGGTCATATTCCTGCTTATCCATGTGTTCACGTCCACGCTGCACAAAGGCCTCAATGAATTTGGGGTGTTCCAGAAAGCGATTTACAAACCGAACCTTTGGAATCACCTGCCACGTTTTCAGGATGTCCATTACCTTTTCGTAGACCGAACCCGTTGAGGCTGAGGCGTATTGCGGAAAAAAGGGGATCACCACCATGTCGGTCAGGCCCAGTTTCTGAAACTCGCCCAGACCCGCGTCGATGCTGGGGCTTTGGTAGCGCATGGCCAGCCGCACCACGTAGTCGTCGCCCAGTTCTTGCTGAACAAGTGCCTCTACTTTGTGGCCGTAGTATTTCAGGGGAGAGCCTTGTTCATCCCACAGTTCGCGGTAAATCTTGGCCGATTTGGGGGCGCGAAACGGCGCAATAATCCCATTGACCAAAATAAAGCGAGCGATATAGGGGAAGTCGATAACACGACCGTCCATCAAAAACTCGCGCAGGTATTTGCGCACATCGGGCACCGACGGGCTGTCGGGCGTGCCGAGGTTGACCAGTAATACGCCGGTTTTGCCCAGCGGTTTATGCACCGACCCGTTGGCCGTTGGCATGGGAGATTGTAAAGCAGTGGCTTCCATAGTTGCGTAACGGTTTTTGGCTTAAATGGGTTTGCCCACTCACCGCCGTACCTCATCAGAGTAGCGGGTGAAACCGGCGGCAATGCCAAAGCGGATAAAGGCGTAGCGGTCGTTGAAATAGATGTTATACGGGTCTTCGCCGTAGTAGCCCACGGTGGTAAAAATACCGGCGTCGCGGCTGAATGGGGGAATATACCAGACGGTTAGCTCGGTATTCAGTCGGCGACGGGCGGCGCTTAACGGCCAGTTATCCAGCGGGTTAACGGCGTAGGATGCCTGTAACGTGAGCCTGAGGCGTTCGGTTGTCAGCGTCGGTGCGTGTTCGGCATTGGTATGGGAAAACAGCCGGTAGGTGGCCTGCCCCAACACTCTGGCAAAACCATATTGCCCGTTCAGGCCTTCCGAGGCATTGAAAATAGGCGCATGCCAGCGGTAGCCAAGGTTATAGTAGGTGCCGTGCCGGTTGGCGAAATGGGTCCCCCAGTTGTAGGTCGCCTGAACGTAGTTGGTCGAAAAATCGCCGGTTTCGGTGTTGTAGGTGCCGTTGGGCCGGAAAACATCGCCGTCCTGTCCGTTGGAGTGATGAAAAAACTGCCCTTCGAGGTACTTGTAGTGCGTCACATCGGTACTAAGCCGGTAGAAAACCTGCGCCCCCAGCCGGAAACTCGGCGTACGGATGGGCGACGACCGGTCCGTGCGGACCCGCGCCATAAACCGCTGTGTCACCGCCACCGACACCCGCGATTTGGGGTTGTCGAGCAGGAAATAGCTGGCAATCAGTTCGCCGTTGATGACATACTTGCCCGGTGCGCCCAGCTCACCGTTTGGCGAGATATACGACGGGTCGCGGTTGCCCCGAAAAAACTCGTTGTACCGGTGATTTTGGAACCTTGCCGAGTCAACGGTTTCACTTTGACCGAAGGTTGCTGCGACAGGTAATGTAAGCAAGGTGATGATCCACAGGATATTGCGCAAATTCATAGCGTTGGGAGAAAGTCAAGTGTGCGTCGGTATCGCCTACCAAACGCTATTCTTTCACCCGCTCCAACTCGGTATAGGCCGTTTCTGGCAACGTGTCGAACACCTTGATGTCGCCGAGTTCGCGGGGGCCGCGCTTCCCAGCTAGTTTGATGGCACCGTAGGTCTGGTAATCGGTCCAGGGGAGCACGAAACCGGGTTTTTCGTCCGTGAATTTGGGGTAATACGCCCACTGCGACACCAGATGCGTGGCTTTGTCGACCCACACCTGATAGCGATTGTTGGGGGTATCGCCCACGTTTTTAAACGTCATCTGAAGCAGATCGGCGGCCTGTCCGGCTTCGGTTTTGGCTTCGCCGAGGTCTTTGAGCGTCACGCCCGAATCTTTCAGTTTAAAGGGCATAACCAGCCAGTACGAGTCATTGATCCAAGCGCTTTTGGCCGCTTTCACAAACTTGGCCACACTGTCGGGCTGGGTTTCTTCCTTACCGTTACGGAATACCCGACCCTTTTCGGTGTTGATGTTGAGCACGACCGACTGGTCATTTTTGAGGTTGTCCACTCGTACGTTGCCGGTCCATTTGTCCCAGTGCAGGCGGCGAAATCCCAGAAACGTCCAGGCAATGTGGCGGGTGTTGTCCCACGCTTTGCGGCCACCCTGGGCGGCCATCACGTCGTCGGCCACCTGAATGGCGCGTTTGTCAGAACCGGCCATGTCGAAGCCAGGCGCGGCGGGATTGCTCTTTTTTTGGGCCAGTATAGGCGTGGCTATCAGGAGCAGAGCGAAAAGAGTAGCTTGTTTAAGCATGACGAAAAAATAGGCTGGCTATTGGGAAGTTTAGCGGCGTGGTACTCCGCTGTGATTATGTTTTGACAGCGGAGTACCACGCCGCTAAACGCTCTGTTTACTAAATGAACTGCAAAATAGGGCTGATTCCCCTTATTCGTTCTGTCAATATGATTTAGTTTTGTATCAGTAAAATTGATTAACCGTTCCGCTATCCATGACCCTGACCCAACTCGAATACATCGTGGCTATCGACACGCACCGCCACTTTGCCACCGCCGCCGACCATTGCCACGTGACGCAGCCCACGCTGAGTATGCAGATCCAAAAGTTGGAAGACGAGTTGGGCGTGTTGTTGTTCGACCGGTCGAAGCAGCCCGTAGTGCCTACCGAGACAGGTCAACTCATTGTGGCACAGGCGCGTGAGGTGTTGCATTCGTCGCGTCGGATACCCGAAATGGCCAAAGAATCGCGCGACGAAGTGGGGGGCGAACTGCGCATTGGCATCATTCCGACGGTGGCTCCCTACCTGCTGCCGCATTTCATCGGCTCGTTTATGCAGCGGCACCCCTCGGTAACGGTGCATTTGCAGGAAATGCTGACCGATCAAATCACGGAACGCCTCCGCAATGGCCTTCTCGACGTGGGTATTGCGGTGACACCCCTTCGCGAAACCTTCACCGAACTCCCTCTTTTCAGCGAGCCCTTCACGGTCTACGCCGCCGAAGGCCACCCCTTGCTTGCCAAAGCGCTGCTCACCCCGCATGATCTGGCCACCGACGGACTTTGGCTCCTGTCCGAAGGCCATTGTTTTCGCGATCAGGTGCTGAACCTTTGCGGAGCCAACCGCCCCCGCGAAACGGCATTGCAATACGAGACGGGGTCGCTGGAAACGCTCATCAAACTTATCGACCGGCAGGGTGGTTTCACGCTCTTGCCCGAACTCGCCACGCTCGATCTGGACCCCGTCCGGCAAGCCCGCATCCGCCGTTTTGTGGGTGAGCAACCCACCCGCGATATCAGCCTGGTGATGCACCGCAGCTTTTTAAAGCGCAGTTTGATTAATGCATTACGTCGCGAGATTCTGGCAAATTTGCCCGTGGAGGTAACGCGTGAACGGGTCGCGACGGCTAATTAAACAGCTTGTCTACAAATGTTTTAACTGTTTTTTCACCATCAGCGCGTTCTCCGCCAGTGTAGTTACTGTTGTCCATCCGATTATATTCGGTGAAGGTGCCGTACCCCAGTACAGCAAACAAAACCACAATGATTATCGTGTAAAGTCCTACATCTAAGTTTTCCATTTCAGTGTTTGAATTTCTGGTTGAAATAGACAAGCACAAGGATGATGGTGGGGGGCCACAGACCCAGGAAGATAGCCCGCATCGGGTCTTTCAGGATGACGTAGTTGTATTCGGAGACAAAAATCAGGGCAATAGCGAAGATGAAAATAGCCAATTCTGCCCGCTTAACGAGTTTTCCCATTTGGTTAGTCAATAGGTAGTAGACGCAGCCGAATGGCTGCATAACTTATTAAGCGGTTAGTGTTCTATAATGTTTGCTCGTTGTTCACCCCTCGGCTGGCTGCTGTAAGGGTAATCGTCGTAAAACGGCCTCAGCACTACACATTCCCGGTAAACTACTGCAAATCAATAGTTCGAAAGTGGTACTTTTCTAAACGCTTCGGGCGTCCACTAAACAAAAATGGGCTGGAGCAGTGCCCCAACCCGTCTGTATTAAAACCATTAAACGAGCTATGCTCAGTGAAAACCCTGTTGCATCAAGTACGTGCGGTCGGTCTCATTCCGGGGGTGAACGCCCACGACAATGCCACCGCCTTTCAGCCCTTCTTCATACGCCTGCGCTGTGGCTTCGGGGATGCCAGAGCCAACAAATGCGCCCACCAGGCCACCAGCCAAACCACCTACCCCAGCACCCGCAAACGCCGCCGCCAACGGACCAGCTATCACCAGACCAAGGCCCGGCAAGACGAGGTTAGACCCAATGGCCGCAACAGCGGCTGCTATAGCACCAATGGTACCACCAATGGCCGAGCCTTTGCCCGCATCTTCCATGGCTTTGTCGCTCAGGGCCGAATGGTCAGTACCTGTGTTGTCATTGGCAAAATGCCGATCACGGGTTTCATCCGTCATGACGAGGTTTACGTCGTCTTTTGAGAAACCGCGGCTGAGCAATGAATCGTAGGCGCTCTCGGCGGCGGCACGATCGTTGAACATCTCGGTCATCATGGGCATCGAGCCTTGGCTGTTTGACGTGCTGAGCGTGTCAGTTGAACCAGTAGTCATACTAAGGTTGTGGTTTTGTTGAGTGTACACCGACTAACCAATTTAGTCGATGGTTTTAGAACGACCACATCAAATCTATGTTCAGGCAAACCGAGGAAACGACTGATGTTAGGCTACTCTTTAATTGACTTTCAGTAGATTATGGCTTGAAATTTTTTTAACTGGCCAGTTGCCCACAAGGCTACATCGCTCAATTGCCACCCAGCCCAAATAACCCCCGGCGGACTTTGAATGATTTTTTCAGGCCCCGGATGAGGAGGTAGGCACCGATGATGCCGAAGATGATGGCAAGAATAGTGATCTGGAGAATGGCAAAGACAACGGCCACCAAAATCACGATGACCGACGCTTTCAGTTGCCACGAAATGCGCTGCCACCAGTTCAATTTCTTTTTGGGAGGAAGGCCCAGAATCTCACGCAGGGTTTTGCGCTGTTTGGGGCCGGGGCCATTCTGAAGTTTGTCAGCCACCTGATCGGGCTGGTCGGGCGCGACGGGTGGGGTAGGAGCCGGGCGGGGCGTGAGCAGCCGCTGGGCATGCGTTTGGTGTTGTTGAATGCGTTGGGCCGTGGGTGGAGCGGTCAGTGGGCGGCTATCAGCGTAGGCAACAGGCGGGGTTGCGGCTGGTGTGGGCTGATCAGCGGGTTCGTCGGTGGGGGTTGCCGGGTCTACATCCGGGGCCTGTCGGGGCATTATCGGGGTGTAAAAAACGGCTCGTTTCGACGGTTGAAACGTGGCCATTGGCCGACGGCAGCCCGATAGCGATAAACCAAAACATACGGCCAACAGACCGACAGATAAACGCATAAACGTTGGGTGATAAAGACGTTCCTTTACAACGCACACGGCTGGTGACGCATTATATAAATGGACCCAGTGGTTTGTTTCGAAATTGCAAAGTCCTGTTAATCAGTAGATTGATCCGACTAATAAATCAAGGTTTCATCGTTTATGGCGGCGGCGTATTTTCGCCTAAACAAAATCCTGCCTTCTATGAAACTGACCGCTATCCTTGGTTACCTTCTCATTGCCAGTACCCTTACCCCCGCCTTCGCCCAATCATCGGTCGATGTGCCACCCACCGAACCCGTTGTCATGAACGGCATCGAGTATGGCTATACCATTCGCAATCAGAGTAAAAAAGAAGTGGGCAGCAAAGGTCAGTTTGGCCGGTTCGAGGTCACGCTCTACGTCACGAACCGTAGCGGATGCAGCCGGATTCTGATGCCCCGCCAGAGCTTCACCGGTCTGCAATACCAGGATCTGCTCGCCGATTTCGACTGTCTGAACGCTACCGGTATGCGCCTGACGTCGAAAACCGGTAGCCTGCGGGCCAAAGAGTTTTACGTGCCTTATACCACTGGTCTCAAAGGCCCCGACGGCAAGACCGTAACCAGTACTGTGCAGGTGCGGGTGGGCAATATGGTACGCAATGGCGAGTCGATCACTGAAAACGTCATCTTCATCGTGCCCGATGGCGAACAACCGCAGGTGAAGGTGCGGATGGCCGAATTGATGGATTTTTGAACTCCTGAACCCATGCTACCCTTTCCAGACAAACTTCAGGCTCGTCTGCACGAAGCCCATTCGCTCATAGAAGCCGTGCGTTCGGGTGCGGCGGCGGTTGGCCGTTACTTCCAGATAGACCCAGTTGCTGCGGCGGGCAAGGTCCATAAAATGCGCGACTAACTGATGCCCCACGCCCCGGCTGCGGTGGCTGGGCAGCACGTACATCTCCTGAATCTCGCCCACCAGCCCGGCATGGTGAAGCAGGCCCTGCACATGGCAACTGGCTAAGCCAACAAGTTGATTATCAGTTTCGACGAGTACATAATAAATAGTTGAGTTGGTCAGATTTACCTCGAAAATGGATTTAAACGCACCATAATCCAGCGTCATTTCTTCCAGATCACAGAGGCACTGGTAGATAAACGGCAAGTCTTCGAGGGTGGCGGGGCGGAGGAACATAGTCTGAAATCCCTTCTCACCAGTTCTTGTCTTTCAAAAATTTGTCCAGGTCGGCGCGGGGCATGGGGACTTTAGTGGGGTTGGCGTCGATCCATTTCAGAAAATCCTGCTTGATGTCGGCGGTCCAGGCCTGATCAATCTGGCCGGGGGTATACTTGCCTTCGCGGAGCATCTGATGCCCGAAATTATCCTGTAACCCGATGAATTCGGCGTTCAGAATCACCTTCTCGGCCAAGTGAGCGGGGATGAATACGATGCCTTCTTTTTTGGCCAGCACCACGTCGCCGGGCAGCACAATGGCCCGCCCAATGCGGATAGGGCAGTTGATGCAGGTCATGGTCATTTCCTGAATATAGCTGGGGTCGAACCCGCGTACCCAGCCGTTAAAGCCCTGAATTTCTTCCAGTCCTTCCAGGTCGCGCGCACTCCCGTCGAAGATGACGCCGGTCTTTGTTTTAGCGTAGATCGAGTTGCCCAGATTGTCGCCGATGAGGGTGCCCCACACGATTTTTCCCATACCATCGGCCACGTACACGTCGCCGTTCTGGAGCATGTCGATGGGCCAGGAGTTGGTGTTGCCGCGCCGTCCCTGCGATTTGCCAAGCTCTTTGATGGGCTTCTCCATGTCGGGCCGCGCTGGCATGTACTGGGCCGTCAACACGCGCCCCACCATCGGTTGGTCGGGCCGGATGATCTGCCAGTTTCCGTCGAATTGGTTGTTATATCCTTCCCCCTTTAAAATGCCCCACGCTTCTTCCAGCGACACTTTTTTGAGCCGCTGCAACAGTCCATCGGCCACCTTCGGGCGACCATCGGCCATGCGTTCGCCGGTCCAGGCGGCGGTGTAGAACTGGAGTTGCTCTTTGGGCATTTGAATCTGCGCGAAGGCAGGCAGGCAAAGAATGGTCAACAGGGCGGGAAGGAATCGGTTTTTCATGGTAGACGGTTGGTCGTTAAGGATTTACGGCTAGAAGATTACACTACAAGTAAAATACTGACAGGCGTTGGTTTTGGAGTAAATCGCCCTTATTTCCATGAAAAAATCCCTACTCCACCTGCTCCGGCAAACGCCCGACAAACCCGCTTCGCTGACATCCAGCGCCACACCGCCGCTGATTGTACTGAAAGCTCCTTCGCGGATTCCATCGCGGCGTGATTTCATTCAAAAATCCAGCCTCGGCGGGCTATCGGTGGGATTATTATTCGATAAGCTGAAAAGCCCGTTTGCCACTGATCAGGAATTGGAATTCACGACCCAGAAAGTACTCCGAAGCTCGGCCCCGTCAGACCTGAAAATCACCGACATGCGCATTGCCAATCTGGCGAACGTACCCTTCGGCAGTCCCATCATCCGGATCGATACCAACCAGGGTTTGGTGGGCTGGGGCGAAGTGCGCGATGGAGCCAGTCCCAACTATGCGCTGATGTTGAAACAGCGGCTACTGGGCAAAAATCCCTGCAACGTCGAGCAGATTTTCAAGACGCTCAAGCAATTTGGCGGACATGGCCGGGCCGCCGGGGGCGTGTGTGGCGTGGAAATGGCGCTGTGGGATCTGGCTGGAAAAGCCTATAACGTTCCTGTCTATCAGATGCTTGGCGGTAAATACCGCGATCAGGTACGCCTCTACGCCGACACGCCCGAAGGCGGTACGTATGAGGAGTTTGCCGTTAACATGAAAAAGCGCACGGGCAAAGGCTACAGCTTCCTGAAAATGGATTTCGGCATCGGTATGTTGGCCGGGCAGAAGGACATGCTCGTGGGGGCCAACGTCTGGGACATCACCAATCAGTACAGCGGCAAGGCAGATAAGGTCGGCAATTATGGCATGACCAAGCACCCGTTCACCCGGATTCAGGTCACGAAAAAAGGCCTCGACAAGCTGGTAGAACACGTGGGTAAAGTGCGCGAGATCATCGGCTACGACATCCCCCTCGCCGCCGACCATTTCGGTCATTTCGACGTCAACACGGCGATTCAGATTGGTAAGGCGATGGAGCCGTTTCGGCTGGCGTGGCTCGAAGACATGGTGCCGTGGTTCTACACCGATCAGTGGAAACAGATCACCAACGCCATTGATACGCCCACGCTCACGGGCGAAGATATTTTCCTGAAAGAGGAGTTCATCAAACTCATCGACAACCGCGCCGTCGATATGATTCACCCCGATCTGGCGTCGTCGGGCGGGATTTTGGAGACGAAAAAGATTGGCGATTACGCCGAAGAGGCGGGTATCCCGATGGCCATGCACTTCGCCGGATCACCTATTTCCATGATGGCCAACGTGCATTGCGCCGCCGCCACCGAAAACTTCGTGGCCCTGGAACACCACGGCATCGACGTGGAGGGTTGGGAAGACATCGTGACGGGTCTGAAACCCATTGTCGATAATGGCTTCGTCAAAGTCCCCGACAAACCCGGTTTGGGTGTTGACCTGAACGAAGAAGCGGCCAAACGTTTCCTGAAAAAAGGCGGCACCTGGTTCGCCCCCACCGACGTCTGGAACACCAAAGATTCCTGGGACCGGGAGTGGAGCTAAAGGTAGTTTTCAGTTTTAACGTTTAGCGTTTTCAGTTGGCTGACACAAGCATACCCCGGCCGGTCCGCCGGTGCGGTCAGCCAACTGAAAACGCTAAACGTTAAAACTGAAAACTACCTTTCACAGTCCAGCCAATCGTAGCCCGGGTCAAGTGGGGCACCGTCGGGGGCGGTGAGGGTGGTGTTGGCTACGGGTGGCTGTTGCGGGTTGCGTTCGTACTGCTGGATCAGCCAAAGGAGTTGGTTGGGTGACTGGTCCGTGACGGAGTAAATAAAGGGAGAGTCGGTTGTCCGTTGGGTCAAGTATTTGTAGCGAATATGCTGAATGGCTTCGTGTACCACTGCCCGCACCCGACCGTCGGTTTCTTTGTCGGAAGCCAGCGCAATCAGGCTTTCGAGTAGGCGGCGGCTAGTAAGTTGGTAAATGGCCTCGTTCATCGTGCGGGCTTCGCCGGGGTTACGGCGCATGGGTTCAAACGTGCTGTTAATCAGGCCTGTAAGCAAATCGGTGAGCCCGGGCATTTTGTTGTCCTGGGCTTTCTGATTCAGCAGACGGGTGCAGCGTTCGGGGTTCAGCAACAGCCGGAGCGTGAGGTTAGTGGCTGCTTCGGGTGGTCCCATCGGGTCGAAGGTGAGGCCGGTATGGCGTTTGAACACCTCGCGCGGATTGGGGTCATAGCCAAAGGCGCGGGGCGGAATCAGGTCCAGAATAGCTTTAGGAACGGCCAGTATTTTTGGGTCCAGCGTCGACAGCAACCCGGTCAATGCCCGGCGTTGTTGGTCGGCAGGCACGGTTTGCACCACCGGCTGCCCGTCGCCGCGCAGGGCATACGTATACGAAACGCCGCCCAGCACCTTGCTTGTGGCCTCGACCTGATAGCGATGGAACATATACATCGGCACCAGCACCTCTTCCAGATTCGCCATTGGCATCCCCACCGGAATCTTCGTCGCGTTGAAATTGTCGAGCGCAATGCGGCGAATATTTATGGTGCGAACGAGTTCGTCGGTGGCATCGGCACCACCGTCCCAGAGGTGTGTTTCGGGGTGGGTGCTACCTTCAGGACGCGCATCCTGATCGCTCAGAAATTTAAGGCCACGTTTTAAATACCCCTGAATCAGGCCATTTAGGGCCGTTTTCTCGTTTGTGCCTTTCGGGAAATCCTGGTAACCATACGTAATCGCCACCTTATCCCACTCACCGATCCCACGGGCGTAGGCGCTGTCGAGGGTGAGTTTTCCCCCGGCCAGAATGCCCACTTGCGGGTGCGGGTAATCCATCACCGACGACCGGTTGATGGTGCTGGCGATGTAGTTATGGGGCAGACCGAGCGTGTGGCCCACCTCGTGCGCCGCCAGTTGCCGCAACCGGGCCAGGGCCATCGGCATCAGGGCGGCGGTGTCGGCGGCGTTGTTCTCGAACCGGGCCAGTAACCCTTGCGCAATGAGGTAGTCCTGACGTACCCGGAGTGACCCCAGCGTGACTTTTCCCTTCAGAATCTCGCCCGTGCGTGGGTCGATGATGCTGGCTCCGTAGCTCCATCCGCGTGTGGACCGGTGTACCCACTGCACCAGGTTATAGCGCACGTCCATCGGGTCGGCATCGGCGGGTAACAGCCTGACCTGAAACGCGTTACGATACCCCGCCGCCTCAAAGGCCTGATTCCACCAGCTTGTGCCTTCCATCAGCGCCGACCGGATGGGTTCGGGTGCGCCGGGGTCCATGTAGTAGATGATGGGCTTTACCGGGTCGCTGATGGGGGCCGACGGGTCTTTTTTTGTCAGCCGGTGCCGCGTGATGTACCGCTTCTGAATGGGCTGACTCACTGGTGACGCATAGTCGAAAAACTCAATGTTGTTCATCCCCGACCGTGGATCGAAGAGGCGGGGCGTGTAGGAGCCATCCAGCGGGGGGAGTTCCACAAACGAGTGGTGCTGCCGCATGGTGATGGCCGTTGGCGTGGGCACCACCTGCCGCAAATACGGGCCGGGTGCGTCGCCGGTGAGGGTGATCGTGGCCTCGAATTCAGTGTTTTTCGGAAAGGATTTCGAGCGGGGCAAATAGAGCGCACACCGGCTGGCATCGACCTTGAACGTACCCTGTTTGGTTTGCGAAATGGCGGGCACGGCCCCGACGGCATCCTGCATCAAAAACGGCGTTAAATCCACCAGCACCCGGCTTCCTTCTTCGGCCGCAATCTCGAACCCCGCGTGTACCGACTGCGCAAACGACTCGGCCACGGCGCGGCGTTCCAGCGAATCGGGGCTAAGGGCGCGGTAGCCGTAGTTGGGTTCAATCATCAGCACTTTGTTGCCGCTCCGTTCAAACGTCACGACGTGTTCGGCGCCGAGGCGGCCCCGGTCGAGGCCAATGTCGTTCGAGCCAACGCCCTGCGCCAAGGTAGGATAGTAGAGCAGTTCCTGCCCGAACTTGTCGATTTCGAGCCAGATTTTGCCCTTTTTAGCATCCCAGTAAAACGTCAGAAAGCCCGGTCGTTTGTCCATCCCGGCGGTGAAGGCGGTAATGGTTTGGGCAAGCAGGGGCGAGGTGAGCAGCGTGAGCAGCAGGGCAAACGTAAAGCGGTGGCGCATATCGAATGGGTTGTATACGCCGGGAAAATAGCGGTTTTTGATCAAACAACCCGTCGGCAAGTACCTATACACAGCATTGGTGGCTTGCTGATTCTATTTAAGAATAACGGCTCTCTAAATCATTTCGGGCCTCTTATATAATCGATCCAATAGACGTACCCACCAAATGATACCAGACAAAAAGATAACCTAATGGCAAGATCTCTCACATTAAAACTTGCGTAGCGGTGGTGAATAGCTATGCACAGTAGCCCATAAGCTGTAAAGACAAACCAGGGTGATATGGAACATATTTTCGCCATCACAAAAAATGGAAAGCAACACGAATAGTACCAGCTAATCTCGAAATTCGTAAGTTGTAGTAATGGGTAAATGAGCATAAATAAAATATCTGGAATGTATATTAAATAAATTAAGTCGTTGACTGTATAGTTATATTTTCTTAATGATTTAGTTTTTGAAAAAATTATGATTGTTGCAATAAAAGAGAGTTTTGTCACAGTAAATATTATAAAAGTAGAAATTCTTGCTGTGCTAGCAGGAAGCACAGGATTAGCCGCACAAAGCATAGATTTATAATATACGATATGATGGCCTCCATAAAAATGTACTTTGCAGATGGAATAGATTATTGAATTAAACAAAAAATAAGCACCAAAAGAAAGTAAAAACGCAAAAGCGCTTACCCAATTGATGCTTATCTTTTTGTTGTTGTCCAACGGGCTATTTAGTTGAAGCCATAATATAAGCGCGGCTTTGACCTTTGAAACGGTCTAAATCTGCTTTCACGACAGTTAATATGCCCAAAGCCTCTCGATTACCCTTGGCAGTATATTTGTAAAGTCGTATCATGTCCATGGCCTGATCGTAGAACTCATCCGTCACAGGAATGGATGAATCTGAGCCGTTTTGGAGGCTGTTCGCAGCATTTTGGGTTTGCATCGCAAAGCTGACATGATCATCTATCGTACTCAGGTTGATTGCGCCGAGTTTCACGCCTACCTGGCTGAGTTTATAATACAGGGCTTTCTCATAAAAACTCGTGGGGCTAACTTTAGGCTGATGGTTGCCACAAATCGTTGCAGTGTAGCTATAGACAGGCTCAATGGTACACTAACCAAGTTGTCTGAAGTATACTTTACTGGTTGCTGTGTTACTATAACCCTATCTGACTCCCTTGCATCAGTAACTTTTGAGACGTCAAGTAGGCCTAAGATTTTTATGAGAAAGCCCTGGTTTATAATAGAAGTCGATATACTGCTTTCCTTTTTCCGATTTTTTCAGAAATTCATCTCGAAAGGAATATGCCTCAGTTGTATTGATCGCTCCCATTGAGCCACTGCTCTGCGAATAAGTGTTTAGTCGTGCGCTTTCGCAATCAACATCGGGGTTTCCGTCAACGTTACATTTTGGGTCCTCATTACTTGCTTCACATCTGGCACCCCCACCTCCGCAAGCAGAGCATCCATTTATTGGTAACAAGAGCGTATTGGCAAGTGGATAAACCGTTTTTCCAAAAATGTTTTCTCTCG
>JBBRMP010000078.1:0-23267 GCA_038230755.1 Cytophagales bacterium | reverse complement strand
TCGTAACTGTTTAGGTAGTCCACTGAACTGATAATCAAGCACTTGCAAAGTTAAAAATCGCAAAAGTATTTAATGTCTAAAAGTCAAGTAGTTGATTATCAGCACATTAATATTTTTGCTTAGTTTAACTCATAAATTAGAAAAATTAGTAACTTGCTGATTGTCAGATAATTGGCTTGAATTTACCTACCTAAACAGTTACATTTTTTCAATGCAGGGTTTAGTCATGGGTGCCCGGCTCACGCACACTGTTGGTGGAGCAGATGGGAGTGCGGGTATACCCCTCACCAATTGGAGCAAAATCTACGGCGATTTACGTATTGCCCATTTTATTGGTATGCACGCGCTACAGGCCATTCCTATTTTGTCGTATTACGTAATTCAAAACGTCAAGGTAGTCGTTTTGGTCGCTATTATCTATGGCCTGATGACCGCCGCTATTTTTGTGCAGGCGTTGCAGGGGAGGCCCCTATTTAGGTAGTTTTCTGCCCATCTATAGAAGACTTACGTTTTCACCCCTTCGATAGCTCCGTGGCGCGTACCTGCGCGGCCTGAATACCGGCAATCAACGTATCAGACAAGGCACCTGCCTCAAACGTGCGGAGGGCAGCTTCGGTGGTGCCGCCTTTGCTGGCCACGGCTTTGATGAGGTCGTCGAGGGATTTGTCGGCATTGTTGATGAGGTGGTACGAGCCGAGCATGGTCTGTTTCACCAGTAGCGATGCCGTGCCTTCATCGAAACCCATCTGCTTACCAGCCTCCACCATCGCTTTTACAACGTAGTAAAAGTACGCCGGGCCGCTGCCGCTGAGGGCCGTCACGGCATCAAGCATCGACTCGTTTTCGAGAAAAATAGACCGTCCCGTGGCGTTGATGAGGTTTTCCACCCGGCGGAGGCTGACGGCGTCTACTTCGGGCGAGGCGGTGAAGCCCGTGATGCCCATACCGAGCATGGCGGGGGTGTTGGGCATGGCCCGGATCACCATCCGGTGGGCCAACCGCTCCTGAATCAGACTGATCGGGATACCCGCCATAATCGACAACACCACCTGCCGGGGTTGAATCACGGCCCTAAGTTCGTTCTGCGCGGAGGCAAAATCCTGCGGTTTTACGGAGAGAATGATCAAATCAGCCTCGCCCGTGCGGGGACCAATGGTATCGATCACCACACCCGCCTTTTCGGCCCGGAGTGCTTCGGTACGTTCGACGCTTTTTTCGATCAGCAGCAGATCATCTTTTTTCACCAGGTCATACTGCAAAAAGGATTTGGCAAACGCCATGCCCATGTTACCACAGCCGAGGATTGCTATTTTCATAGAAAAAGCCCCCTACCCCCCGAAGGGGGAACCTGCTTGCGCAGGCGTATTGCTCACGTGCAAGCAAGTTCCCCCTTCGGGGGGTAGAGGGCTGTTTATTTTATTTTAGTACTTCGGTCAATTTAGCCTCCAGGGCATCGCCACGAAGGTTTTTGGCCACGATCTTACCAGTAGGATCGAGCAGGAATGTGGCGGGAATGGCGCTGACGCCGTACTTCTGGGCCGCCTCCGATTGCCAGCCTTTCAGGTCTGATACGTGCGTCCAGGTGAGGCCGTCGTTGCGGATGGCACGTACCCAGGCTTCGCGCTTGCCGGGATTGTCGAGTGAGACGCTGTAGATGGCGAAGCCTTTTTCTTTGAACTTATCATACATCCGCACCACGTTGGGGTTTTCGTTGCGGCAGGGACCACACCAGCTTGCCCAAAAATCAATCAGGACATATTTGCCCCGTAATGATGATAGCGGAACGGCCGTGCCGTTGGTGTCGGTAAGGGCAATTTCGGGGGCATCGGCACCCACGGTTACGCCCCGGATGCGGCTGATGGTGCCAATGAATGACTTCGTGTGGGGGCTGTTGGGGTTTTCCTTCTCGAACCGGCGGGCCAGCGTATCCAGCGTGGGGAAATCGGTTTCTACGTTCAGAAAGTTGGTAGCGTAGAGCGCGGCCAATGACGTGCCAAGGTCGGGCAGCATGGCCTTTACTTTCTGCGTGTTGATCTTAGCCATGTTGTCGAACATCTGCTCGACGTTGCTCATGGCTTTGGCATCGCTTTTGGCCTGCGCCTCCTGATACGATTTCATCAGCACCTTGCCCTGCGCTTCCAGGTCGCTCTGCATCTGAAACAACTGCCGAAACTGGTCATTCACCTTCGCGCCGGTCATGGTCACTTTGGGCTTGGCGGCAGGGGCATTTTTCTCTTTCCCACGAACGCCCGGCTCAACCACCACCGTGATTTGTTCACCCCCTTCCAGCAGCACCGGCGACTTCACCCCGCCCATGTTGATGATGTAGATGTTGCCGCCTGTGGGCACGGCCATTTTCAGCGAAAACTTTTTGTCGGCACCTACCACCGCCGAGTCGAGCTTGAGGGCGGGGTTGGTATTGGTTTCCAGATACACCTTGCTGCCAGTAGCCAGCGTGTTCAACTGCCCCACTACCGATGAGGGTTTGGTGGATTGTGCCTGCGTGACCGCAGGGACCAGCAAGGCGACTGCGCTAACCAGAGCGCCAAGGAATGTGTGTTTCATCTCTTTATTTACGTGGACTCGTTAGACGCCCGTGGGCTGAATCCGTTTAACAGAACACTGAATTTATGCCAGTGCCTTCATTATCAATTGGTTAACCAACTTGGGGTCTGCCGATCCCTTTGATTTTTTCATTACCTCGCCGACGAACAGGCCCAGCAAATTTTTCTTGCCTTTCCGGTATTGGTCCACTTTATCGGGCCAGGCGGTAAGTACCTGATCAATTAACGATTGCAGGTCGTCGGTATTACGGTTCTGCAACAAACCGTGTGCCGTTGCCAGTTCAGCGGGCGAGTTGGAGGGACTTCCCACCATAAGACCAAACACGGTTTGCGCGGCGGTTTGGCTGACGGTTCCGGCGTCAATAAGCCGAATCAGGGCTGCCAGGGCCGTTGCTGACACCGGGAACTGCCGGTCGCGGCCATTTTTTTCCGACAAAAGCGCCTTCACCGGACCCATCAGCCAGTTCGACGCGGCTTTGTAATTGGGCGTTTCGGTGCAAACCGCTTCATAGAATTCCACCAGTTCGCGGGAGTCCGTTAGTAGGGTTGCGTCGTAGTCGGGGAGGGCGTAGTGGGTAGTCAGCCTCTGATATAGCTCACGGGGCAGCGCGGGCATCTCGGCCTGAATCCGGGCCAGCCATTCGTCCGAAATCAGCACGGGCATGAGGTCGGGGTCGGGGAAATACCGGTAATCATTCATGGTTTCTTTCTCGCGCATCCCCGCCGTTTGGCCCGAATTGGCATCGAACAGGCGCGTTTCCTGAATGATGCGCCCGCCGGTTTCGGTCAGCATCACCTGCCGCCGAAACTCGGCATCCACCGCCCGCATCACGTTGCGAATGGAGTTCAGGTTCTTCACTTCCACCTTCGTCCCCAGTTCGGTATCACCTTTTGGCCGTATCGACACGTTGACATCGCAGCGCAGCGAGCCTTCTTCCAGATTACCGTCGCAGATGCCGAGGTAGCGCACCAGCCGACGTACTTCGGTCAGAAACTGCCCCGCTTCATCAGCCGAGCGCAGGCAGGGGTCCGTCACCATCTCGATGAGCGGCGTGCCGGCGCGGTTGTAGTCGAGGCAGGTGGCGGTGGGGTCGATGTCGTGGATGGACTTGCCCGCGTCTTCTTCAAGATGGATGTGGTGCAACTGAATAGTCGTGTCGCGGAGAGTACCGTCGAAGTCTTTGGCCCGCACCGGAACCTGCCCCCCCACGCAAATAGGGCCTTTATCCTGCGAGAGTTGGTAGCCTTTGGGCAGGTCGGGGTAGAAATAATTTTTTCGGGCAAAGATGTTCCGCCGCGTTATTTCCGACCCGCAGGCAAGGCCGATGCGCACGGCATATTCCATGGCGGTGCGGTTGGCTTTGGGCAACGCGCCGGGGTGCGCCAGCGTAATCACGCTCACCTGCGTGTTGGGTTCGGCCCCAAACGCGTTGGCGTCGGCGGCAAACATTTTGCTGTTGGTCAGCAACTGACAATGCACTTCCAGGCCAATAACGGCTTCGTAAGTGGTTGACAATGGCGGCGTTGAAACGGTCGATTCAGCTTGCATTAAGGCAAATGTACAAAAAGCCCCGCAGCGGGGCTTTTTGAACTTGTCTTACGCCCTGCTACGTTCCCCCACCTGTAACCCGTCATCCTTCCTCGCTGCATGGAGTGTCAGTACGTGCCCCTCTCGGCCACCGGCCAGTTTTCGCAACTTTTCCTCGATTACATCGGTTCGGCAGACCAACCCAATGCTCAGCTTCGGCCTTTTTATACGGAGTATCCTACGCTCGACGCATTTGCCCAGCAGATTGAGAAAAAGGCTTTTTCCGACGAAAACAGGGCCGTTTTGGTCGATGCGCTGGAGCGGCAATATGCCCACCTCGCCACCGAAACCGACGTGCCTCTGCCCGACATTACCCGGCTCCGCAACAGCAAGACGTTTACCGTCACCACAGGCCATCAACTGAACCTTGCCACCGGGCCGTTGTACGTTGTCTATAAGCTGATTACGATTATTAATCTGGCCCGGAGACTGGCCGAGCGATACCCCGATTATACTTTTGTGCCGGTGTATTGGATGGCGTCGGAAGACCATGATTTTGCCGAAATCAACCACTTCCGGCTCTTTGGCAAAACCCACACCTGGCATACCGAACAGCGGGGTGCCGTGGGCCGGATGGACCCCCGCGAACTGACTTCGCTGTTCGACCAGATTCCCGAAAAACTGGCCCTTTTCGAGCAAGCCTACCTGACCCACAGCACCTTAGCCGACGCTGCCCGTTACTATATGCATACGCTGTTCGGGGCGGAGGGGCTGGTCTGCATCGACGCCGACGATGCTGCGTTGAAACAAATTTTCGCGCCCATCATGCAGGACGAACTGCTGCATCAGCCTACGAGCGCCCTGGTGAACGAGACCACCGAAAAGCTGAACGCGCTGGGCTACAAAACGCCCATTTCGCCCCGCGACATCAACCTATTCTACCTCACTGATGCTGGAACCGACGGCCTCCGCGAGCGCCTAGTCCGCACAGACGCGGGGGCGTACGAGGTGAACGGTACGAAACTGCGTTTTTCCGAAGCCGAGATTCTGGCTGAACTCACCGCCTACCCCGAACGGTTTAGCCCGAACGTGGTGATGCGGCCTCTGTATCAGGAAGTTATCCTGCCCAACCTTGCCTATATCGGTGGGCCATCAGAGGTGCCGTACTGGTTGCAGTTGCGGGGCGAGTTTGATCATTTTGGCGTGCCATTTCCGCTATTGATGCCCCGCAATTTTGCCCTCTATGTGCCCAAGGTGACCGCGCAACGCGTGGCGAAGCTTGGTCTTGATACGCCCGACATGTTTCAGGACGTGGTCAGCCTCAAACGCGACTACGTAGAGCACCACACCGAACACAGCCTCACCTTCGACGAAGAAAACCAGCGCGTGACGCGGGCATTGGAAACGATTTTGGTGAAAGCTCAACTCGTTGATGCCACGCTGGAAAAGGCCGTTTTGGCCGAAACAAAGCGGTTTGCCAACGCTGTGGCGCGGCTGGAAAAGAAGATGCGCCGGGCCGAAGAGCGTAATCAGGAAATCGGTGTACGGCAGTTGTTAGCGGTGAAAGACGAGCTGTTTCCCAGCGGCACTCCGCAGGAACGCACCGATAATTTCCTGACGTTTTACCTCAACGACCGGCAGTTCCTTCAGAAACTCCTCCACAACTTTGATCCCTTTACTTACCAGATGCAGGTGTGTCTGGAAGGGTAAGGGCTAATGAAGCAAATCGCTTCGTTGGACATCCATGACGAAAGCCAAATTTCGAGCCGAATACAAACAAAAACGGGCTTTGCTGACTCCAGAGGCTGTTTTTACGTTAAGCCAGCACCTTGCGGATCGGTTTTTTGCGGACCCACTAATTCAACAATTCCTGATCAAGTCAGATGCTATCCTGCACACGTTTTTGCCTATTCGTCGCCAAAACGAGGTCGATACCTGGCTCATTATCAAGCGTGTTTGGGCCGAATGTCGGCACGTCCGGGTATTATCGTCTGTGACTAATGCTGAGGCAAAATCGCTGGCCTCGTTTGCTCTCCGGCCCGATACGGTTCTGGTTGAAAACCGCTGGGGCATTCCCGAACCCGTTACCCAATCTGAACCCGTTTTGCAGCCACCAATCCTTGTGCTGGTGCCGTTGCTGGCCTTTGATACAGTGGGACATCGGGTAGGTTACGGTGGCGGTTATTACGACCGGTTTCTGGCCGAAACAGGCCCGCAGTGCCTCAAAATAGGTCTTTCCTTCTTTGAACCAGTCGAATTTATCGACGATGTGCAGGCCACCGACGTGGCCTTGCACGGCTGCGTTTATCCAGCAGGGATCTATTGGGTATAGTTGGTCCGTTGGGTCTGGCCCAAATTGCCTTTGTAAACAGCTATCAGCAACCTTGCCCGTAGTAGGCATCGGGGCCGTGTTTACGCTCGTAATGCTTCTGGCAAAGCGTGTCTTTGAGTCGGGCCACGTCGGGGTTTAGTTGACGCGTCAGGTAGGCCATGCGGGCTATTTCTTCCAGCACGGCGGCGTTGTAGACCGACTTTGCCGCGTCTTTTCCCCACGTAAATGGCCCGTGGTTTTGTAACAACACCATTTCAGTTTCAGTAGGTAGTAGATTCCGTTCCGCGAAACAGTTGATAATCTGACGGCCGGTTTCGTGTTCATAATCCCCCGCAATCATAGCGTCGGTCAGGACGGGGGCGCACGGAATGTCGCGGTGGGTGTGGTCGGCGTGGGTAGTGCCCAGGATTGGGATGTCGAGGCCCGCCTGCGCCCAGGCTACGGCGTAGGTGCTGTGGGTGTGGGTAATGCCCCCCAGCGTAGGCCAGGTTTTGTAGAGCAGGGCGTGGGTTTTCGTATCGGACGAGGGGCGCAAGGTGCCTTCTACCACGTTGCCGTCGTAGTCCATGATCACGATGTCGTCGGGGCGAAGCGAATCGTAGGCCACCCCGCTTGGCTTGATGGCAAAAACGGCCTGTTGCCGGTCGGCCGCGCTCACATTGCCAAACGTAAACAGCACCAAGCCCAGTTTTGGCAACTGCATATTGGCCTCGTAGCACTCTTCCTGTAGGGTTTTGTAGATCATCCGCTCGTTCACTTATAATACATCTCGTTCCAGCGAAGCTCATTCCGAAATTGACGGAGTGCCGTTGTTTGGTCAATAACGACGAGTTCTACGCCGGCCATATCGGCGAAATCGGTGAGGTGTTCGGCGGTCAGGTTTTGGCTGTAGACGGTATGGTGCGCTCCGCCCGCGAGTAACCAGGCCGCACAGCCCGTTTGCATGTTGGGTTGGGGCTTCCAGAGCACCCGCGCCACGGGTAGTTTGGGCAGTTCCTCCGTCGGCACCACGGCCTCGACCTCGTTGGCCAACAGCCGGAACCGCCCGCCCATGTCAATCAGCGACACGTTGAGCGCCGGACCCGCCGCCGCGCCAAACACCAGCCGGACGGGGTCGGCTTTGCCGCCAATACCCAGCGGATGAATTTCGCACGAGGGCTTTCCACTGGCAATGCTGGGGCATATTTCGAGCATATGTGACCCCAACACCAGACTATCTTCCGGGTTGCGCGGGTCGGCGAAATGGTAGGTGTAATCTTCCATAAACGAGTTGCCACCGGGAAGCCCCGCCGCCATCACTTTCATGGCCCGGAGCATGGCCGCCGTTTTCCAGTCGCCCTCGGCCCCGAACCCGTAGCCCGCTGCCATCAGCCGCTGCGACGCAATGCCGGGTAACTGCACCATGCCGTGCAAATCTTCAAACGTGTTAGTATATCCCTGGAAATTTCCGTCCTGCAAAAACTGGCTCATACCCAGCTCGATACGGGCCGCTTCGCGCAATGCACCGTGCTGATTGCCAGTTTGTTGTAGTGAAGCCGCCAGAGTATACGTGTCGGCGTATTCCTGCGTCAGCCGGTTAATGTCAGCATCCGATACCTGGTCGATCACGTCTACCAGATCGCCAACGCCGTGGGTATTGACGGAAAAACCGAAGGTCATTTGCGCCCCCACTTTGTCGCCATCGGTCACGGCCACGTAGCGCATGTTATCGCCGAACCGCACAAACCGCGCCCGTTGCATATCATATCGCGCCGCCGCCGCCCGCGCCCACACGTCGATGGCCTGACTCACGTCGGGTTGTTGCCAATGGCCCACCACCACCTTGCGGTTCAACCTCATCCGGCTCAGCAGATACCCAAATTCACGATCCCCATGCGCTGACTGGTTTAGGTTCATGAAATCCATGTCGATGCTGGCCCACGGAATATCGCGGTTGAACTGCGTGTGTAAATGGAGCAGCGGTTTTTGCAGGATCGTCAGGCCGCCAATCCACATTTTGGCGGGCGAAAACGTGTGCATCCACGCCACAATGCCGATGCAGTTGGGCACTACGTTGGCGGCCTGGCAGACGTTGGTAATCTCGTCGGGTGTGGTTACGGTGGGTTTCCAGATAATGCGTACTCCGCTGGTTAGCTGCGTGTTAAGTCCATTGACAATGGCCTGCGCGTGTTCAGCTACCTGCCGCAGGGTGTCGTCGCCGTAGAGATGTTGGCTGCCGGTAATGAACCAGATTTCGTATTGGGTAAGGGAAAGCATAGGTGGGGAGTTTACTGTTCAACAAATTCACCCAGCGCTACATACTTCGCAAAGAGCGTATCATAAACCGTAACTCGTTCAGGACGAGGCTCGTACACGGCATCAAAACCCGACGACATGGCCTGTTGCGCTTCGCCGATGGTGGCGTAAACCCTCGCCACGGCGGCGGCATACATGGCCGCACCCAAGGCACAGGCCTGGTCGGCGGTGGCAATGTTAATGGGCCGGTTCAGGACGTCGGCGAGGGTTTGCATCACAAACGGCGATTTTTTGGCCACCCCCCCAATACCCGTCACCGACCTGATGGGCACGCCTTCCTGTTCAAACCGTTGCACAATGCTGCGGGCACCAAACGCCGTAGCTTCTACCAACGCCTTGAACACCCGTGGCGCGTCGCTGCCCAGATTCAAGCCCGAAATCAACCCTTTCAGCCGGTGGTTGGCGTCGGGGGTGCGCCGACCGTTGAACCAGTCGAGAGCCACGGGGTCGTCCTCAGTTAGAGGTAGTTCAGATGCTTGTGCTGACAGCCACGGAATCAGGTCCTCGGCTAGTTGGGCTTTGGTGGCTTCGTCGGTAATCAGGGCGTTTACGGGTGCCAAAACCAGCCGGGCAAACCAGGCATAGACATCGCCAAAGGCTGATTGACCGGCTTCCATACCCAGCATACCCGGCAGAATAGAGCCATCCACCTGCCCGCAAATGCCCCGGATTAGGGTATGGCCAATCTCATGGGTGGGGGCCACGAGCATATCGCAGGTGGAGGTGCCCATGACGCGGACGAAGGTGTAGGGTTGAATATCGGCCCCCACGGCCCCCATATGGGCATCGAAGGCTCCCACGCCCACCACCACGTTAGCAGACAACCCCAGCCGTTCGGCCCACTCCGCCGATAGGTTGCCCACCGGTTCGTCGGCGGTGAAGGTGTCGTGGAATAGCCGCGCCCGTAGTCCGGTCAGGAGCGGGTCGAGGGTGGTCAGGAACGTTTCGTCGGGTAGCCCATCGAACTCGCTGTGCCACATGGCTTTATGTCCCGCCGCGCATCGGCTCCGTTTCAACGTCAGGGGGTCGGTTTGTCCCGTCAACATCGCCGGAATCCAGTCGCAGTGTTCTACCCACGAAAACGCCGCTTCCCGGACCTGGGCATCGGCGCGGAGGGTATGCAGAATTTTCGCCCAAAACCATTCCGACGAATAGACCCCACCAACGTATTTGGTGTAATCGGTATCCCAGCGGTGGGCCAGTTCGTTGATTTCTTCGGCTTCCCGGTTGGCCGTGTGGTCCTTCCAAAGGATGAACATGGCGTTAGGATTATCGGCAAAATCAGGCCGCAGGGCCAGTGGGAGGCCAGTTGAGTCTACGGCGCAGGGCGTTGACCCGGTCGTATCGACGCCAATGCCTACCACCTGCCCCCGCATGGCTGAGGACGTTTGGGCCAACGCCTCACGTACGGCACCTTCCAAGCTTTCGAGGTAATCGAGGGGGTGTTGGCGGAAACGGGAGGCTGCCGGGTCACAGAAAAGCCCCTTTTTCCAGCGCGGATACCCCCGCACGGCGGTGGCAACGGTTTGGCCGTTGGCCGTATTTACGATCAACGCCCGGACAGAGTCTGTCCCGTAGTCGAGGCCAATAACGTACCTGTCTGTCATTGTTGGGTAAAAAAACAGTCGATACAGGGATAAGGACAGGAAATGGCGCGTTTACTAGTGTGGGCATTGATTTCTGCCGTTGCTTTGCGCACCTGATCAACAAAATATGCATCTAATGAATAAGTCATTGCTAACGGCCACGCTGTTGCTGATTGTTGCCAATGGATTCGCTCAGGTCCGGTACGGCATCGTAGGCAGCGGGCAGGGGTCAACGATCTTGGCCAGCGTCGACCTGACCAATCTGGGGCCTGCTTTCGGCGTACCAATCATCCCGGTAAACGCACGAATAGGTTTCCGCGCGGGCCTAATGGCCGATTTCCCGCTGGCAGGGCACTTTTCGGTTCGTCCGCAACTGCTCTATTCGGCTAAAGGTGGCGACGTGCAAACGGGTATGTTCGTGGCCGGGTTGATCCAGAAATTCAGCCCCAACACACCAATTACGGATATCATCGGTTTTCAATCGAAGTCCATTATCAACTACGTGGAACTGCCGGTGCAACTGGTGTATAGCCTGCCCGCCGGACCGGGGCGGCTGTTGGTGGGCGTGGGGCCATATGCCGCCGTGGCCGTGAGCGGGTCTATCAACGGGCAGGCCATCAACTTCAACACCAGCAATTTCCGTAAACTCGACCTGGGCGCAACGGCTTCGATGGGCTACGAACTGACGATGGGCTTGAGCCTGTCGGCCTATTACGCCCACGGACTGACCAATATTTCCAAAAACACCACGCCGAACCTGGGCGGTATCAACCCATTGGACCCCGCCGGTTCCTTGGCCTCCCTCGATCCGTCTTCGTTTGGTGGCACGCTTTACAATCGGTCATACGGCATCAGCGTTGGGTATTTGTTGCCCTCACGGCGTTAAATGGGCAAAGAACCCGTATTTTTGCGGTCAAATTGTCAATAAAATAGATCAATTTATATGAAAGTCGCAGTCGTTGGGGCCACGGGCTTAGTCGGTGGCGAGATGCTGAAGGTACTGGCCGAACGGAATTTCCCGGTCACCGAACTCATTGCCGTCGCCTCTGAGCGGTCGGTGGGTAAACAGGTGATGTTCAAGGGTAAACCCGTTACGGTGGTCGGTTTCGATGAGGCCATCGCCCGCAAACCCGCGATTGCCATCTTCTCGGCGGGAGGCAGCACCTCGCTGGAGTTAGCCCCGCGTTTCGCCGAAGCTGGTATCACCGTCATCGACAATTCGTCGGCCTGGCGCATGGACCCGACCAAGAAACTCGTCGTGCCCGAAGTGAACGCCGATACCCTCACTGCCGAAGACAAAATTATTGCCAACCCCAACTGCTCGACTATTCAGATGGTGGTGGTGCTGAAGCCGTTGCACGCAAAGTACGGCATCAAACGAGTGGTCGTTTCAACTTACCAATCCGTAACGGGAACGGGCAAAGCCGCTGTCGATCAGCTATTTGCGGAACGAAACGGCGACGATTCAGTGGCCAAAGTATACCCGCACCCCATCGACTTGAACGTGCTGCCCCACATCGACGTGTTTCTCGACAACGGCTACACGAAAGAAGAGATGAAGCTGGTGAACGAAACGACCAAAATCATGGGCGACAACTCCATCCGCGTCACGGCCACCACGGTCCGCATCCCAACCATTGGTGGTCATTCTGAGGCCGTTAACATCGAGTTTGAGCGCGACTTCGACGTGCAGGAAGTGCGGGACCTACTGGCCCAATCGGACGGTATCATTGTGCAGGACGACCCCGCCAACAAGATTTACCCGATGCCCCTGACCGCCCACGGCAAAGACGAGGTTTTCGTTGGCCGAATCCGCCGCGATGAGAGTCAGGCCAACACGCTCAACCTCTGGATCGTGGCCGACAACCTCCGCAAGGGAGCCGCCACCAACGCCGTCCAAATTGCCGAATACCTGCTGAAACACGAACTCGTTGACGCTAATGAGCAGGTAGCGTAGCCAGGTGAACGCGGTCCCGCGCCGGGTTGGGGGTTTTACAATTGCCCCGTTTCTACTGCCTCCGCGCCCACGCTCGATAGCGCCTGCACACCCGCCAGCAGCCCCGCAAAACGCTCGTCTTTGGTTAGTCCCTGCTTGTAGCGACCATAAATCTGCTGGATGACTACGGCATTTTTAAACAGGCCAAAGACATAATAATAGAGGATGTTGCCCACGTCGCGCCCTGACTCTTCAGCATAGCGGTCAGCAAACTCGCGACGGGTTAAATTGCCCCGTAACCACGTCAGGTTGAACGACTTCCGAAACGGATTGTCATTCGCTTCGGCCCAGTAAGACAGCGACGTGCCCACGTCCATCAGGGGATCACCAACGGTACACATTTCCCAATCAAGAATGGCCTTAATATGCTGGAGATCAGTAGCTAACACCACATTGTCGTACTTAAAATCGTTGTGGATCAACGTCACATCAGGGTTTTGAGTGGGTAGATTATCGGTAAGGTAACGAGCCAGATCGGTCATAGCCGGGAGGTCGTCGGTTTGGGCGGCGAGGTAGCGTTTGTGCCAGCCTTCTACCTGCCGCTGCACGTAGCCGTCAGGCTTGCCAAGTTGAATCAGATGCGGGGTAACGGGTAGCGCGTGCAACTCCACCAATGTATCGACCAGCCCCTCTGACAGGCCTCGCATGGTACTTTCCGACAAGCCCAGTTTCGGGGCCGATTGCGCCCGGAGAATAACGCCTGGCACGCGTTCCATCACGTAGAACGGGCAGCCAATCACGCCCTCATCGTCGCAATAGGCCACTGGCTGCGGAATTTTGGCATAACCCGCGTCGCGCAGCAGCGTCAGCACCCGAAACTCGCGCCCCATGTCGTGCCCACCCTTGATGGCCTTTGCCCCCACGGGTGGCCGACGTAACACATACTCGCCATAATCGGTGGTGAGCAAATAGGTCAGGTTGGAATACCCCCCCGGAAATTGCGCCACGGCGGTGATAGGGCCAATGGATAAATAAGCCGTCAGCGCAGCCAAATCGAGTTCTTCCCCCGCCCGCACAGGATTTGGGACATCGGATTCCGGCTTTATCATTGTGTAATGATTGTGTAGGTATGATGCATAAATAAAACAAATAATTAATTAACTCGACTTCGTCCGGCAGGTCGTTCAACAACTAGCTATGCTGAGTACCCAGCAGTATCGCATAAATCTGACAACTTCAGCGTACCGCTGAACGAGACCACTTCATCGGTCGATCTTCTTGAGCGTGTCAGGAACGGGCTTTTTTCGGAAAAGTGACGCTCTGCGTTTCTTACTATGCCTGGTGGATCTAAAAAGCCCTTGCTTATCAGACAGTACTGAAATAGTCTGATAAGCAAGGGCTTTTGTGTCTTAACAGACCTACAACTCTACTGGCACGGATATCATTATAGCGTCCCAGCCCATGTTCATTAAAGCGGTTTTGGCCTCTTTTTTGGCAAACTGAATCGAGAAGTTCTCAATTACGGCGTCTGATTTTTGTACCGGGACCGTCACACGAGCCACGTCGAGGGTTTCGTTGTAGCTGTAGGCCCCCCACTGGTCGAGGTCTGAACTGAAGATAATGGTCCAATCTTTCTCGGTGGGCAGCACGAGCATGGCATAGTTACCCGCTTTGATTTTCTTGCCACCAATGGTCACGTCCTGGTAAAATCTGATCTCCGGGGCTTCGTTGGCACCCGCCCGCCACACTTTTCCGTAAGGTACCAGTTTGCCGAACACCTCGCGCCCATTCTTGGCCGGACGGGTATACGTCACCCGCATACCGAGTTTATCGGTGCCGATTTTGGCGGGGGCAAATTTGCGGTCGTGGGCGTAGTTATCGGGGTAATAGGCCATGGCCATCATCGATTTTTCGAGGACACGAAAGGTCTGGGCGTTGGCGCTGGTAAAGGCCAGGAGTAGCAGTGCTATGAGTAAACCGGTGTTTTTCATTATGTTTTTGGGGAGATGCGTGACGATGTAAAAGTAGGGTGTTTAAGCAGATTGGCCCATTTCTAGCCAAAGAAGCTAATTTTATCTTATTTTGTTTGTCTACTCAATTCTGCCATGCACCCACGTTTACCCCTCTTCCATTTCTCGCTCTTTGTCGCGCTGTTCGGCCTGTTCCTGCCGGCCCACGCCCAGCCCCGGCCAAATCCCCGCTCAGCGGGGCAATTCGAGTTAATCGAAACCACCATCGGCGACATCCACCGGGCCTTCCGCGCGGGGTCGCTGACGAGTGAGCAACTGGTCAATCTGTACCTTGACCGGATACGTACTCTCGATCAGCCAACGAAACTGAACTCGCTCATTCTGGTCAACCCCGAAGCCCTGGCCACGGCCCGTGCGCTGGATGCGGAGTTTCGGAAAACGGGCAAACTGCGGCCTCTGCACGGTATTCCGGTAATTGTGAAAGACAATTTCAACACAAAGGGCCTGCAAACAACGGGCGGTTCCATTGCGCTTCGCGGGTTTGAACCGTCCGAAGATGCGTATCAGGTACGGAAACTGCGGGAGGCGGGGGCCATCATTCTGGCGAAAGCCAACATGGCCGAGTGGGCCTTTACCCCCATGCATTCGCAGAGTTCGATGGGCGGCGAAACGTTGAATCCGTATAACCTGGCTCACGTACCCGCCGGGTCGAGCGGGGGCACGGCGGCGGCAGTGGCGGCCAATCTGGGCACCGTCGGGCTGGGTTCCGACACGGGCAATTCCATTCGGGGGCCATCGTCGCACAACGCGCTGGTGGGGTTCCGCACGTCGCTGGGGCTGGTGAGTCGCTACGGCATCATTCCGCTCTATACCCGCAATGACGTGGGCGGACCCATGTGCCGCACCGTGACCGACGCCGTGCGGCTGCTGGCACTCACGGCGGGCTACGACCCTAACGACCCGATTACGAAGCGTAGTCAGGGCAAGACCCCCAAAAACTACAGCCAGTTTCTGAAGAAAGATGGCCTCAAAAACGCTCGTATCGGTGTGATGCGTCAACTGGTCGGCAATGACATTCACCCGGAAATAAAAGCCCTTTTCGATGCCGCCGTGGCCGATTTAACCCGCGCCGGGGCCACCGTTGTCGACGTGACAATCCCCAATTTTGATTCCCTCCGGGCCAATCAGTGGTGCGCCGATTTCCGGGTCGATCTGGAAAACTACCTGCGCACGTTCGTGAAGCGCGACACGCTGAAAACCCTCGAAGATGTTCTCCGGGTGGGTGGCGTTTCGCCCCTCGTGCGCGACCGGCTCACCTATCAGCAAACCCACACAGGCCGGGCCACGCACCCTGAAATCCCCTGCGGTGATGCCTTCACCGATCCCCTCCGCATTGCTTACCGCAGCGCCGTGGAGGCCGAAATGAACCGGCTGCACGTAGACGCGCTTATTTACCCGAGCTGGAATTTTCCGCCCGCACTGATTGGCGACGATAAAGGCTACAAAGGTGATAACAGTCAGCTCGTTGCGCCCGCCACCGGCCTTCCCGCGTTCACGATTCCGATGGGCTACACCACGGGCAATTTGCCCGCCGGGCTTCAATTTCTGGGTCGCTTATTCGACGAACCAACCCTAATCCGGCTGACCTATGGTTACGAGCAAGCCACGCACCACCGGATGCCACCGAAGCAGTTTTCGGTGAAGTGAATGTAGCGCAGGCTTCCTCGCGAAGCCTGCGCTACATTCACTTCACCCTAACTACAACCCGAAAGGTAGAAACGGCAAAGCGGCTGGTTTACAGCGTTGACGACCTTCCTTCCCCGCATGGTTCAACCCACCACCCCGCTTTATCCCACCGATTTAGCTTCCAAACTTCAGCGTTTCTGGGCGGTTTCGGCCCAGAAAATCCGGCTTATTGACAGTCAATATGACCCGGCCAACGGCTCGCCGGTGTTCACGATGCAGGGGCGCTACACCACCCGCGGCTGGACCGAATGGACGCAGGGGTTTCAGTTTGGGTCGGCTATTCTCCAGTTCGATGCCACCGGCGAGGCCGAATTTCTGGAATTGGGTCGCCGCAAAACGCTGGAATTGATGGCTCCTCATGTGAGCCATGTGGGTGTGCATGACCACGGCTTCAACAACGTCAGTACCTACGGCAACCTGCTCCGGCTCATGCGCGAAGGCAAAACGCCGCACAACGACTGGGAAGCCAATTTTTACGAGATGGCGCTCAAAATTTCGGGGGCCGTGCAGGCTAACCGCTGGACAACCACCAGCAACGGCGGGGCAAGATCGCCTGCCGCAGGACCGCCTGCCGGATTTATCTATTCGTTCAACGGGCCGCACTCGCTATTTGTCGACACCATTCGGTCGTGCAGATCATTGATAGTCAGTCATTTACTGGGCCATACGTTTCAGTGTGAAGGGGATAAGCGCATCGGTTTGCTGGAGCGAGCGATAGGCCACATCCGGGCCACGGCCAATTTTTCGGTGTATTATGGCGACGGTCGCGACACCTATGATGCATGGGGAAGGACGGCCCACGAGAGCATTTTCAACGTCAACGACGGGCAATACCGCTGTCCCAATTCACAGCAGGGCTACACCGGTTTCAGCACCTGGACCCGCGGGCTGGCCTGGGCCATGTGCGGGTTCGCCGAAGAACTCGAAGCGTTAGCCATTATCCCTGACCATGACTTGACCGGCCTCGGCGGGCGCGAACCGCTCGAAGCCATGATGCTGAAAGCCGCCCGCGCTACCTGTGATTTTTACCTCGGAAACACCCCCACCGACGGTATTCCGTATTGGGACACCGGCGCCCCGACTCTCTACAAACTAGGCGATTACCTCAGCCGCCCCGCCGACCCCTTCAACGACCACGAACCCGTCGACAGTTCGGCAGCGGCCATTGCGGCGCAGGGGCTTCTTCGGCTAGGACATTACCTCATGAGTCGGGAAAATTCAGGCCAAGTAGCTGACCGTGAGTTAATTAGTAAAGGCAAGCAATACTGGCAAGCCGGACTTACGGTGATGAATACGTTGCTCGATGAGCCGTATCTGAGTACCGATCCGCAACATCAGGGGCTGTTGCTGCACTCCATCTACCACCGGCCCAACGGCTGGGACTACGTACCTGAAGGCAGCAAAATTCCCCACGGCGAGTCGAGTATGTGGGGCGATTATCACCTCCGCGAGGCAGCATTGTACGTGCAGCGCATCATCGACGGCGGGCCGTATTACACGTTTTTCAACCAGATTACCCCATCCATATGAGCGGAAAGTATAAACCGAAATTTACCCGGATGGCGCAGCTAAAAACACCCCCGGATTTAGCGAATCACCTGAAAACTAACGCCATTGACCTGCCTTTCGATGACGCGTTACTGCCCCCCGACGAAAGCCCGTTCAACCGGCCAATACCCCTGAAATCGGGCAAGATCATTGGCAACAGTCTGTGCATTTTGCCGATGGAAGGCTGGGACGGTACCACCGACGGAAAACCCACGGATTTCACCCGAAACAGGTGGGTAAAATTTGCCGAAAGTGGCGCTAAACTGCTTTTCGGTTGTGAGGCCGTGGCGGTTTGTCATGCGGGCAAAGCAAACCCTAACCAACTGGTTATTAACGACGAAAACGTCGATGAGTTCGTTGATCTCAGGCAGCTTTTACTGGATAAACATACCGCTAAATTTGGCCGTACCGACGACCTTATTATTGGCCTGCAACTCACCCATTCGGGGCGGTTTTGCAAACCCAACAGCCACAAAAAATTCGAGTCGCAAATCCTCTACGCTCACCCGTATCTGAACAGCCGGTTTGGCATGGATGCTGACTACCCGATCCTAACCGACGAGGCCATCGACACCATCATTGACCAATACGTGGCGGCGGCGGTGCTGGCGCAACGGGCCGGTTACGATTTCGTGGACATCAAACATTGCCATGGCTACCTGGGCCACGAGTTTCTGAGCGCCGTGAACCGGGAAGGGAAGTACGGCGGCAGTTTCGAGAACCGGACCCGGTTTTTGCGCGACATCGTGGCGGGCATCCGGCAGGCCGCGCCGGGGCTGGAGATGGGCATCCGGCTCAGTGCGTTTGATTTATTACCGTTTAAAAAAGGCCTCGCCGACGTGGGTGAACCCGAACAAACCGGGGCCTATCCGTTCGCATTTGGCGGGTCCGAAACGGGGCTTGATCTTGACCTAGATGAGCCAAAAGCATTTCTCGGGCTAGCACAATCGCTTGGTATTCAATTGATTTGCATTACGGGGGGTAGTCCCTATTACAATCCGCACCTGATGCGCCCGGCCCTGTTCCCCCCGTCTGACGGCTACCTACCGCCCGAAGACCCGTTGCTAGGCGTAAAGCGCCAAATCGACGTGACCGCCGAACTGAAAAAGGCGTTTCCCGAACTGGTCATCATTGGGTCGGGGTACTCGTATTTGCAGGAATGGCTACCCAACGTGGCCCAGTATGTACTCCGCACCGGCATGGCCGACAGCATAGGGTTTGGGCGCATGGTGCTCTCCTACCCCACCATGCCCGCCGACATGGCTACTGGTCAGGCGTTGACGCGTAACCTCATTTGCCGCACGTTTTCCGACTGCACCACCGCGCCCCGAAACGGCTTGCTGTCAGGCTGTTACCCACTCGATCCATTGTATAAAAAACTACCCGAAGCCGAACAGTTGAAAGCCATCAAACAAACGCTATGACACCGACGGATCGCCGCCCTGTGGCCCTGATCACGGGTGGAAGTCGGGGCATTGGGCTGGGTATTGCCGAACATCTCGCCCGCGCAGGTTTCGATTTGGCCATCAACGGTATCCGCCCTGAAACGGCGGTTACGGATGTGCTGAATGCCTTGCGCGAGTTGGGTGCCGATGTGCTGTATTGCCCCGGCAGCATTGCCGATGCCGACGAACGGGCGGCGGTACTAGCACAGGTGAAGGCGCATTTTGGGCGGTTGAACGTGCTGGTCAACAATGCCGGAATAGCCCCCACCCTCCGGGCCGACCTTCTTGAGGCCACCGAGGCCAGTTTCGATCAGGTGCTGAACATAAATTTGAAAGGACCCTATTTTCTGACGCAGGCAGCGGCCAACTGGATGCTTCAGCAAAGAGCAGAAAATCCTGATTGTCAATGCAGTATCATCACCATTTCGTCGGTTTCGGCCACGGTAGCGTCGGTAAATCGGGGTGACTATTGCGTTTCTAAAGCAGGGCTAAGTATGCTGACCCAGTTGTTTGCGGTGCGGCTGGGGGCGGCGGGCATTCCGGTGTATGAAGTCCGCCCCGGCATCATCAAAACCGACATGACCGCCGCCGTAACCACCAAATATGATACCCTGATTGCCAATGGCCTGACCCTGCAACCCCGCTGGGGCCTCCCCGATGACGTGGGCCGGGCCGTCGCCGCCATTGCCAGTAACAGTTTTCCCTACTCCACCGGTCAGGTCTTCCTGGTTGACGGTGGCCTGACAGTAGGTAGGTTTTAATTATACACCCTTAACTCCCTCAATACCAATGAAAAACATCCCTGTTACACGACGTAAGTTTATTCAGACCGCTGCGGCGGGAACGGCGGCCCTTGGCCTGCCGACCATTATTCCGGCCCATGCATTCGGGGCCAATGACCGGCTGCGCGTGGCCGTGATCGGCATCAACGGGCGCGGCAAAGACCACATGGCCGGATTCTCGAAGCTGGAGAATGTGGAGGTGGCTACCCTCTGCGACGTGGACGACGTGGTGCTGCAAAAAACGGCCTCCGAGTTTGAGGCGAAACAGAACCGGAAGGTGAAACGCGAGCAGGATCTTCGGAAGGTGTATGACGACAAAGACATCGACGCCGTGAGCATTGCCACGCCCAACCACTGGCACGCGCTGGCGGCTATCTGGGCCTGTCAGGCGGGCAAGGATGTGTATGTGGAAAAACCCGCCTGCCACAACCTGTTCGAGGGGCGGAAGCTGGTGGAAGCTGCCACCAAATACAACCGCATTGTGCAGCACGGTGTACAATTGCGGAGTTCAGTGGCCATTCAGGAGGCCATTCAGCACCTCCGCGACGGGCTTATCGGCAAGGTGTACATGGCCCGTGGAACGGTCTATAAATGGCGGGCCGACATTGGCAATCTGGGCAATTCGCCCGTGCCGCAGGGGCTGAACTGGGATCTGTGGCAAGGCCCGGCGCAGGCGCGGGAGTTCAGCAAAAACTACGTCCACTACAACTGGCACTGGTTTTGGGACTATGGCAACGGCGACATTGGCAATCAGGGTATTCACGAAACCGACCTCTGCATGTGGGGGCTGGACGTTGGTTTGCCCGAAAAAATCACGTCGGCGGGGGGCAAATTTTTGTGGAACGACTGTAAGGAAACACCCGAAGTACTCACCTCGACGTACCATTACCCCAAACAGGGCAAAATCATCGAGTTTGAGGTACGTCCCTGGATGACCAACAAGGAAGACGGTGTGGAAGTCGGCAACCTGTTCTACGGCGACAAGGGCTACATGGTCATCAACGGCTATTCGGACTACAAGACCTACCTAGGCCGCAACCGAGAACCCGGCCCCGCCCGCAACGCTGGTGGCGACCACTACAAAAACTTCGTCGACGCGGTGCGGGCCAAAGACAAGAAGCTGCTGAACGGACCCGTAGAAACGGCCTACAAAGCCGCCGCCCTGGCCCACCTGGGCAACATCGCCTACCGCCTGGGCCGCACCCTCGACTTCGACCCGCAAAAGGAAATGTTCGTCGGCGACAAAGAAGCCAACGCCATGCTAACCCGTAAATACAGAGCACCTTACCTCGTGCCGACAATGGTGTAAAAGAAGTTTTCAGTTTACAGTCTTCAGTCTTCAGTTTTGCTGACGCGGGCGTAAAGGCGAGGCGGTCCCGCGTCAGCAAAACTGAAAACTTCCTTAAACTGAAAACTGTAAACTCCCTTCACATGCCCCCAAAATCTCCCCTACAGCACCTGTTGCAACTGCCCGTTCTGGTGGCGGCGCTGGGCTATTTCGTCGATATGTACGACCTGTTTCTGTTCAGTGTCGTGCGGGTGCCAAGTCTGAAATCACTGGGCATCAGTGGCGACCGGCTGCTGCCCGAAGGCGTTTTTCTGCTCAACCTGCAACTAATCGGGCTGCTCATTGGCGGTATTCTGTGGGGCATCCTGGGCGACAAACGCGGGCGACTGTCGGTGCTATTTGGGTCGATATTGCTCTATTCGCTTGCCAACATCGCCAACGGCATGGTCACGAATACAACTCAGTATGCCGTGTTGCGGTTCGTGGCGGGCATCGGTCTGGCGGGCGAACTGGGGGCGGGCATCACGCTCGTGGCCGAGATTCTGCCCCGGCACCTGCGCGGCTACGGCTCGGTGCTGGTGGCCACAATGGGAGTGCTGGGGGGCATCCTGGCTTACTTCGTGGCCGATCTGTTCGCTTGGCGGATGTCGTATTTTGTGGGAGGCGGGCTGGGCCTGATGCTGCTCGTTTTGCGCGTTAACGTCTTTGAATCAGGCCTTTATGAACACCTTAAAGCCAGAAACATTGAGCGAGGCAACTTCATGAGCCTGCTCACCAACCCCGACCGCTTTCGCAAATACGTCCTCGCCATTGTGGTGGGCATACCGCTCTGGTTCGTGGTAGGCATCCTCATCACCTTCTCGCCCGAGTTTGGCCTGCACGCCGGACTGCCCACGCCCATTGTTGCGGGCAAAGCCGTGATGCTGGCCTTCGCGGGCCAATCCCTCGGCGACGTAGTGAGTGGCCTGCTGAGTCAGCGACTGCAAAGCCGCAAAAAGGCCATCCGGGTGTTCCTGTTGCTGTCGTTTACCATGATGGTAGTCTACCTGCTGATGCCTATTCACCAAACGACGACGTTCTATATTCTCTGCGCCTGCTTGGGTTTCTGCAACGGCTACTGGACGCTCTTCATCGTGATGGCCGCCGAACTCTTCGGCACCAACCTCCGCGCTACGGTGGCTACGTCAGTGCCCAATTTTGTGCGGGGGGCCACCGTGCCGCTTACCTCGCTGTTTGTGTTGCTGAAACCCGCCATTGGCCTTACCAACGGTGCCCTGCTCATCGGGGCCGTCATCGTGGCCTGCTCCCTGCTTGCCCTGCATTTTCAGGAAGAGACGTTCAACAAAGACATGGACTATGTGGAAGTGTAGGACTGGTTGAGAATCTTATCGGTCAATAATTGAAAATAAGATGACAAACTCGCCTCTTGTCTGTCTGATTAGTTGGTAGGCTAATTGACCACGTACATACAGAAATAATGCTGGTTAACTATCTATCTGTTATATTTCTGAGGATTTGGGTACTTTAATATGTCACAAGCCCAATGTAGACTTCCTTCTTCAAATTACATACAACAGACATCTCAAAGCGATAGAAATGCTTAACAGCACCCATCACCAGAATTCGAGCAGTAGACTAGTTGTAATGTTTTTTACATCGATGTAGTTAAAATTATGGCAAAGATCAACCGTAAGATTAAAGAGAAGTTTAAGCTGTACAAGGAATTGATAAGTAACCTGAAATATTCGGTTGACAACTTTATTTCTTTAAAGCCTGGTTCAGGGAGTCATAGAAAATGGCTTTCAGGAGAAGTCAAGGTTGATTTTATTCGTAGTTTTAAAGGTAGATTGGCGGTTCGCCAAGCGAAGTCGCAACTCGTTGATTATGGATTTCAAGTCTTCGTAAGCCTTTTTGAGTATCCAATTTTAAGATTTGACGCTGATGGAGCTACACATTACAATAGCAGAGACGAGACAGTGCCACTGCTCGAAAGGGAGATCAAAACCCCGCATTTTCACAAATTTGACAAAGATGGTATTGAATACGCTTATCGAACACCCTTGTTAGTAAAGCAAGAATACCAAATTCAAAACAGTATTCAGTTAGGATTAAACAACCACCTGCCAAGCAGGTGGATTTGTTAAAAAGGAGCGGGCATAGCCCGCAGAGTACTCATAAGGGAGGATCAAACAAATCGAAATTCGCAGCCTGTTTTTCTTCTTTGCGATCCTCGCCCTCCTGATACTT
>JBBRMP010000077.1:0-23394 GCA_038230755.1 Cytophagales bacterium | reverse complement strand
TTCTGACCGGCAGGAAACATCACTAAACGGGTTTTCAAGCAATCCAATTCATCGACAGACAGCGAAACATATACCCGTGTGTAAAAATCAATCAGGCAATCTCGTAGAACTATGCTGACTTGGTCATAAGGTATTGCCCCACTATCCGTCGTAAGGCTTGCGCTCAGTCGTCGCCTACAATGCGCCTTGACGTACTGAATGTACTGAACTTTGAAATTGTGAATCTGTTGACTTTTGACGTCCTCGAAATTGTGAATCTGTTGACTTTTGACGTCCTCACGAGGATTCTGGATGCATTTTAGAACACGGCTGGCTGCCAACTCTAAAGGCGATTGCAGCCGAGCCATGAACTGTTCGGACAGTCCCTTATTATCATCGTGTTGAGTCAATTCCGTCATAAGGTTTTCAAGAAAGCCTTTATGTCCTGATCCTCAAAATCGCCAAGGTAGTGTTCTGTCGAGCGTGATTGGGAGTGACCTATCTGCGTACCTATCAGGTGGCTCGGCGCACCATTACGGAGCAGCGTAGTCGCAAAACTATGACGGGCCGCATAGGTGACTAAATCACCATCTACGCCCAGCTTCTTGCCGAGTCGGTTCATCCATTTGTTCGTCTGTTTCACAACCTGAGCAATTTTGTCTTTGGCTCGTTTTTCGGTTTCCGAACCATCAAGAAAGGGGAATACATATGAGTTGGAGTCCCGTCGCGTAGTTCCAAGTCGTTCGATCACTGACCACGTCTCAGGGCGTAAGACTACCCGAATTGGGTTACTGTCGCCCTTACGCGTTCTCTTCGTTTTCTGTCTGACAAAGAAGAAGCAGTTCGCCGTTTGATCTACATCTCGCCAACGTAGGCGGCACAGGTCGGCCATATTCAGACCGTTGCCGTAGTACGTAAATAGCCAAAGATCATGCGCCCGTTGCTCACTGCTGTCAGGTTCCGGCTGATGGGTCTTGATTTTCTCTAAGTCGGCAGTTGACAATGCCTTTTTGGGCGTACGCCCTGCCGGAATGACGAAGCGATTTCGGCCAAATGGATATTCTTTGTCGGTGATAAAGCCTTTGTCTTTCGCCAAATTGAACACGGCCCGTAAATGCCTGCAATAGATTCCCACCGTTGTTGACGAAGCAGGTTCGGCAGGACCCCCAGGCCGTTGCGAAGCCTTACCCTCTCGCAGCATCCACGCTTCGTATTTGGTCAGAAAATCAACAGTGACGTGCTTGAACAACAAAACCACCTGTTGCTGTTTAGGCTGCACTGACAAATCAAAATGACGACGTTCCTTGTCGGAAAGTTGGGCTACAAAACGCAGCAAAGATTTTGCAACAAGGCCGTACAAGCTTGCTGTACCGACCCGGTCCTGACTTTCCATTGCTTCCTGCTTAGCCAACAAGGCTTTAATTACGTCCTCATTCTGGGCCTGACTTGGCTCGTCGCGGCCATAAGTTGCCAGACCACTCTTGAAGGCATCAAACGTAAAGTTTGGCCCCAATTTATCAATTACGTTACGAGCCTTATCCAGCCACCCCTCAACCCGTCCCTTTTTACCATCTCTATAACCGTACAGAGTCTTATGCAGTGCAATGAAGCTATCATCCTTGATGCGATTATCCAAGTCACTCCGCATTCGGTCAAGTCGTTGCCAATCCGCAACTGAGGTCTTTATTCCAGTTGTGAAGAAGCGTTTTTCCCGCTGGTATGTGATTCGTATCTTAACGATGCCGAGGTTAGCATCCTGTACTTTTTTCTGGTCGTAAACGAACGCGATAGTTACCTTTTGCATAGTCTATATACGATTTGGGGACACCACAAGGGACACCACAAAAGTAATAAACAGACCATAAATACCAATAAAAGACTGAACTCATCTCAACATCAAATGCTTATTAGACAGTATATTAAGGAATATATGGCAAAACATTATAAACGGAGAAAATACATACCTTATGACTGTTAATCAGAGGGTCGCTGGTTCGAGCCCAGCTTCGGGAGCAAAAAATAAGAGAGTCCTAAGTCATTGCGATTTGGGACTTTTTTGTTTTTTTAAGTCAACGATCTATCACTATGGTTGCACTCGATAGTCCCCGGAAACCGTCACCCAAGCCCCGGAAGCGTGTTCCCGATGCCCTGATTTACGAAATCATGGATGGAAAGCCTATCTATCGAAAAGGCTATCGTGACGTGCTGTCTGGTAAAAAAACAATCGACGAAATTAGGTGGGCCAGCACCTTGCAGTCCGTTATCGTAGCGCACATTATGAAGATCGTGTTCACCTTTCTGGATGAAGACAAGTACTTCGTGCTGACGGGCGAGCCGGGCGTGCACATTGACCACCGAAATAACCTCGCCAACGACGTGGCTATCTACGATCAGGCTGTGCTGACGCCCGCCAAAATATCGAAAAAGTACGCCGATGTGCCGCCCCAAGTCGCTATTGAGATTGATGTGGAGGCCGATACAACAGACATGACTGAGTCGGGGTATATCTATAAAAAGACCCAGAAGCTCTTCAACTTTGGCGTTCAGAAACTCATATGGATTTTGACCGATGCCCAGGTCGTTATCATTGCCACCCCTGAACACATCGAAACCGTGAATTGGAACAAAGACGTCGACATCATGGACGGGCATTCGTTCAACATCGGCGCGTACTTGACGAAAAAGGGAATCAGTGTTTCCTTAACCCACTAATGATATTGTATTGAGCTACGGTAGTACCAAAAATCCTGACAAGCTATTGTCAGGATTTTGCTTTTATGGACAACAATGAGATCCGTCAATCTACAGTATACACCTAAGCTACAGCCGTTTTGCGGGCTAATTCTCTGCGGACTTTGTCGGCGGCGGCGAGGTCGCTGAGGGTGATGCCCATGCGCTTGCGGAGGGAGGGGGATGTCTCCAGCAGTTCAGCCGCAATTTGAATGAGTAGTGCTGCCGTAGCGGGGCCGTTAGCCTTACGGTATTTGCCCAATGATGCAACGGTGGTGGTCGGAGGCATCAAATCAAGCAGTTTAGACGATTCCATGTTGCGCTGTTTTTGTTGTTTCTGTTCGTATCTAAATAACAGAAAAAGCCCCCTTTTCGTGTCAGGAAGGGGCTTGTTGTGCTTAGTACAGCCGAGTAAATTTTGGCTGCTAAATCAGGTAAAATCAGTGTCCATTCGCTGCCCAATTTCCCTGATGATCTGACACCCGCCATACGCCCCGCCGATGTACTGGTGGACGGGGAAATCATGGTCGAGTTGCATTGGCTGTTCGAGTGCATGGCCCGGCATCAATTGATGTAGGACCACAGTGGTGTTGTTTGGACTATTTTTGGTGCTTATTGATCACGTTCGCCCATGAAATTATCATCACGTACCTATTCCCCCACCGACTGGCTTAAAACCCGGCCTTATAAGTCGCTGTCGCCTTACGACACGTTTTATGTGCAACGCTGCCGTGATCTGTATGATGTACTGCTCGACCATGAGGACTGGTTTTCTGAAAATGGACTGGACCACGACGACCTTATCAGCCTGACCAGTATGCTCGGTGGCTATTTCGAGGATTTCACCAGCGAAATAGGCATCTGGAGTGCTTTTGTGCAACATAATCAGACGCTTTATGGCTACCCGCTACCTTTTTATGACCTCGTCGATTACGATACCGACTACATCAACGAGGCCGATCTGGCGTTTTTGATCTGGAAATTTACCGCCAACACCGCCGAAGACCTGACTTGTGCCCCCGACCATCCCTACATTATGGAGCTGGCGCAGGCGGCGTTCGAACTGCTGGAGGACGCCATTGACAATGCGCCCGCTACGGTTTTCTATGACACCTACCTGACCGTGCGGGCTACCGACAATTTCTTTTCGCTGAAAGAAAAACTGAACTGGTTCGGTAGTCAGTCATACCTGCTGGGCACCGAACTGGGGCCGAAACTGCTGGCGGCGCAGCTAGAAAACGGGACGAAAGCCTCGCCCGAATACGCCGGAAAACTGGCTTATATGACGGCAGAACCCTATGCGTTCAGCGTCCGTTCGTCGTTTTCGGCCCTCAACGCGGCAGAGTGGTTTGCCGACGTGGCCCGTTGTTCGCCCGCCGTTAAAGACGCCATTCGGCAGACGCAGTTTGTGCATATGGGCAATTTTGACCTGGTGAGCGAGGCCGACAAAACGTACTACCAGTTCCGGCACCTACGAACCCGCCGCCTTTATCGGGTTCGGCGCGATTCGCTGCATAATGGCAAACCACTGGCGGGAGAGACGCGTAAAGATATGTTTATGATGAGTTTACGTCAATGGCAAACCGACTGGTGGCTGTCGGGTATCTTGGCTGCCATACCTGCCACTGAGGCGCAACGGACTAAGTATGAGGCCGAAATAGTGTCGCAGGCATGGTTATATGATGAGGCCGACCTGGCTAAAGTACGGGAGGGCGAAGGGGAGCAGGAACAGGCTTTTTTGGCCTTTTTTGGTCAACCGCTGGTCATCTTCAAAAACGAAAAAGACTACTTTACCGCAATGGATGCGCTGATGAAGTACAGCAACGATAAGCGGCCAAAGGTCATGCGCGACGTGGTGTTGCCGCCTGATGCACAGTCCCGCTTAGACCAGAAGCGTGACCGACTTACGGGTCAGCAATCATTGCCGACTCAGTTTCGGAAAGCCGCCGATATTGGGTTGTTCTACCGGTCAGGGATCGGGAGTATGATTTCCCCTAACGTTAAAACAGACGCTATCGACCTGTTGACGGCGGCGGCACCCACCGACAAACAGCGCCGGGAATTGTTTGAATACATAGCCGTTAGCATGAACCCGTGGCTGGGTCGTTACCTGCTCGACACCTACGGTACGCGCAACTTCCGGTTTCCCATTAGCCTCTCCAGGGTCGATGCCGTGCGCGACATCGAGTTTTTCTGGCGGTTTTATAGCCCCGACGAATATGGCCCGGTATTTCCCATGACAGTCCTGATCTAAACCGCCGATAGGTAGCAAACCCATCCTGTTTAAGGTTGACAATCAGATACTGGTTGCTTGTTCAGTAGCTGTCCAGTAATTTTATGACCAACGTCACTCACCGGACTGTCTTTCGTCATATTCCTATGGGTAAACTTCTTCTCTGTACGCTGGCGTTGCTGTGTCTGGGGGCCTCGTCCCGGCGGCTTACAGTGTCCACGTCACGCGTACGTACCTGCACAACGTTGGCCAACCCGCTCTATCATGTTTATGATGACCTGCTGCTCGAAGACAGCGGCCTGTCGCGGGCGGCGTATGAACTGGCATTGGGCGGGATGAAGTACGTGCCAAAGCCAAAGCCCGTATTGCTGGTGGCCGATATGAGCCTACCGTCGACTCACAAGCGGCTGTACGTGATTGATCTGGCCCATCGAAAGCTGCTCTTCAACACCTACGTGGCCCACGGGCAGGGGTCGGGTGCGTTAAGGCCAAGTCGGTTTTCCAACGACGGTTCATCCATGCAGTCGAGCCTGGGCTTCTACCGGGCCATGGGTCGGTATTGGGGTAAACATGGCTGGTCGATGAAGTTGAAGGGGCTGGAACCGGGCATCAATGACCACGTCTTTGCCCGTAACATTGTGCTGCACGGGGCCGATTACGTCTGCGAAGACACCATCCGCCGCACCGGTATGCTGGGTCGTAGTCAGGGTTGTCCGGCCGTGCCCAACAAGCTCTGCACCCCCATTATCGAGGCCGTAGAAGGCGGCGCTACGCTTTTTGTTTACTATCCCGACAAGCGCTACCTGACCCAATCGACGTTTGTGAACCCCGTGCCGAAGTTGCTGGCCAGTCAGTAGCCAGTTTAGCGGGCGGCTCCGTCCGCTAAACTGGCCGTCCGCTAAACGGCTAACCCCTTTTTAACGCCCTTTACCGAATCAAATTAGTAGACTATTCGTTAGCCCATTTCCGATACCAACGAAAACTTCCGTCTGCATGAATCGAGTGTTGATCGCCGCGTTGTCGCTGTGTTGCCTTGGCCTGACCAGTTCAGCAAAGACCCCGAAAGCCCCCATCACCACCGCCACCGTGCATTGCGTGGTCCCGCCATCAACGCTCCCATTTTCCCATCTTTACGATCAGCTTGACCTGGCTTCGTCGGGCCTGGGCCGCGACGTGTTTGCGCTGGCCATCCGGGGTATGCAACAGGTAGCCGGGGCTAAGCTGCTGCTGTCGATTGTGGATATGAGCCAACCGTCGAGCCATAAGCGACTGTATATCATTGACTTAGCGAAAGAAAAATTACTGTTTCACACCTACGTGGCCCACGGCCGCAATTCGGGTGAACTCCTGGCGAAGCGGTTTTCCAACGCCAATTCGTCGTTTCAGTCGAGCCTGGGTTTTTACAAAACGCTGGGGCTGTACCAGGGCAAGCATGGCCTCTCCATGCAGTTACAGGGGCTGGAAAAGGGCATCAACGACAACGCCTTTGCCCGCGCCATCGTCATGCACGGAGCCGCCTACGTGAGCGAATCCACTATCCGCCAAACGGGCCGGTTGGGTCGCAGTCAGGGTTGCCCCGCTGTGTCTACTGCCGAATGTTCGCCCATTGTCCGGGCCATTTCGGGTGGCTCGTGCCTGTTTATTTACTCCCCCGATCAGCAATATCTGAAGCGGTCAGTGTTTTGTAAGGAGTCGTAAATCAACGACTTGCGACTTGATTCCCATACACGTCTTTGTAATACACGAGTTTACCCGTTTCATCGACGTCGGCAAGGTTGTAGGTGACGAAGACGGGGAATGGTTTGGGTAGTTTGAAGGTCGACGGCGTTTGGTCGGTGAGGCAGCGGTCGTAAAATCCCTGATCGAATTTGGTGGCCCCCAGCACGAAATTGGCCAGTTCAACGGGCTTTTCTACCCGTACACAGCCGTGACTGCGCCAATGGTCGGTGGTTTGGTCGAAGAGTTGGCGGGCGTTGGTGTCGTGAAAATAGATGGCAGGCGGGCCGTTAAGGACGAATTTGATCAGCCCCAGCGAATTATGACAGCCCGACGTTTGCCGAAACCGGTACGGAAAATTCGACGCCGACACGCTCGCCCAGTCAATGGATTCAGGATCGACGGGCTGGTCGCGGGCATTCAGGACTTCCATATTCTGACTGTCGAGGTAGCTGGCGTTCGCCCTCACTTTCGGCACAATTTCCTTCATGGCAATGCTCTGTGGCACATTCCAGTAGGGGTAGGCCACAATATCAGTCAGGTAGCAGTTGAAGCGTGGCGTGGCCTTGGCGGCTTTACCCACAATGACGGCCATCGGCAATTCACGATTACCAGCCCGGTCGAACACGGCCAATCGGGCGGCGGGAATATTGACCACGATGAATTTATCCCCTTCGAACCGGGTTAGGTACCGGTAAAAATTCAGCGTCTGCTCAATCTCGCGCAACTGGTTGGGCGAGGCCGTTTCTCGCACCTGACGGTATTGCGTTAGTAGCGCCTGATAAGGTGCAAACGCGGGAGTCTTCGCCTGTAGTGCCGCCATTGGGTCTGTCGCTCGCATGGCCGAGCCAATCAGGGCCGTATCCAGCTTTTCGGGCAGTTTGCTAAACGACTGGTCGGTGGGTTTGTGGCCGTATTTGATCTCGGTGAGTAGCTTCTCCAGCGTTTCGGCACCTGCCGAAGCATAGCGGGTGGTGTCGATGCCGAGTGAATCGGCCATGTGCCGGGCGGTGTAGAGGTGCAGGGCTACGGCGTCGGGTTCTGGTTTTTTGGTACACTGCGTAAACAGGGTCGCCGCCGAAATCAGGCTGGCTCCCAGTGTGAGGATGGTGCGTTGAGTCATACCATACATACGTATGACAGGGCGAAAATGTTATCATGGGAGTTAGTCTGACGGTGCGGCCATGGGTACTTTTGCCATCGGTCTGCCGAAATTGGGCGATCCGTCGGCGTTCCAGGTGAAGGGCTGAATGTGCGGGGCACGTTTGTTGCCACAGCCGTCGGTGCTGGTGGGGTTGGCGTGGTAGATCATCCAGTCCTGGCCTTTACCGTCCACGAAAAAGCCACCGTGGCCGGGCGCAAATACCCCATTTTCAGGGGCTTGCGTGAACACCGGGGTGGGTGATTTGGTCCAGTTTTTGGCGTTCAATAAACTCCCCTTTCCTTTATACGTAAGCAGGCCGAGGCAATAGTCGAGCCAGCAGGCGTTAGCCGAATAGACCACAAACAGCCGCCCGTCGTGTTGCAACGGTTCCGGGCCTTCGTTCACCAGAATCCGTACCGGCTCTCCGTTTTTTACCCCCTCCGCCGACATCTCGCCGTGCTGTTCCCATTCGTAGGTCGGCGACGAAATCTTCACGCGCTTGCCTCTTTTCAGTGTCCAGGGGTTGGTCATCTGGCTAATGAAAATGTCCTGTTGCCCATTTTTGCTCCCTTCCCAGCCCGACCAGACGGCGTAGCGTTTTCCCCGAAAATCGAACACCGACAGGTCGATGGCCCAATGGTCGTTGCGGTCGCCGATTTTGCCTTTCACCGTCCAGGTGCCCGTGAAGGGGTCAGCGGCGGTGTTTTCGATCACCCAGATGCGGTGGCTCAGGTTCCTAGCCGAGTCGGCAGCGAAGTAGACGTAAAATTTATTGTCGAGGCGATGAATCTCTGGTGCCCAGATTTCTTTGGCATAGCCCGTGCCGGTGGGCGGCGTGAAAATGATCTTTTTTTCGGCGGTGCCGAGGTCGGCCAGGTTGTGGGTACGCCAGAGGGTGAGGTCGCGCCCGGTGGTGTTCATGTAGTAATACCAGCCGCCCGTTTGCAGCACCCACGGGTCTGGCCCGCCCGGCTTCAGTGGATTGGTGAATGTGCGCTGCCCCAGCGAAGAGAGGCTAATCAGGCAGGCGACTAGAAGGGGAAGGATGTGTTTCATAACGAATGTGGAAGCGATGAAAAGGGTGTCTCTTTCCAAAGGCAGATTTGACCAGAAATACCCCGGATCCCTATAATTTCACGCCGAACCGTTCGCCCAATTCTTCCAGGCTTTTGATCACCGTTTCGTGGACGGGAATACCCGTTTGTCGGCGTTCGGCCTCCATCGCGCGCTCCGGGTCGCCGGGGACGAGCACGCGCTGACCGTCAATGGCTTTGGCCGACCGGAACCGCTGAATCCAGATGTCCATGTGGTTCTTGAAATCGTCGGCGGGGCGGAAGGCATCGATGCGCATGGCCCCAAAAAAGTGGCCCGTTCCACTGCCCACGTCCTCGTTGGCCTGCATAAAACCCGCCGTGGCAAAGGGTGGCACCCACGGTCCGTAATTGGCCCCGGAGAGCACGCCCGAAAATATATCGACGATGGCGCCCAACCCGTACCCTTTGTGGCTACCGTGCTCCCGGTCGGACCCCAGCGGCAACAGTGCCCCGCCATTTTTTACGGCATTAGCATCGGTAGTAGGTTGACCATCAGCGTCTTGTGCCCAGCCTTCGGGGATGGGTTGCCCCTTGCGCTGCAGGATTTCGAGTTTCCCATAGGCCACGGCGGTCGAGGCGAAATCGGCCAGAAACGGCGGTTCGGTGGCGGCGGGAATGGCCACGGCAATGGGGTTGGTCCCCAGCAGTTTGTCGAGCGAAAAGGTTGGCGCTACCAGCGGCGCGGCATGGGTCATGGCCTGCCCAATCATGTCGTGTTCCACGGCCAGCAGGGCATGGTAGCCCGCAATGCCGAAGTGGTTCGAGTTGCGCACCGCCACCCAGCCCGTGCCGGCAATACGGGCCTTTTCGATAGCCACACGCATGGCCCACGGCCCCACCACCAATCCCAGCCCCCGGTCACCATCGACTACGGCGGTTGAGGGGGTTTCGTGGACCACCCGGATGGTGGGCGCGGGGTTCAGGCGACCGTGATCAAATAGGCGCACGTAGCCCGGCAGCCGCGCTACCCCGTGCGAATCGACGCCGCGCAAATCGGCAGAAATGAGTACATCAGCGGCAAGTTGGGCATCGGCGTCTGAGCATCCGATGGACCTAAAAATATGCTCGGTAAACGAGCGTAATGGCTTGGCATGAATCATGAAGGCAAAGATAAGACGTCAGCCACTGCCACTTATCTTTGCCCTTTCCACTCACCACCGTGTACAGAAAAATTATCAATCGCCTGATCACCTACTTCGGGCGGGGCTTGCTGGGCGTGGCTCCGCTGGGGCTCACTATCTACGTGATTTACAGCGTGTTTGTCTGGGTCGACGGGCTGGTGCCTATCGACATGCCTGGCATTGGGTTTCTGGTCATGTTCGGCATTATCCTGGGGTCGGGCGTGCTGATTTCCACGGTGTTACCCCGGTCATTTGCCGGACTGGTCGAGCGGGCTATTTTGCGGTTACCGCTGGTGAGTCTGATCTATTTTTCTGTCAAAGACCTGATCTCGGCGTTTGTTGGCGATAAGAAGAAATTCAATCAGCCCGTGCTGGTTATGATGAACAAAGAATCGGGTATCCGCAAGATTGGGTTCATCACCCAAACCGACCTGTCGCGCCTCGGCCTTACCGACGCCATTATGGTTTACCTGCCCCATTCCTACGCTTTCTCGGGCGAACTCTATATCGTTCCCGCCGAAAACGTTAAACTCCTCAATATGCCCAGCGCCGACGTTATGAAACTGATCGTGTCGGGTGGCGTGAGCGGGAAGTAGGGGTTCCCTACTTCCAACCTTTCCTGACGGCTTGGGGTTATGGGCCTATAACGGTGTGTATATGAAAACTGGACTTACGTTAATGCTGGGGTGGGTGCTAAGCTGCGGGGCACTAGTAGGCCTGGCGCAGCCGGGTACGGTGCCGGGTGTGCAACTTGCCGAGCCGCCCAACCGCATCGGTGATCAACCCGCTCAGCAACGGCCCGTCACTGACGCGCAGGGCCTGCCCATTACCGATTCGACCAAACGGGCCATGATGAAAAGACGCTACCTGACCCTCGACGTGACGGGCCTGATGGGCCGGTTTCGGCGGTATCGTATTTTCCCCGGCGAATTAATTTCGTTCAAAAACAGAACGGACAAAACGCACTACCGGTCGCCGCTGACGGCGGTCAACGACACGTCGTTTACCATTGCCTTTCAGAATGAACTCTACGAACAGCCCCAGGCGCTTTCGTTTGCCGTGGCCGACGTGCGGCGGGTGTATTTCAACCGGCGTATTCCATTTGTGAGTCAGGCGGCGTATATCCTGCCCGTGGCCGCCGTGGTGTATCTGGTCGCCGATTTTGTCAATGGCCGCGACGATAACAATAAGTTCGCCGTCCGTTTAGACCATCGAAACCTGGTACCGGCTGGTTTTCTGGCCCTGGGCGGCGGCATTTGCTATGCCTTCTCGCACCGTTCTTATGCCGTGGGTGAGCGCAACAAGCTAAAAATCCTCTGGACACGCTGAACAGACGACGGTGGTGCCACTGCTGAGTTTCTTTGACGATGCCGTTGATTTTTTAGCTAATAGTGGGACATTTGCGCACCATATGCACTCACTATGACCCCACATACCATCTACATTGCTGACGATGACGAAGACGACCAGTTTCTGTTACAAACCGCGTTTGCATCGACTGGCCTGGGTTGCCAACTCAAATTTTTTGGAAACGGCGAGCAACTGCTCAAGCAGCTAACCAAAGAAAATGAGCCACCTGCCATGGCATTGCTCGACCTGAACATGCCCATTCTGGACGGGTTCCAGACGCTGGTGCAACTCCGCAATCAGGCCGCCTACCAAACCCTGCCCGTGGTGATTCTGACCACGTCGAACCAACAGAGTGACGTGCAAAAGGCCTACGAATTGGGAGCCAATTCGTTTATCACCAAGCCGCACCAATACGCCGATTTACTCCGCGCTGTGCAGCAGTTAGAGCAGTTCTGGCTTAACATCGCTCAGTTGCCACGCCCCCCACAAGCCGACGGTACTGCTGACAGTTGAGCGAAATTGCGTTGTTTTGCGGCATGAATGCCGTTTTGCTGACTCCCCCCACCCAGCCCGTTCGGGCCACCATTGCCCTTGCCTCGTCGAAAAGCGAAAGCAACCGCGCCCTGATCATCGACGCGCTGACGGGCTTTCGCTGCGACCTCCAGAACCTGGCCTCGGCCCGCGACACGCAGACTATGATCCGCCTGCTCCGCGCCAACGACCCCACCGCCGACGTGCTCGACGCGGGCACGACCATGCGGTTTCTGACGGCGTACTTTGCCCTCACCGGCCAAACTAAAACCATGACCGGCACTCCCCGCATGTGCGAACGCCCAATCGGCCTGCTTGTCGATGCACTCCGTACGCTGGGGGCCGATGTGGCTTATTTAGGGAAAGAAGGGTATCCACCCATTCAGACGCGCGGTTTTCGGTCAACGGGCGTGGCTGAACTGAGCATCCGGGGGAACGTGAGTAGCCAGTATATTTCGGCGCTGGCCATGCTGGCACCCTACTTGCCCAACGGCCTTACGCTGTACCTGACGGGGGCGCTGGGGTCGGTGCCCTACATGACCATGACGCTGCAACAGATGGCCGCGTTTGGTGTGCAACCCCAAGCCGACTGGACCGCCCAGACCATTCATATCCCCGCCGGAATATACCAGCCTGCCACCTACGCCATTGAATCGGACTGGTCGGGGGCGAGCTATTGGTTTAGCGTGGTGGCCCTGGCGGCCGATGCCGACATTGAGTTGCTGGGCTTGAAACAGGAATCGCTCCAGGGCGACAGCGCCATTGTGGGCATCATGGACCAGCTGGGGGTGCAGGCAACGTATACGGGTCGGGGTTTCCGGCTTACCAAAAAGCCCGCCGCTGACCACATCGAAGTCGATTTCACCCACTGCCCCGACCTGGCCCAGACGGTAGCTGTTTGCTGCGCCTTCAAGGGCATTCCTGCCACGTTTACAGGCATCGAAAGCCTGAAAATTAAGGAAACCGACCGCGTGCTGGCCATCCAGACCGAGCTCCGCAAGTTCGGGGCCGACATGGTGGAAGTGGAAACAAATGCCCGCTATGAGGTTCGTTCCGTCACGCAACAATCTGACAGTGAACCTGTTCGGATTGATACGTATGACGACCACCGGATGGCCATGGCTTTTGCGCCGATAGCCCTGCTTCGTCCGGTCATTATTGATGAACCCGGCGTGGTCGCCAAATCATACCCATCGTTTTGGGCCGATTTCGCGAAGGTAGCCGGGGTGAGTCAGTCGGCCATGGTATAGCAGGCCGAAGTGCCCTTGCTTTCCTTTTTCCTACCGCTTTGGTACATCCTGCTTCAGTACCTGGAAGAGCCGGTGCCCCGAAAAGGCTACCTGCTGTTCGGCAACGGGCTTTACGGTAGGGATATAATCGGTGGGCAGCATCACGCCGTCGTTGCCGGTGCCTGCCGTGAGGGTGCCCTGTTTATAAGCCATATTCCGCGCCAGCTCAAAGCTCTCCCGCGACCATTCGCCAATATCCTGACTGCGCCGGTGGGGCACCTGCCGCCGTGTGTGGGCCTGCGCGAGTTGCACCGCCAACTGGTCGGCGGCGCGGTAGGTGTCGGTGCCCAGCAGCATCCCGTCCCAAAAGGCGTGGAGGTTCAACGTGGGGTTGCTCATGCTGACTTTAATTTTAAAGAGATTACCGCCCCGGTCGCCATCGGGAAATTGCGGGCTGATGAGGGCCGCCGTGTGCAGGGGCATGTGTACGTCGCCGGTGAGGTGAAAGAGCCAGCAGAGGGCAATGGCCTTGGTGCTGTCGGGGGCATTGCTGGTCAGAATCTGCCGGTTCAGGGCAAAGGCTTGCAGGATGTTTTCGCCCGTGGCCAGCGTCGTATCGGTGCGGGCTGTGCCCTGTGCCGGGTTATACACGTAGTTGATGTAGTGCCAGGTGGGGTGGTCGTTCGGGTTGTTCTGCCCCCGAATATCGTCGGGCCAACGGGCCGCGAGCATGAACAGGGACTCATTTTTCTCATTTTCGGTCAGCGTCGAATCGCGGAGCATGGGTGCCCAGCGGGTGTTGACGTCGGGGTGTTGCCGCAACATGGCCAGCACCCGCGCCAGCCGCCGGGGCGATTTGGCCTGCATGTCGCGGTAGGCAATGGCCCCAATGGCCATGTGGGTGGCCTTGTTCCAGCCGAACGACGAGCCAGTGATATTGAGCAATAACAGGAATAAGCAACCGATCTTGGGCGAAAAGAAACAGGTCATGACGTGATAGAGTGAAACCGTACTCATCAACTAACCCCGGCAGCTATTGACCAGTTCAGTGGCAACTATTTCGTAATGGTAAACGAATCGATCTCGTTGCCGTTTACGTCCAGTTGCCTGATTGTCAGTGATTTGCCGTCAATGTCAGCTACGGTCAATGAGTTAATGTTCGAGATAAATTTGCTCGTAAACGGCTGGTAGGAAGCGGGGGCATCGGTTTGGTCGGGGTCGTAGAGCAGTTGGCCACCCGCGCCGGTGATGAGGTAAACGATGCCGTCGGGTCGGGTATTGGTTTTTCCATCGAATGCCTTGTCGAGCGTCCATTGGCCGTTTACAGCCCGGCCATGCATCATTCGGTTGCCCATGCCTGCCACCAATTGTACGCCGTTGTTGTCGGGTGTAAACCGCAGCGGAAACGTGCGTTGGTAGTTGTGTACGTGCCCGTTGAAGACCACGTCCACCTTGCCGGCTTCAAACAACGGACTCAGGAGCCGCATGTGCTGCTGTTCGAAATGGGTGCGCGATGAACTGAAGCCGGGGTGGTGGTACATCACAAACCGCCAGGTAGCCCCCTGCGCCGCTGCCAGATCGTTTTTTACCCAGTTTATCAACGTAGAATCGGTGAAATCGACGTAGGGGTTCGAGTCGATTATGGTCCAGTGCGCGTTGCCATAGTCGAACGAGTAGTTGGTCATACGGGGATAAGCCCCGCCAGCCGCCTGCATAAATGCCGCGCGGTTGCGCTTTGTGGCGGTCAACGCTGGCACCAATGGCCCGCCTTCACGACCTAGCGGGCCATTGAGCGGCTGATTCCAGTAGTAATAGTAGGCCAGCGCATCGGGTTTATCGTTCAGGTTGCGGGTCTCGGTGTCGTGGTTGCCGGGCGCCGTCACCATCGCCACCGACCGGAGCAGGGGCGCACCGTGTTTGTCGGCTTTGTCGGCATTATAGATGGGCCAGAATTTGGTTCGGTATTCCGACACCAGGCCGTAGTCATACACAATGTCGCCGGGCACGACCACCAAATCGGAATTGGCTTCATAGGCCCGGTAAGCCAGTCTTTTTTGATCGGCTGTTTCGGCCCCGATGTCGGCGAAGGCTACGAACCGGTAGGGTTGGTCAGCGGCTTTAGGCGCATGGCCCGTTGCCGAAAAAACAACGTTCCCGGCTTTCAGCACCCGATAATCGAACGGGGTGCCGGGGGTGAGACTGGTCATCGCGGCGTCATAAATCCGGTGTGACCTGGTGCCCCCGACGGTTACGCGGCGGTGGGTAGGCGTTGCCGTTTTAGCCCAGGATTCAGTACGAGCGGCGCGGTACTCGACGGCCCAATCGGCATCGGTATCGGTTGTGTGCCAGCGCAACTGGAGCGACGTAGGGGAGGGGTGGTGGCCGATTTGGAGATACGGCTTTGTGAAAAAATTCTTGTCAGGTGACCCATTTTGGGCGCAGGAAGCCAGACTAATTGCACTAAAAATGAACAGCAGAACGGTATTTTTCATGAAAAACGGCGTCAAAGCGGAGTACGTCTCAAGTTGGGAAAAGATTTAATCCCAATCAACCGCTCCCAGCCCCTGCCGCACCACCCTAAACTCGTCGGTGGTAGCATCCACTACCGTAGACGGTTCATAACCGCCAATGCCCCCGTCGATGATGATATCGACGTCGTGGTAATATTTCTCGAAAATTAGTTCGGGGTCCGTGCTGTAGGCCACGGTGTCGGGCGTTTCGTCGCGGAGGGTAGTCGTGATGATTGGGTTGCCCAGTTCCCGGACCAGTTGCCGGGGAATACTGTTGTCGGGAACCCGAATACCTACCGTTTTTTTGTTGGTGTTCAGCAACTTAGGCACGTTATTTGTTGCATCGAGGATGAATGTATACGGACCCGGCAGCAGCCGTTTCATCAGCTTAAAAGCCGAGTTACTTACCCGCGCATAATCGGTGATGTGGCTGAGGTCGTAACAAATGAATGAAAAATCGTTCTTCTGCGGTTTAATACCCTTGATTCGGGCCACGCGCTCTACCGAACGGGCATTATGAATGTCGCAGCCGAGGCCATAGATGGTATCGGTCGGGTAAATCACCAGCGCCCCCGCGCGCAGCGCACGCGCCACCTCACGCACCCGATTCGGGTCAGGATTTTCAGGATAAAGCTTAATGAGTTCAGCGGGCATAGGAAAAGCGTTTAAGGTTTAACGTCTAAGGTTTAACGTTGCGTTTCAGCAGCACAAAAATGCCCATTGAGGTCCAACTTTAAACTTTAGATAAACCTTAAACGCTTTTCATTTCCAACCGCAGGTCGGCTCTAAACGCGCGGCGGGTGAGGTAGTACCGGTAGATGCCGTTGATGGGTAAATGAAGGTGTCCAAGCCTGATAATCAGACGAGTAACAAGATCCGGCGTTTCGATTTCGCGCAGGAGTCGACCGAATTTATTGGCTAGTTCGTGCTGCTCGGCGTAGAAGCATTTGCGGATAAACTGCCGAATCCGGTTGGCTAATATATGCCGTTCGTCGGGGGTTTGGCAGAGGATTTTTGCTTTGTAGCATACGCGCAACGTCGACTCCAGCAGGGCGTTTTCGGGCCGACTTATTTGCTGGCCCAGCGAATGGGGCAGGCGGCGTTTTTGGGTCAATACTTCGTCGATGTACGCGTATCGGTACTGCCGCGATGAGCGCACCCACAGGTCAAAATCTTCAAAAGCGAGGTCTTCATCGTAGCCCCCCAACTCGTCGAGCATACTGCGGCGCATCATCATAGTGGGCGTGCAGATGAAATACTGGGCCAAAACGGCACTAAATACGTCGCCACTAGGGACCGTTACGCTGGAGTGACCGGCAGCATTGAGCGGAAAATGATGCCCCAATACCTGCCCGTTTTCATTAATCAGGGCGGCATTGCTGAAGACCACGCCATAGAAATGGGGCAATGACAAAAACCGCTCTACCTGCCGGGCCACGCGGTTGGGCATCAGCACGTCGTCGGCGGCCAGATCGATCACAAAATCGTCCGTGGTGAGCGCCAGACCTTGATTAAAGGCCCGGCACAACCCTATATTGACCGTATTTTGAACGAAACGAACGGCAGGGTGCTGCTGGCAAAACGCCTGTATTTGGGCCGCCGAATCATCGGTACTGGCGTTATCGATAACCACCAGTTCGACGTTGGCATAGCGCTGGCTGACAACAGATTCAAGGCTGGCCACTACATAGTCGGCCTGATTGTAGCAGGTACAAATTACCGACACCCAGGGGCGATGCTGATTGAGGAACGGGTCCATGGGCAGCAGCGGACGAGGTACGGTGACGGATTGACGATTCACAACGTTCAGATTGGTGCGTTTTTATATACAAATGAAACTTACGCAGAAAATACTAAGTAACCCTATTGATTTGAGCGACCGGGAAAAAGTGGACTTATTTTGACGGTACGGTCATGTTTGGCACAATTTTTACTCTGTAATCAGTACAGGACGCGGGCAGGATGCCAGCCTGGTTTCCTGCCTGACTCTGTATCACATTTATGGGTTAGGGTTTGCAAACGCCACTTCATTTATTGGAGGTGGCGTTTGTTGTTTTTGCGGTAACCGACGGGTTCTTCTCACCTTCAAGATCGAACAGATTTACGTTGATCTCGAACCCAAGGATGAGTAGCAGCGAAACTAGATTGGTCCAGATCATCAGGGCAATGAGCGTACCGATGGAGCCGTACAATTTATTATATGAGCCGAAGTTGGAGACGTAATAGGAGAATGCCAGTGTAGTCAGCACGATCAATATAGAGGCCGTAACGGAGCCGGGTGTCACAAACGTCCACTTCATATTTACGTCGGGACCATACCGGTACATTACCGACACCACTCCCACAAACACGGCAAACACCAGCAGGTAGCGGGCTACTTTGAGGGCGAAATAGACCACGGCATTGTTGAACACCCCAAAGCGGGCCAGGTATTCGATCACCACGCCGCCTACTACCAGCAATGTGATGGCCAGAAACAGCGACAGCGCCAGGGCTACCGTAAGCCCCACGGCTACGCCCTTTTTAGACAGAAAAGTCCGCTGTTCAGCTACCTCGTGCGACGAGTTGAAGGCGTTCATGAGCGCACCCATGCCACTGGTGGCCGAATAAAGCGCCAGCAGAAACCCGACCGAAAGCACCCCGCCCCGTGGCCGGCTGATGATGTCTTTGATGGTGGCCCCCACCGTGTCGAACGTACCACCGGGCAGCACACGGGCAAAGAAATCCATGATTACGTTCTCGTTTACGCCGGGTATGTACGGAATGAGCGTGAAGAGGAAAATGATGGTGGGGAAGATGGCCAGAATGAGATTATACGCTACCGAAGCGGCCCGTTCGGTGAGGTCGTTGTCGGTGAGGACGTCGGTCGTTTTTTTAAGGAATGTGTACCAGTCGCGTTTGGAACTGAGGGCGTTATGGTCGCGGAGCCAGACACGAGCACCTGATAGTGCTTTGATGCTCATTAATTTTTCAAACATGTTCGCTGCGTATCGTTGCTTATACCGTACCAACTTCATGGTTAAAAAAAGGTTTGAGGCGTTCGAGGAGTGCGGCCGGTGCCCCGCAAAGCCGTCCGGTGTCTATACGCTGGAAAACGAGCGTGGTTTGGCCGGTATTTAGCAAATCGCCGACCTCATTGTGGATGGCGTATTGGAACACGATCCGGGCGCGGGGGAGTTCAGGAATGGTTACGTCTACGGTGAGCAGGTCATCATACCGGGCCGGTTTATGGTATTTCGAGGTGTTCTCATACACCGGCATCTGTACCCCCGACGCTTCCATTTCGCGGTACAGAAACCCCAGACTCCGCAGCGCCTCTACCCGACCGATCTCATAAAAACGACCATAGTTGCCATAATACACGTACCCCATCTGGTCAGTGTCGGCATAACGAACGCGAAAAGGGACGGCGGTGAAGTGAAACATGGTAACCCTACTGGTGCTGCTTGCTATCGTAAAACAGTTTAATCATCTTCAGCACAACATTATCACCGGCCTTAATGGGTAGTGGCTCGCCGGTATACAGGTTCACGATCCGCTTAATATTGGCCAGTTCCTGGGCCGTAACCGGTTCATAGCCCATGCTCCAGTCGGCAAAAAGACGCTCCGAAATCGGACGGTCAAATACCAGGCTGACGCCCTGATGCCGGGGGTCTCGTTTTATCTGGCCAAATAACCCGCTGAGGGTACCCTGTTCGCCTTCCAGAAGTTGAATGATGCTGCCGTTCACGTAGAGCAATATACCTGAAACGTGGTGTTTAATATTGTTACGGCGACTCTGCTCAAGAATGGCTGAAATGTCGGCGTCCAGGAATGGCCTGACTGCGAAACTGAAATAGATAATGCAGTGGTCCATAGCCTGGGTGGCGTTAGCCAATGATGCGCTGTGCGGCCATAAAGCTACATCCCTGCGCCAATAAGCGGATGAACAGGCCGACCGCTTACATACTCACTTCATTATTTTCCGTTGATTCAGCGCCTGCTGGTAGATGCGGGCATTGGCCAGGTGCTCGGCCATGTTGCGCGAGAAGGTGTGGTAGCCGGAGAAGTCGGCTTTGGCCACGAAGAAGAGGTAATCGTGCTGTTCGGGGTTGAGCACCGCGTCGATGGCGCCGGGTGGCGGCAGGTTGATGGGGCCGGGGGGCAACCCCACATAACGGTAGGTGTTATACGGACTGTCGAAGGTGAGGTGTTTGTTCAACACCCGCCGGATGGTGAAGTCGTTGTTGGCGAAAATCACGGTAGGGTCGGCTTCGAGTTTCTGGCCGCGTTTGAGGCGGTTCAAATACACGCCCGCTACGCGGGGTTGCTCGTCGGCTTTGATGGTTTCAGCCCTGACGATAGAAGCCAGCGTTTGCACCTGCGTCTGTGATAAATTAAGGGCGGCGGCTTTGGCTTTGCGGTCGGCGTTCCAGAAATTTTTGTACTCGGTCGCCATCCGTTCCATGAGGGCGGTGGGTTTCACAGTCCAGAACAGTTCGTAGGTATTGGGAATAAACAGGCAGATGACCGTGGTGGTGTCGAAGCCATATTTCCGGCATGAGTCGGGGCTGTTGAGCAGCGGGCGCAGGCCTTCGGGACCGAACGCAAACCGGCTGCCTACTTTGTCGATCAGCTCACTTTTCAGGCGGATGCTGCTGTTGAACGTAAGCTGAATAGGATCCTGACTGCCGCTGCGGAGTTTGACGACGGCGTCGTAATTGCCCATGCCCGCCCGGATCAAATAGTGCCCTGCCTTCACGCGTTGGGGGTATTTCATCAGTTTGGCCACAAACCGGAACGCCGTCATGTTCTCGACGATCTCATGCTTTTTGAGCGTATCGATCACCGATTCGTAGGTGGCACCCTTGGGAATATAGAGTGAAAAGGGCCTGTCTTTCGGGTCGCGTGTGTTCAGGTTGGGTGTTTTCGCCAGTTGCCAGGCATAGAACGTAAACGACACAAACAGGACAGTAAAGGCGATGTAGAGGCCGATTTTGGCGTTACGAGAGAGCGTCATAGAGCAGTAGGCCGTGCGTTGGCGGGCCTGATGAATAAGTAGCCGACCAGGGGCGCACGTGCTGGCCGCAAAGGTATAACCAGACGCAACCTTTTGCACCGTAGCGGCATCTTTCCACCAAACCAATAAACTCCGCTTCGTATGAAAACGCCGCTGCTACTCACTGCTGCACTAGGATTGCTCGCCAGCCCCGCCCTGCTGGCGCAAACCGTTTCGCTGACGCCCACGGTGTCAAACATTTCGTCGTTGAACGTTCGCAACGGCGTCGACGTGTTTCTGACGCAGGGCACTACCGAGTCGCTCAGGATCGACGCCAAAGGATTTGATGAGGACGAAATTGTGGTCAAGATGAACAATGGAACACTTTCGCTGGGTGTGGAACGGCGGGGAATCTGGCACGGCATGGGCCGAAATTCGTTTGTAAAGGCGTACCTGACAGTGAAAAACCTGTCGGCTATCAGCGTCTCATCGGGGGCCGACGTGCATGGGCAATCCGATTTTTCGGCTGACCGCCTGGACATTAACGTCAGCAGCGGGGCTGACCTGACCATGTACGTAAAAGCCCGTGAGATGGTGGTGTCGGTGAGCAGCGGGGCTGATGCCACGCTGAGCGGTTCCACCGAAAAGTTGATGGCTCAATCATCGGGCGGGGCCGATTTGCACGCCCAAAAACTCATTGCCGACGTGTGTGATGTACAGGCCAGCGGCGGGGCCGACGCGACGGTGTATGGCCGTAAGGAATTGCACCTGCGGGCTAGTGGCGGTGGCGACATCGACTACAGCGGTCCGGGCCAAGTGGTAAGCCGCCGAACGTCGGGTGGGGGTGATATTAATGGACGAAACAAATAACCATACCTGTATGAAAACGTACCTGGCCGATGCCAACTGACCGAAATCACGGTGACGTCGGGCGCACAACTCACCGGCGAAGGAACGTTTAGAGCAGCAAAACAGCATTGGGCGGCAGCGCGAACTAGGGCGTTTTCAGTGTAATTGATGTTCAAGGAGCTTCGCGCTGATAGGCTTCGCGCTTGGCGCCCTTCGACTGCGCTCAGGGTGACACCGGGCTGGCGTACCAGGCAAATAAATCAGGTTCTTGAGTTGATTCAAGGTCGTTGTCACCCTGAGCGCAGTCGAAGGGCGCCGAGCGCGAAGCCTATCAGCGCGAAGCTCCTTGAACATCAATTACACTGAAAACGCTAAACTGATAAATGGACGACATCGAACCCGGCATTTTGCCGCTTGTTGAGGCCCTGAATAAGACGGGTTTGGTGCGGACGTTTTCGAGTTGCGAAGGCCATTTCGACCCCCAAGACCAAACCCTCCGCGACCGAAACCATGCCGAAGTGCGGTTCGTACCGGCAGAGGGGGGTGACGCCACAACAGTGGAAATATGGCTGGGCAATCTGCTGAGCCAATTCAAAACTCGCCACGGCCTGATGCCCGTCACCGTAGTTGGCTACAAACTATTTACCCCCCTCGGCGACGGTGCCATCGATGAAACGTTCGTTTTGGAACTGCGCCCCTTTAACCGCTTCGATCCCCCCGCCACCAAACGACTGGACATTGACAGGGCGGTGGCGCAAGTGACGAAAGTCGTACGTAAAGGGGAGTCGTAAGTGGCTGACGGCGGAGTAGCTCCCCGTCAGCCACTTACGACTTCTTCACTCAAAATTCATTATTCTGCACCGCCGCCTGCTCTGTTAGCGTTGTCAGAAAATTCTGCGAAAGTCTCGTTTCCAGGTTTTTACCCACTTTCAGGGGGCTGTCGTGGCCCGACGGGTCGGGGTTGGGCAGGAGGGTGTTCACCAGCGAAAGCACATCGGTCATCAGGCCCGGAAACAGACCATGCACGGCCCCGGCGAATTTGGCGGGCAACGACACAATACGTTGGGACTCGCCGTAGCGGCAGGCGTCGATGATCTCCGAAGCCACGTATTCGGCACTGGCCGAGAAGCCCGGCAATGAATCGCCGATTTTAAACCAGGCGTATTCTTTTTCGTGCTGTCCCCGCACCATGGCTTGTCGTGGGCTACCCGTGCGGATAAGGCCAGGGCAGATAGTGGTCACCAACACCCCGTCACGGGCCACCTCGGCGCGAAGGCCTTCGGAATAGCCCACCAGCGCGAACTTGCTGGTGGAGTAGGGGAGCAGGTGCGGCACCGACACCTTGCCGCCAAATGAGGCCACATGCACGATCCGACCAAATCGCCGCGCCTGCATATCGGGCAAAACGGCGTTGGTGGCGTGGTAGGCGGCCCAGAAATTGGTGTTCATCGCATCGTAAAAATCAGCATCGGTGGTGTTAGCGTAGGGGCCAGCCAGAATGATGCCCGCGTTGTTGATGAGCACGTCGACGGGGCCAAACGCCTGCCGCACAGCCGCGAAGAAATCGAGCAGCGCGCCGGGGTCGGTGAGGTCGCAGCGGTGGGCGTAGACGGGTGCGCCGAGTGACCGGAGTTCACCTTCGGCGGTATCGAGCTGCGATTGGGTGCGGGCGCAGATGGCGAGTTTGGCTCCCTCCCGCGCCAGTTGCCGGGCAATAACCAGCCCCAGCCCGCGCGACCCACCCGTGATGACCACCGTTTTACCCTGAAAACTGATGCGGCGGTTCCGACGCTGTGCGCTCCGCAGGGCCACCACGGCACCTACGCCCAGCAATGCCCAAAGTCCTGGTTTCATAACAAGTTGATTTAAGTAGATGCCTGTCCAACAATAATAAGCCGTTGGGTGTTGGATTTTTCGAGGGAAGGAAGCC
>JBBRMP010000076.1:0-23451 GCA_038230755.1 Cytophagales bacterium | reverse complement strand
AGAACAGTTTGTGGGCTACTGTTGGGACTTGTTCTTCGTTTTTGGGGACATATTTTCTAACTCTTGGCGTACCATCGAGGTTAAATTTTTCGATGAACGTCTCCCATTTTATCCCAAAAGTTGGGAGTAACAGGTCGAATTATTCAATTGTTAATGAGGTTAAGGCCTTGAACTGGCGTTCGTTCTTTCGGGCTTTTTCGTAGGGCATGAGTTTTTTCTGCAAAAGAAAGTCATGCGCAGGAATTAAAAAATTACAGTTCAAAATCTCTAGTCATGAACACCGTCATTATAAAATACAACGCGGGTAATGTACAGTCGGTGATGTATGCGCTGGAACGGATTGGGGCCAGCTATACATTGACCGATGACGAAAGCGCCATTCGGGCTGCCGACAACGTCATTTTTCCTGGTGTGGGCGAGGCCAGTACCGCGATGGCCTACCTGCGCGAACGGGGGCTTGATCAACTCATTCCGAGCCTGAAACAGCCCGTTCTGGGCACCTGCGTGGGTATGCAACTCATGTGCCGCCATTCGGAAGAAAACGACACCGCCTGCATGGGTATCTTCGACATCGACGTGCGGCGGTTTCCAGCGTCGGCGGGGAAAGTGCCGCACACGGGCTGGAATAACCTGCACAGCCTGCGCGGCCCGCTGGCCGAAGGCATTCCACCCGAAGCATACGTCTACTTCGTCCACAGCTACGCCGCCGACGTTTGCCCCGAGACGACCGCCGTTTGCGACTACGGTCGTCCGTTCAGCGCCATGCTCCAAAAAGACAATTTTTACGCCGCCCAATTCCACGCCGAAATCAGCGGTAACGTGGGGCAGCGGATACTGGAGAATTTTTTGAAAATTAAACTGGTTGTCTGACAAATTTTGTGGAATACTGATTTTGTTTACTTAGTGAGTCATGTAGAGGTGGCGAGTACGCGTAGCCGTAAGTGGTCAAAATTGCTCATACCAAAAACCAGGGCTTCCTTATAAAACTGAACCTGTGATAGGCCTAGTCGAAGAGCCATGCGTAAGCAACAAAGTCATAGAATTGAACCACGCCACGTTTTTATAAGAAAGCCCTGGACTGACAAATTAGTCGTATTGCTTTTGGTTCAATAACGACGTCAAGGATTTCGAGTGAAGGCAGAGCAAGTAGCTATTCATAGATTTGCACTTTTTCCATTTTCAATAATAGTGGTTTTATGCAAAAACACAAAATATGTCAGTCAACCAGAAAGACTTACTTGGTAATTATACTTATTCTACGGAGTTAATCATATCCACACAATGAAGTACAGCTAAAATAATGTTAGTATACTTATAGATATAGTTATGTAGCATAAAAAAATATAAAAGCATAATCTGCCTTTCGCTAACCCTACTCCCGTTATAGTTTAACATAATCTCCAAAAAAAAATAGTTTACGGTACTTGTTATTAATTCTGAATTAATACATTTGCTATCAACAATGTTGAATCGAAGTAAAACTGGTATTTTTTGCTTCAACAAATAGTACAGCCACAGTGGCCAACTACTCAGTATTTAAACTCAACTAACTCACTATGTCCAATTGTTTACTCAGATGGCCCGCGCAAAACGGGCTTCTTCATGGCCGGTGGTCGTTATCGGCATTCATTGCAGCGGGCCTGGTGGTCATGCTGCTCTTTTGCGGCAGCAGCGCCATGGCACAGTCACGAGCCGTAACGGGCAAAGTGTCAGGCGATAAAGGGGAAGCATTACCCGGCGCGACCGTAGTGCTCAAGGGCACGTCGACGGGTACGACAACAAATGGTGATGGTAATTTCACCATAAACGTACCCGACGCGAACCCAAATAGCACGCTGGTCTTTTCGTTCATTGGTTACGTGTCGAAAGAGGTTGTGATTGGTAATCAGACTAATATCACGGTCGATATAGCTCCCGATGCTACGGGTTTGCAGGAAGTGATTGTGGTAGGTTATGGCACTCAGAAGAAAGAATCGCTGACGGGAGCCATTTCGGCGGTAACGTCCAAAGACATTGGCCGCGTACACGCGTCGACGGTGACGGGTATGCTGGCCGGTAAGATACCCGGTGTGCAGTTCCGTCAGCCCGACGGTCGGCCCGGTGCGGCGGCGAATATTCAGATCAGGAACATGGGCGGCAATCCCCTGTTTATCATCGACGGTGTGCCCAAAGACAAAACGCAGTTTGACAATCTGGCCCCCAACGACGTAGAGAATATCACGGTGCTGAAAGATGCGTCGGCCTCGATTTATGGGTCGCGGGCGGCCAACGGGGTTATCATTGTGACGACCAAACGGGGCGCGGTGGGCCAAAAAAGCACGGTTAACCTCGACGCTTATTATGGTATTCAAAACTGGATGCGCTTCCCAACCGTAACCAACGCCTATGAGTGGAACCTGGGCAAAGCCGAAGCTGAAGTGAACAAAACCGGCACGACGAGCTACACACAGTCGGAACTGGACAAATACAAAGCAGGCACTGAATACGGGTATCAGAATTTCGACTGGTACAACTACATCGTGCAGCCCAACGCACCCCAGTCGAACGTGAATCTGAGTGCCAGCGGGGGGTCAGACAAGATCAACTATTATGTATCAGCTACGCGGCTGGATCAGAATTCGGTACTGGGGCGGGAGTTCTTGTTCAACCGGACCAACTTCCAGGCTAACATCGACGCCAAGATTACGGATCGGATCAAGATCGGCTTCACGATAGCTGGTCGGCAGGAGACGCGCAAGAATCCGGGCGTACCGGGCGGTGATGACTATTTCGCGCCCAAGTTTGCTATTCTGCGCAACCGCCCTGGTGAGCGGCCCTTTGCCAATGATAACCCAGCCTACCTGAACACGATCAGCAACCCGGCATCGAACTGGGGTTTTCTGAACTACAAAACATCCGGTTTCTTCGAAGAGGTCATCAACTCGGTGACGCCGCAGTTTACCGCCGAATACCAGACGCCCATTGCAGGCCTGTCGGTGAAAGGGTTGTACTCGTATATGTTCCGCGATTTGCAGCGCGACATTTTCGAGTACACGTATGATACGTACACCTACAACCCCACGACGCAGATTTATAACCTGACGGGGGGTAGCTCGAACCCGTATCGGGAGCGGGGTACCAACAAGATCAACGAGTCGGTGAGCCAACTGCAACTAGTGTACAACCGCAGTTTTGGGCGGCACTCGTTCAACGGTATTTTGCTGAACGAACGGCTGATGCGCCGCGAACGGGATGTGTTTTTCCACTCGGTGCCTAAAACCAACGTCTTGCCGCTGGTGCAGTTTGCCGACGCCGATACCTATAACGACAGAGACGCCACGCAGGCGCGGGTAGGTTATGTAGGCCGGATCAACTACAACTACGCCGACAAGTATTTCCTGGAGGTGGCCGCCCGGCGCGACGCCTCCTGGAAATTTGCTCCCTCGAAGCGTTGGGGCACATTCCCCTCTATTTCGGCGGGCTGGCGTATTTCGGAAGAAGCCTTCTTCAAAAACGCGATGGGCAACAGTCAGATCCTGACCGATTTGAAAGTGAGGGCATCGTATGGTCAGTTGGGTGATGATAACGTTCAAGTTAACGGCAGTGACCTCGACCCCTACGCCTACATACCAGGCTACGGTTATAACTCAGGCATCGGCATTATATCGGGCAATACCACGGTGGCGGCCCGTGACCGGGGTGTGGCCAACGACCGGCTCTCGTGGCTGACGGCCAAAGTAACCGACGTGGGCGTGGACTTCGTACTGTTTGGTGGCCGGTTGACGGGTACGGTCGATTATTTCCGGCGCGTTCGGGATGGATTACCCGCCGTGAAGAGCGACATCTTTGTGCCCAGCGAATTAGGCTACAACCTGCCGCAGGAGAATCTGGAGCGTGATGCCGTGAGCGGGGGCGAAGCCTCGTTGGCCTATAATGGCAAGCTGACCAATGGGTTACGGTTCACGTTTGGCGGCAATATTTCGTACGCCCGCCGCCGGTTCCTGTCGCCCTACAACCCCAAGTACGGTAACTCGTTGCTGCAATACCGCGATTCGCGTGAGAACCGGTACAGCGATATTTTCTGGGGCTACCAGGTGGTTGGGCAGTTCAAGTCGCAGGAGGAAATCAACGCCTACACGATCAATAACGATGGGCAGGGCAACAAAACAATGCTCCCCGGCGACCTGAAATACAACGACGTAAACGGCGACGGCATCATTAACGACCGCGACGTGCGGCCCATTGGCTACCCCATCAACCAAACCCCCATTTTGTCGGGTGGCCTTTATTTCACGGTGGCCTACAAAGGGTTCGACTTTGCCATGGACTTCTCGGCGGGCACCATGATGGGCTTCAACCGGCGGTTTGAACAGCGGAATGCGTTCCAGAACACGGGCAACCTACCGCGCTATTTATTTGACGACCGCTGGCACCGCGCCGACCCGCTCAACCCCGACAGTCCCTGGATACCCGGCAAGAACATCCCGTTGCGGTATAACGAGGGTGGCCACAGCAACATCAACAAAGATTCGGATTGGTGGCTGGTGAGTATTTCGTACTTCCGCAACCGGACCAACGAGATTGGCTACACGCTGCCACAGGCCCTCACTAGCCGCGCCAAAATTCAGAAACTGCGCATTTTCGTCAATACCTACAACCTCTTCTCAGTCGACAACGCCCGCTCGTATGGCGTCGATCCCGAAGTGCAGGACGAAAACGGGTTGCAGTATCCGCAAAACAAGCTGGTCAACGTGGGTATCAACCTGGGCTTTTAAACTCAACCTTTTCATTTTCAAGTCATTATTCATGAAAAAATATATAGGTCTGCTGGTTGGTATGCTCATCCTGAGTGGTGGGTGCAGCAGCGACAGCGATTTTTTGAACGTGAAACCAACAACCATTTTGTTGTTGGACGAAGTCTACAGCGACCCCCGGCTGGTGTTGTCGGCGGTGACGGATCTGTACAACCGGATTCCCGACCTGGTGAAGCCCAGCAACGCTGGCCTCTACGCCGGTTTCGACGAAGCCTTTGCATCGGGTGATTATGGGCGGCACCAAAACCGCGAATACAGCTATGACGACTGGAACTACTGGGACTACGGCTACATCCGCGAGATCAACCTGTTTATCACGCGGGTCGATGCGGCCACCAAACTAAGTGCCACCGACAAAGCCCGGTTCAACGCCGAAGGCCGCTATCTACGCGCGAACGCTTATTTTGAACTGGTAAAACGCATGGGTGGTGTGCCCCTTATTACCGAACCGCTGACCTACGATTACAGCGGCGATGCCACGCCGTTGCGCAAGGCAAGAGCCAAAGAATCAGAAGTTTACGATTTCGTGATTAGCGAAATGGAGGCTATCAAGTCGATTCTGCCCAACACCCCCGGTGAGAAATCACGGGCTACCTACGGGCTGGCCGTGGCTACCAAAGCACGGGCGGCGTTGTATGCTGGCTCCATTGCCAAATACGGCGTGAATACGCCTTCGGTGTCGCTGCCAAATGGTGAAGTGGGTATTCCGGCGACGAAAGCGCAGGCCTATTTCCAGACGTCGCTGGTGGCATCGCAGGAGTTGATCAATTCCGGGCAGTATTCGCTGTACCAGAAACGGCCCGATTTGTCGGACAATTTTGCGGCGTTATTTCTGGATAAAGCCAACAACCCGGAGGTGATTTTCGTGGAAGATTTCAAGCTAAAAAGTGGCAAAGTCCACGGCTTTGCCCTTGACAATCAGCCCCGTGCCATCACCGAAGAAGGCGAACGCGGCGGACGTCTGAACCCCTCGCTGAACCTGGTGCAATCGTTTGAGAAGCTCGACAACACGTTTGCGCCGTTACCCCTTAATAAGGGTTCTGCCACCGACTACATCTATTACAACAAGCAGGAAGACCTGTTTGCGGGCCGTGATGCCCGGTTGCGGGGTACGGTGCTGGTGCCGGGGGCTACATTCAAAGACCGCTCCATCGACATCTGGGCCGGGTTGGTTCTGGGTGATGGCAGCATTTTATCGGGTGATAAACTGGGGCAGTTGAAAATGGTGAACAACGTATCGGTGCAGGTAGTGGGTTTGTCTGGCCCCATTGAAGGCTACGACGGCTCGGCGCAGGGCGGTTTCTACATGCGGAAATACAATGATCCGGCGGTGGGTTCGGGCCAGATTGGTACGCAAAGCGAGGTGTGGCAGGTGCGTTACCGCTACGCCGAAGTGCTGCTCAACGCCGCCGAAGCCGCCTTTGAACTAGGGCAAAACGCCCTGGCTGCTACGTATATGAAGCCCGTTCGGGACCGTGCCGGGCTGGTTGTTCCCCTCACCGCCGCCGACATCACATTCGACCGGATCGTGCATGAGCGGAAGGTAGAGTTGGCTTTTGAAAACCACGAACTCTGGGATTACAAGCGGTGGCGGATTGCGCACATTGTCTGGGATGGCAGCAGTAATGACCTGACCACCAACCCCGGCAAAGCCACCGACCCAAGCACACGCGTGTTCAGCCTGTGGCCCTACAAAGTGTATAACCCCGGCGGGGCCAACAACGGCAAGTGGGTGTTCCGTAAGGTGCTATCGGGCCGCGTTACACAGAGCCATATTTTCCGGCTGGGTAACTACTACTCGCGCATCAGCGACGGTATCGTGAACAACAACCCGCTGATTGTCAGGAACCCAAACCAATAAGCTAACAACCTCACCACAGAGACGTTACGACCATGAGATACCTTAGTTTACCAGTGCTGGCACTCCTTCTGATGGGGTTAGCCTCGTGCGGAAAAGACAACTTCGAGCCACCTAAATCCACCTTTGCGGGGCGCCTGGTGTATAAGGGCGAACCGATTCTGGTACAAAGTGCCAACACCGGCAGCACCACCGATTTTCCGGTGTTCATTGAACTCTGGCAACAGGCCTACAATAACCGAAGCTCGATCCGGGTGCCCATTGCGCAGGACGGCTCGTTTACGGCCCTGCTTTTCGACGGTGATTATAAGCTGATTGTGCCCAATGGACAGGGGCCTTTTCTTTGGAACCGTACCGCAGCCAATAACCCCGACAGCCTCAGCATAGCCCTGCGTGGGAGTAAGCAAATGGACATTGAGGTGATACCCTATTACATGATCCGCACCCCACAATTTGCCATCAGCGGCCAGAAAGTGACAGGCACGGTGAAGCTGGAAAAAATCATCACCGACGCCGTCAATGGCAAAACGGTGGAGCGGGTCTCTCTCTACGTAAACAAGTCGCAGTTTGTGGATTCGGGAAACAGCATCAGCGCTACAGATTTGGCGGGTTCAGCGGTGAAAGACCTGAACGCCGTGACCATCACCAGCGGCACGTTGCCCGCCACGGTACCGTCGCAAAACTACGTATACGTGCGTATGGGACTGAAAACCACGGGTGTAGAAGACATGATCTACACGCCGGTTCAGAAGTTGACGATACAGTAATACCCCACCCCCTCCCCGTCAGGGAGGGGGTGGGGTGGTCAACACAGTAGCTACCACCACCCATAGACTTACAATAACAAACCTACTCCGTTATGAAAAAGTCTATTTTCTTCCTGCTACTGCCCGCATTATGTCTGGTTAGCAACGGCGGTTTTGCTCAGGTGATTTGATCTTACCGGCACAGTGAACGCCGCTATTATCCTGGCCAAAAAACGGGAAGCCCCCGAACAACTCTGGACGATCTACGCGCAGAATCCGACGCAATGAAAACAAGCTTTTTACTGCTGCTCCTAACGTGTTCGGTAGCCGTTGCCCAGATGCCGGTCGATCTGTCAGCTTTCCAGAAAAATGGTAAAACGACGGTCGTTCAGCAAGGTAACAGCCTGACAATGAGCTGGCCCGCGGCGGGTAATCAAACGGGGCGGCTGGTGGTGAACCTGGAAAATGACAAGCCGCTGTTCAGCCATATGCAACTCTCGAAACAGGGGAAATTCAGCGAAATAGCCACCGATCTGGACCCTGCTTTTGTGCTGACGGTGGGCAAGCGCGATCTGATTTCGCAGAACGGCTGGAACATCTTTTTCGACAAAACCAACAAGCTGCCCCACAAAGCGCTCGCCGTGGTCCTGACCAAAAAACAGGCCTCGGTGCGCACCATCGGCACGCGGACGGTGCTTCGCGTGGGCGACGTGGCGGCAGATTCATTTACCGGGGCGGTGGAAATAACGGTCTATCAGGGTAGTCCGCTGGTGAACATCGCGGCGGTGATGAGCACAAAAGTCGACTCGACCGCGATTTTATATGACGCGGGTTTGGTGGGCAAAAAACCGGGCTTCACCAACTTGTCGTGGGCGGTGGCGGGTACAGAGGGCACTATGCAGACGATTCCGGCAGATTTGACCGCACCGAATAAGGCGCAGGCGGTGAAATACCGCACCATCATTGCCAGCAGCCCGGCAGGGAGCCTGGCCGTTTTTCCGGCTCCGCACCAATATTTTTACCCCCTCGACGAAGCGTATAACCTCGATTTTACGTGGTACGGCACTGGTTATCGGAAGCTCGTGCCCGATTTTGGCATCGGCATTCGGCAGGATCTGATGGGTGACAAACGGTGGGTGCCGTGGGTGAATGCCCCGCCGGGAACGCAGCAACGGCTCAACTTTTTCTGCCTCCTTAGCACCGGCCAGTCTGCCGAGATCCTAGCCGAGGTGAAGCGGTTTACGCACGGCGACAAGTACCCCGAAATGCCGGGCTACAAAACGATGTCGAGCCATTTTCATAACGAGCACATTATGAACACGGTGCTGGCGGGTAAGCCGGTGCCGACGGTGCCCAACTTCGTGACGGTGTTTAAACATTCGGGCGTACACATTGTCCACCTGGCCGAATTTCATGGGCCGGGCCACCCCAAAGGCCCCGACAGCCTGCGGTTGCTGGAATTGAAAACATTGTTTAGCGAATGTAAACGCCTGTCGGACAAGGACTTCCTGCTGCTGCCGGGCGAAGAACCGAACAACTTCTTCGGTGGTCACTGGCTCGATTTTTTCCCGAAAGACGTGTACTGGATTATGTCGCGGAAGCCGGGTGCGCCCTTTGTAACGGATGATCCCACCTACGGAAAAGTGTATCGGATTGGCGACAAAGATGCTATGCTGAAGTTGCTGGAAGCCGAAAACGGCCTGGCCTGGACCGCCCACGCCCGCACCAAAGGCTCAACCGGTTTCCCCGATAAGTACAAGGACGAGGCGTTCTACAAATCGGACCATTTTTTCGGGGCGGCCTGGAAAAATATCCCCGCCGACCTGTCGCTGCCCCGCCTTAGTCCCCGCGTGCTGGACCTCATGGACGACATGGCGAACTGGGGTTTGAAGAAGCACGTCATTGCCGAGTCGGACATTTTTTCGATAGAACCGCAAAACGAAACTTACGCCCACCTGAACGTCAACTACCTGCAGATGAACAAGTTACCTGACTACAAAGACGGCTGGCAACCGATTCTGGACGTGATGAAAGCGGGCAAATTTTTCGTCACCACGGGCGAAATCATGCTGCCTGCTTTTACCATCAATGGCAAAGGCGCGGGCGAAACCCTAACCCTCCCCGCCGATGGTAAGGCCATCGCCTTTGTATCTGTTCACTGGAAGTTCCCGCTCACCTTCGCCGAGATCATATCGGGCGACGGCAAGCAGGTTTTCCGCGAACGAATCGATTTGACGAATACACTGCCTTTTGGCAAGAAACTGTACCGCTTCCCCGTCAACCTCGCCAACCGAACCTGGGTACGCGTGGAAGTCTGGGACGCGGCGGTAAATGGTGCGTTTACCCAACAAATCTGGCTAAATAAGAGGAACACGGATGGAGCGGATTGAAACGAATTTTGAGCTTGTCATTTCGTTGTTTTTGTCATCCCGACGACAGGGGGGATCTTAGCTAAAAGCCAATTCTGCCGCCTACTAGCCAAGATCCCTCCTGTCGTCGGGATGACAAAAACAGCGAACTGGTAAAATCCTGATAACGAACAGTCAAAAAAATCCGTTTTGATCCGCGTTCCCCTTAAATCTTATAACTCTTAACTCACCCTATGAAAACTTACCTACTTCTATTGACACTGGCCGTTGGGCTGGGGCTGGGATGCACGAAAACAGCCCGGCAAAACACGGCGGGGACGGTGCGGAATACGTCTAAAATGAACGCCCCACGGCGGGGCGAGGTGCTGTTTCTGGGTAACGTCGGGAAGCACCACGATTCGGGGAAATATGCCCCCTGGCTCGCTATTTCGCTGTTTAACAAGGGCGTGAACCTGACCTACACCACCGACCTGAACGACCTGAACACGGAAAATCTGGCCAACTATGACGGGCTAATTATCTACGCCAACCACGACAGCATTGCCCCCGCGCAGGAGCAGGCGTTGCGGGCCTTTGTGGAGGGCGGCAAAGGCCTGATTCCGCTGCATTCAGCGTCGGGCTGTTTCAAAAACTCGGACTGGTATATCAACGCCATTGGCGGGCAGTTCAAATCGCACAAGACCGGGGCTATCACCGCGACCATCGTAAACGCCAAACACCCTGTGATGCAGGGACTTAAGCCGTTCACCACCACCTGGGACGAGACCTATGTGCATCAGCGCCTGAACCCCGATATGACCGTGTTGACTACCCGGCAGGAAGGCGATGGGGCCAATCCGGGCCGGCAAGAGCCGTATACGTGGGTGCGCAAGCAGGGCAAGGGCCGCGTTTTCTACACCGCCTATGGCCATAACGACAGCACCTGGACCAACCCCGACTTCCGCACGCTGGTAGACCGGGGCGTACTTTGGGCCATCGGAGAGCCTGTGAATCAGCAGATTGCGCAGTTGAACATTCCCCACGTAGACATTTACGAAGCCGCGAATATTCCCATCGACGACTACACCAAACGCCACATCGTGCCCGCTATGCAGGCCGCGCTGAAACCCGATGAGTCGAAAAAACTGATGCAGGTGCCCGCCGATTTCGACGTTCAGCTCTTCGCCGCCGAACCCGACATTACCAACCCCATCGCTATGTCGTGGGACGAGCGCGGGCGGCTGTGGATCGTGGAATCTGTCGATTACCCGAACACGTTTCTGGAAACCGACGGGGCCGCCAATGACCGTATCAAAATATGCGAAGACACCAACGGCGATGACCGCGCCGACAAGTTTACCATCTTCGCCGACAAGCTCAACATCCCCACGAGCATGGTCTTCGCCAACGGCGGCGTGGTGGTGTCGATGGCGCCGTATTTCGTGTTTTTGAAAGATACTGACGGCGACGACAAGGCTGATGTGCGTGAAAACATCCTAACCGGCTGGGAAAAAACTGACACCCACTTCGGCCCCTCGAACCTGCAATACGGCTTCAACAACAAGATTTGGGGCGTGGTCGGCTCCAGTTTTCGCGGCACCACACCCGACGGCAAGACCCTGAATTTTCGGTCGGGGGTGTACAACCTCAACCCCGACGGGACCGGGCTGGATTTTCTGGCCAATACCAGCAACAACACCTGGGGGCTGGGTTTTTCGGAGGATAACAACGTCTTCATTTCCACCGCCAACAACACCCACAGCGCGTTTTATTCCATGCCGTCGAAATATATGCAGCGCAATCTGCCCGGTGCCACGGTGCAGGCAGTGCAAAAAATCGACGGTCATTACGATGCCCACAGCATGACGCCCAACCTCCGGCAGGTAGACGTGGTAGGCGGGTTTACGGCGGCGGCGGGGCACCATATGTACACGGCCCGGAGCTTCCCGAAATGGTACTGGAACCGGGTCGCGTTTGTCTGCGAACCCACCATGCGCGTGATCCACCAGGCCGTTGTGGAGCCTAGCGGGGCCGGTTTCACCGAAAAAGATGGCTGGAATATGCTCGCCAGTTCCGACGAATGGGTGGGGCCGGTTCACGCCGAAGTGGGGCCGGACGGGGCACTTTGGGTGGCCGACTGGTACAATTTCATCATCCAGCACAACGTCTTTGTGGAACGGCAGGCCCCCTCGAACACGGTGCTGCCGTTTAAAGACCAACCGCGTGGGCAGGGCAACGCCTTCGATAGCCCCCTGCGCGATGTCAACTTTGGCCGGGTGTACCGGATTGTCTACAAAAAGGCCCCCGCCTACGCGCCAATGGCCCTTTCGCGGACCAATACGGCGGGCTTGCTGGCGGCGTTGGAAAGCGATAATATGTTCTGGCGGATGACCGCCCAACGGCTCATCGTCGAATCAAAAAATACCGCTTTGCTGCCTGAGTTGTACAAGATCATGGCCAAACCCGACATGGACGAAGTGGGATTAAATAGTCCGGCGGTTCATGCGCTTTGGACGGTTCATGGCCTTGGTGCCTTGTCGGGAAACAACGCCGAAGCGATTCAGGCGGTGGCTAAAGCATTGGCGCACAAGGCTCCTGGCGTACGGAAAGCGGCCATCGAGGTGATGCCGCAAACGAGCCAGGCGCTGAAACAGATTCAGCAACTCGGCCTGCTCAACGACCCAAACCTGAATGTGCGGATGGCTGCCGTTATGGCCGCTGCCCAGTCGCCCGCGTCCGATGCCGTGGGGGCCGTGCTGTATCAGGCATCGCTCCGGCCCGACAACGAAAAAGACGAGTGGATGGCGCGGGCGTTGTTTGCTGCCGCCGCCGTTCACCGCACCGGTTTCCTGGCCGAAGCCGCCAAAAATCCCCTGCCCGAAAGCACACCCGAAACCAGTCTGAGCCGCCGATTGCTGGCCGGGGTGAACAAGGAAATCTACGCCCTACAACGCCGCGCCACCATCGCCATTCCGCCCGATGTTTCGGGTAAAGAATTGATTATCAAGGGTTCGATTGCCAAAAACGACCGTCCTCTGGAAGGATTCATCGTGGGGCAGGGTGGTCAGGAGGGAGGCTACGGCCTGTACGTGAAAGACAACAGACTGACCATGATGGTGAAGCAGGCCGGTCAGGTCTACAGCGTTACCACGCCCGAAACGCTGCCCGCGAAGTTTGATTTTGAAGGTCGGCTGGTCAACGGCGGCGACATGGTGTTGCTCATCGACGGCAAGGAAGTGGCCACCGCTAAAGCACCCGCACTGTTCGCCAAACCCCTCGCCGAAGGCCTGCGTGTGCAACGCGACGTGACCGGCGAAAACAGCATCGGCACCTACGCCGGGGCCTACACCACGAACTACGATTTCATCGGCAATATGCAGGGCACAATCTTCGAACTGCGCACACCCGGCACCGGCCCGAAAGCCCCAAAAATGGCCACTGGAACGCCGGTGGGCACGGTGGTGACGATTAAGGTGGTGGAAAATCAGATGCAGTACAATACCAAAACGTTTGCCGTGAAAGCTGGTCAGCCCGTAACCCTGACGCTCGAAAACCCCGACGGGATGCAGCATAACCTGGTGATTTGTAAGCCCGGCACGGTGGAAAAAGTGGGTAAAGCGGCGGATAATCTGGCCCGTGAAGCCAAAGGCGCAGATAAAAACTACGTACCTACCATGCCCGAAATTGTAGCCTCGACCAAACTTGTCAACCCTGGTGAGTCCTACACCCTCGACTTTATCGCCCCCACTATCCCCGGCGATTATCCCTTCGTTTGCACCTTTCCGGGGCACTGGACCATCATGCGGGGCATTATGCGCGTCGAAAAAGGCACGTCAACCGTCAACAGTCGTTAATCAAACTAAGCCATGACCAATTCATCCTTTCTTGTCCGCCCCATACTTCGTTATCTGCTCATTGGTGAGCTGATCTTTGGCGCAATAGGCTATTTATCCGGTTGCAAAACCAGTTCATCAGCCGTGAAAAAATCTGGTCGGCCCATCCGCGTATTGATGGTGGGTGGGGGTACGTCGCATAATTTCGGGATGTGGTATAAAAACGTAGACGGCCAGACCCTCACCCGCGATGGCCTCGCCACGGTCAACTACGTCGGCGACCCGGATTCGATTATGCTCTACCTGCCCCAGGCCGATGTGTTGTACTTAAGCAACAACCGGGCGATCCCCAGCGAGACTGTCCGTCAGGCGATTATGAAATTTACCAGTGAGGGCAAAGGACTGATCATTGCCCACGCGGCACTGTGGTACAACTGGAAAGACTGGGCCGCCTATAACCAGACCATCGCGGGCGGCGGCTCACGCGGGCACGACAAATACGGTGCCTTCGACGTGACCGTCGATGAACCCAAGCACCCAATTATGAAGGGCTTAGAACCCAAATTCAACCTCCGCGACGAACGCTACTATTACATCCCCGACCCTGCCGGACTGGGCGTGGAGGTGCTGGCGAGCTCGAGCCGGTCCGCCGGTGCGGTAGTGGGGTCAGATAAGGTTTTTCCGTCGGTTTTTGTGGTTAAGAATCCCACAGCCCGCATCGTGGGAATTGCCCTGGGCCACGACGCCGATTCGCACAACATTGCCAACTACCAGACCCTTCTCCGCAACGCCGTGCAGTGGGTGGCGAGGGATTAGTTTTTAGTTTTCTAAATCAATCAATCCGTTATGAGTGACCAACAAATTACCGTCGTGATCGTGGGCATGGGCTTCGGCAAGGAGTTCATCCCAATCTACCAAAGCCACCCCAACATCAAGGCCGTGGGTATCTGCACCCGCAACAAAAAAACCCTCGATGAGCTGGCCGCGCGGTTTAACCTCGACCCCAACCTCTGTTTCCAGAATTTCGAAGACGTACCCGCCCGCGCCGACGTGGATGCCATTCACGTGGTAACGCCCGTGCCCGACCATGCGCGTATGGTGCTGGCATCGCTCAATGCCAACAAACACACCGCCTGCACCATCCCAATGGCCATGACAAAGGAAGACTGTAAGGCCATTGTGGAGGCCAAACGGCGGGCCAAAAAGGTGTATATGATGATGGAAACTGCCCTTTATACCCGCGAATTTCTGTACGGGCTGAAGCTGGCCGAAAGCGGCGAAATTGGCCGGATTCAGTTCGTGCGGGGGTCGCACATTCAGGATATGAGCATGGACGGCTGGGACGAATACTGGAAAGGCTACCCGCCCATGCTCAACGGCACCCACGCCATTTCGCCGCTGCTGCGCATCAACAATACCACCGCCGAAACCGTGGTTTGCCACGGGTCGGGGCGGCTGAGTGACGATCTAGCCAGCCGCTACGGGTCGCCGTTTGCGGTGGAGACGGCCACGTTTACCCTCAAAAATTCGGACGTGGTGGCCGAGGCAACCCGGTCGCTGTTCGATGTGGTACGGCAGTACCGTGAGAGCTACGATGTGTACGGCACCAAAATGTCATTTGAGTGGGAACAGCTTCAGGATGAGGAACATATTATCTTCGACGGGGGCGAAAATGCCCGGCGTGTATGCGTGCCCGACACCGACGAGATGCTGATCGAGGAGATTAAACACTATACTAAACGCGAAAAAATCGACGACCCCAACCACGTTTCGTTCCTGCAAGGGGCGGGTCACGGCGGGTCGCATCCGCACTTGGTACAGGAATTCGTCGCCGCCATCGTGGAAGGCCGCGACTCGGCAGTCGATGCCGAGATTGCCGCCAACTATACCCTCGCGGGCATCTGCGCCCACGAATCGGCCATGAACGGCGGCGTTCGCGTGACGATACCCGTGTACTAAACAGAAATAGTAACACAGAGACACGAAGAACACAGAGAAGAACAACCTAGTCTCTGTGTTCTTCGTGTCTCTGTGTTACTATTTCCCCGTTTTAATTCGCCAAACCTATGATCAAATTCGGCGTTAGCACCTTCGTTTGGGTGTCTCCGTTTTCCACCCGCGACTTCGATTTATTACCCAAAGTGGCCGAAATGGGTTACGACATTATTGAAGTAGCCGTTGAAGATAAGTCGCTCATCGACTGGTCGTTACTGAAAAGAATTGCCGCCGAAACCGGGCTAAGTGTCACCATCAGCGGGGCCTTCGGGGCCAACCGCGACCTCTCCAGCGACGACGCGGCCATCCGCCAAAACGGGGTCGATTATATCGTTGATTGCCTGCGCATTGCCGCCGATATGAGTAGCCCAATCTTTACGGGACCGGTGTATTCGGCGGTGGGTAAAACGCGGCTGGTCTCTGCCGAACGGAAGCAGCAGGAGCGGGATTGGTGCCTGGAAAACCTGCGCATCGTTGGTGAAATGGCGCAACAATTAGGCGTGGTCATCGGCCTGGAACCGCTAAATCGCTTTGAAACAGACATGGTCAACACCGTTGAGCAGGCACTGTCGCTGGTGCGGGAGACGGGGCATCCAGCCATCCAGATTTCGCTGGATACGTTCCATAATAATATCGAAGAAAAAAGCATTCCCGCTGCCATCCGGGCCATTGGCCGCGACATGCTCTGCCACGTACAGGGCAACGAAAGCGACCGCGGCACCCCCGGCACCGGCAACGTTGACTGGCCCGGTATCAAAGCCGCCCTCACCGAAATCGGCTACGACGGGGCCGTGGTGATCGAAACCTTCGGCGCCCCCTCCGACGAACTCGCCCGTGCCGCGTCTATCTGGCGACCACTGGCTAATAGCCCCGACGAATTGGCTAGCGAAGGCCTGACGTTTTACAAAAGCCTGTTTGTCAACTAATTGCACTTTAATTTCCTGATTTAAGCTACACCCGTTGACAAATACAATCACAGAAAAAGGGCCTGGCCTGATCACGCAATGCGATCAGGTCAGGCCCTTTGACCATTAAGCCTTAAACCCCCTTACTTCCCTTGCCCGCTTGAAAGCAGGTTAAAAAATTGGTCGAGTTTGGGCGTCAGGATAATTTCGGTGCGGCGATTCACGCGGCGACCTTCGGGCGTACCGTTGTCTTCTTTGGGAACAAACTCACCACGACCACCCGCCGTGAGGCGGGCCGGGCTAACCCCAAACTTGCTTTGCAACACCCGCGATACAGCCGTGGCACGCAGCACGCTCAAATCCCAGTTGTCTTTCAGGTTAGTCGACGCGAAAGGCACCGAGTCGGTGTGGCCTTCTACCAGAATGTCAAGCTCGCTGTGGTCATTCACCACTTTCGCCACTTTGGCCAAAACGGCTTCGGCCTGCGGGTTCACGTCGAACTTACCTGAGTTGAAAAGGAGCTTGTCGGAGATCGAGACGTAGACCACGCCTTTCTTTACTTCCACCTGCACGTCCTGATCGTTGATGTCGGCCAGCGAACGTTTCAGGTTCATCACCAGCGACAGATTCAGTGAATCTTTGCTGCGCAATGAGCTGTTGATATTATTGACGTAGCGGGTCTGCTCGTTGAGCGTCTCCAGTGATTTTTTGATGCTTTCGGCACCCTGTTTACTCACCACCGACAAGTCAGACATACGGTCGAGCAGGTTGTTGTTTGTCTTTTTCAGGTAGTCGACCTGACTTTGCAAATCGGCCATCTGATTGGCGCGGTTGGCCAGATCACTGTCTTTACCTTTGAGGGCGGCCTGAAGTTCAGCGGTTTTTTTGTCGCAGTTGTTGAGGTCGGCAACCGTCTTTTCGTGAGCGGCCTGCAGATTGATCAGGTCCAGCTTACGTTTTTTACTAGCAGCGCACGACGACATCAGGGCCAGGCCAGCGCAGAGAATCAATACATTTTTCATGTAACTTGTTAATTTGTTAGTGTAGCTCTGTTCATAGGCAGTTAAACTAAACTGGGGTCAGTGTCAGTGCTACTAATTAAGACTTACTTACAAAACACTTTCTGGGCCATTTCTTCCCATCAACAGAATGTAAAATTAGAAGTATTCGTATATTGTTACCACCATGTTTGGACTATTCAAGCGCAAAAAGCCCACCGAAACCGCTGATATCAGCAGCCCCTCCTATCCACTTCCTGCTCACCTGACCTCGCTGATCACCCCAAAGGAATACAATCAGGTTCTCCAGCTAACCATCGAGCAGCTTAGTTTGAAAGGCGCCATCGAGGCCATACACGATGATGGAAGTCTCTCGGTGCTATTCGCCGGGCAAAACGGTGCTACCCTCTTTTTTCTCGACAACCTACTGCGCAAGTGTAAAGCCGCTGACTACAGCGAATGGGAGGCAATTGTGATCAACCATGTGAAAATTTTGCCCATCAACAGCGCGGCGATCACGTATATCTACAAAGATTTTGAGTTTGCCGCACCCCTGCTCAAGGTGCAGGTGAAGCCCAAGGGGTTTGCCAAAGAGATAATGCAGGAATGCGTTTACCGGCAGGACTTCCCCGATACCCACACGTTTCTGGTCATCGACTTTCAGGATGCGCTTCATTACGTTCGCAGTAACGAAGCCGACGAATGGGAAAAAACCGTCGATCACCTATTTGACGTGGCCCTAGCCAATATTTCGCGCGAAAAAACGGACATCAACGCCTACCTCCTGGCCGAACGTTTGCCTTTCTACACGCTCTTTCATAACGACTTTGCCGCCGCCTACGCCATTGAACTGGGCCAGAATATCGAAGAAGCTATTGGTCCGTTTGGCGCAGTAGTAAGCATTCCAGCCAAAGGCGTAGCGTTTGTGCACCCCATCGAAACAGACACCGTTTTCGACTACATCGGTGCCTCGCACGAGCTGGTACAGTCGTTCTATGCCGACGAAGTTTACACCGTTACCGACCGGTATTACTGGTACTATCAGGGTCAGTATCAGCTATTTCCGTACCGCGTGGAAGGCAACAAAGCGTATCTTTCTTACCCGGCTGATCTGCGCATGTTGCTGGAAGAGTAGGTTTCCTGACTGTAGCGGCAGATCGTTCCCTAAAACAAACTTCCCTGTACCACTTGTGGCTGCAAGTCAGGCTCTTGTAGCTGTAGGCCACAATGTTCGTTGAGCTGCCGGACCCAGTAACGGATTAGCTCCGGAGCGGTGTCGTTGTCGCCGCCGCCATGTACGAAAAGGTAGGCCGTTTGCAGACCCTTGTCAAACCATTTTTTCAGGCGTTGTACCCATTCGTCCGTCCGGCTGTAGTCGGTGGGATGGCCTTCGTTGGCAATGAAGCGGAGGGTGAGCACCGGACTGCTGAGACCCATATGCAGCACGTCGCGGCGACCGGCTACGTCGGTGATGACCGTGTGGCGGTGCAGGTTACGCAGCTTTTCAAGGGTTTGGCCCCACATGGGTGCGCCGGAGCGAGCGAGCTTGAACCAGTCGGGGTGGCGGAATTCAACGGCCACGTCGAGGTCATCGGGGAGGTGGCTGAGGTAGCGTTCCAGAATGGGCCATTTGTTGGGGCCAAACAGGGGTGGTAGTTGCAGAAACGACATACCCAGAAACTCTTCCAGCCCAAAAATAGCGTTTATGAACTCGTTGGTCAGGTTTTCGGCCCCTTCCAGCAACCGTTCGTGGCTGATGATCTGCGGAAATTTCGGGCAAAAACGAAACGCATGACCAGCCCCGGCAGCCTCCGTTTTCCACTTCTCGATCATGCCTGGCGTCGGGATCTGGTAATGGGTCAGATTCAGCTCGATGGTGTTAAACTGCCGGACGTAATGGTGCAGGAAATCGCGCTCTTTGGCCGTGGCCGGATACACTTTCCCTACGTAATCTTTATTGGCCCAAACCGGCCCACCGATGTACACGTCGGGGCGTTTGCTGGGGGTCACGTCGGTCCATATCCGGGCGTTGAACGCGTGGCCGGGGGGCAACGAGAACGTGACAGTATCGAGATTAATTAATTTGCCAAAATCCATGATGAAGTGCGCAACAGGGTGCTTTTGCTGCTATAAGTCAAAAGTCACTGGCATTGTTTCACTTACCTGTTTTGGGCTTCATCAGGTCATAAACGGCTTCCATATCCAGATCGCGGCCAGCCATGACGGCGGGGAGGGTATAGGCCACCGGCACGTCGGGCATCAGGCCGTGGCCCTGGTCCTGCCCCGAAATAGCCAGCACAATTTTATACAGCGGCAGGCGCAGTTGTACGCCCGTTTCGGGCAGGGTCATGTAGGGCGACGTGAAGGCATTGCAGCCAAATTCGCCGCCACCGGTTTCGCGGCCAACCACCGTCACGCGGTCGGGGGCGTTGTGTTTGGTGAGTGATGCGAAGATGGATGCCGCCGAAAACGTGCCGCCGTTGGTAAGCAAAAATACGCGCCCCCCGAAACCGTTATGCCGAACGGGTTTGGTGATTCCCGTTTCGCCGGTGCGGCGATACGTGCCCTCGGCAGTGCGGCGGGTAAAGAAATTTCGCAGGAAAAACCGCCAGAATTTCCAGCCCAGGTACTCATTAAACGACACCTGCCGAACGGGCGCGTCTACCTGCGTGTAGGCCTGAAATGGCTTACCTACCAGATAAGACACCAGGTTGATACTGGAGCCTGAATTGCCGCCCAGGTTGCCCCTGACGTCGACAATGAGATTTTTGATTCGTTTTTGGGCGGCAAGGGTACGAAAATTATCTTTAAAAAACGCCCGCTGCCCGCCGCCCGAAAACGAGGTGATGGTCAGAATAGCCGTGGTGGTGTCGCGGTCCGAAAAACCTAGTGAGCGCAGTTCGTCGGGGTGGGTTTCGGTGGCAGGTTTACGCTTGGGTCGGCTGGCGGGAATAGTGCGTTTATCGAGCGAGTCGAGGCGGGGTTTAATATGGTCGGGGCGCGTACGGAAACTGAGCGTTTGCGTGGCCCCGGTCGAGTCGCGGAGGGTGAGCACGTGCGCCACCGAATCGGCCCCGAAGGCCAGCGTATAGTAGCTGCCAAAACTGCCCGTATTGATCACGAACGGTTTAAATGTCTGGTTATAACCGTCAGACGATATGTAGTTATAAATGCGTTCCAGCACTGCCTGCGCTGACCGTCCATCGATGGTTACTATCTCATTGCCCCGCCGCACGGTGGTGTCGGTACTGCGGTTTTCGCGCACGTAGAGCCTGTCATTCAACACAATAGCATCGACCGGAAAGGGTTTCAGTGGGTTACGCTTTCTGAATCGGGTAAATGCCTTTGAGGCATATAGATCGGTGTGGCCACAGCCAATATGGTCAATGGCGGGTTCGATGGCGCGGCGGAATTGCAGTTCGGTCATGGGCCGGTCAATGCGGGCCAGAGCGGCATCGAACCAGCGGTTTATGCTGTCGCGGGGGTAGTAGCGGTACAGGCCGGGATGCGCTTCTTCTAGGGCGCGGCGCACAAGGCTAAAATCAGAACGAAGTTGGTTTACTGAATAAACATCGTTAAGCGGATTGGGCGGCGGGTCGGGCAGCATTTGCGCTACACCCCTGCCAGTGAGTAGCCATAGCAGCCCAAATAGCCAGTAATGGGCACCGCAAAAAGTGAAACGTGTCACAGAGGTTGGTGGTGTTATGAGCCAAAGGTACATGCTGCTTTTCAGACATATGACCCGAAATATGACAAGCGGACTGAGTAGTTTGAGTACCGAACAATTCGGGTAAATAACACGTTTGACAAGTGAAACAAGTCCGACGTTCAATGTCAAATAGTCAATGTTATCAGTCGAAAAACGTTGGACTTTAGACGGGGTCGCCCAGACTTTGAACTTTAGACCTTTAACATCAAACCTAACAATGGCACGCCCAACCCCGGAATTGATCGACGCTCTCCGTCGTACGGCTCACAAAGTAGCCGACGGCGCCCCCTACCAATGGGGCCACATGGGGAGTTGTAACTGTGGAAATCTGGCTCAGGAACTGACCCGGATGACCAAAGACCAGATTCACCAGTATGCCATGCAGCGCTATGGCGACTGGAACGAACAGGTAGCCGACTACTGCGATACCAGTCAGCTTCCGTTCGACGTGATTATCAATCAGATGCTCGGCGCGGGACTTTCGTTGGAAGACCTGAAACATTTGGAAAAACTGGACGACCGCGAGGTACTCCGGCGCTTTCCGATTGAGTCCCGTTTTCTGAAACACAACCGCCGCGACGACGTAGTAGCTTACCTCAACGAATGGGCTAACCTGTTGGAAGAGAAGCTGTTGGAGAAAATCAAATTGCCTGCTGATTTGTTCGAGATGGTTGAGTTGGTGTAGAACTAATAGACCGCAGATAACGCAGATTGGGCGGGTCTACGCAGATTTTAATGAAAGGCGGATTTTATTAACCTGCCATAATCAAAAAATCTGCGTAGGCCCGCCCAATCTGCGTTATCTGCGGTCTATTAGTTCTACACCAACGTAGCCACTGCAGTCCGAATCCGGCCTACGGCCTCAACGAGGGCCTCGTCGGCGGCGGCGGTGGAGATACGGATGCAATTGGGCGCTCCAAAACCCGACCCGGCCACCGTGGCTACGTATTGGGTGTTCAGCAGCCAGTTAGCGAAATCGTCGCAGTTATGAATCGTGGTCGTCCCGTCTGATTTGCCGAAATGGGCACTCACGTCGGGGAAGGCGTAGAAGGCTCCCTGCGGCACGTTCACCTTGAAACCGGGGATGTCTTTGAGCAAGCCAACCATCAGATCACGACGGCGATGATACGCGTGCGCCATCTCTTTGGTTGGCTCCAGGGTGCCATTCAGGGCGGCTACGGTAGCTTTTTGGGCAATCGAGTTGGTGCCCGACGTTACCTGACCCTGCAATTTCTCCACGCCCTCGGCAATCCATTTGGCCGCGCCGATGAAGCCAATGCGCCAGCCGGTCATGGCAAAACCCTTCGCCACCCCGTTGACGGTGATCACGCGGTCGGCGATTTCAGGCATCGACCCCATGCTGAAATGGCCTTCGGGCGTGAAGTTGATGTATTCGTAAATCTCGTCGGCCAGCACGTATACCTGCTCATGCCGGGCTACCACGGCACCAATAGCGCGGAGTTCCGCTTCGGTATAAACGGAACCGGTTGGGTTGTTGGGCGAGGCGAACATGACCACTTTAGTCCGGTCGGTGATGGCAGCTTCGAACTGTTCGGGTGTGACTTTGAAATCATTGTCGAATGCTCCATCAACCACCACCGACACGCCTTCGGCCAGTTTCACCATCTCGGAGTAGCTCACCCAGTAGGGCGAAAAAATGATGACCTCGTCGCCGGGGTTCACCAGCACCTGCATCACGTTGGCCAGCGAATGTTTGGCCCCGGTGGAGACCACCACGTTTTCGGCTTTCCAATGCAGGCCATTGTCGCGGCTAAACTTGTCGGCGATGGCTTTGCGCAGGTCAGCATAACCCGCCACGGGGCTATAGCCGTGGAAGCCGTCGTCGATGGCTTTTTTGGCGGCTTCGCAAATGTGGGCGGGCGTTTTAAAATCGGGTTCGCCCACGCTGAGGCTGATCACTTTATGACCTTGCGCGGCCAATTCGCGGGCCATTTTGGTCATTCCCAACGTCGATGATTCTTCCAGCGCGTTGATCCGGTCGGCTAACAGGGTGGCGGTACTCGCTACGGCGGCAGACATAGTTTTCGTCTTTTTATTGAAAATTCGGCAAGTATTCTTACGCAAAATTAGTGAACGTCAATTGATTAGGCTCCTTTGTTACGAGAATTTAATTACTTCGCTTTCATCGGGGCAAGCATCCAGCAACTGCCGAATGGTCTGTTTTAACACCGGATGCATCAGATAAGGGGCAATGTCGGCTAGAGGTTGGAGCGTGAAGCGGCGGAGGTGCAGATACGGGTGGGGT
>JBBRMP010000075.1:0-23624 GCA_038230755.1 Cytophagales bacterium | reverse complement strand
CAGGGCGCCAACGAGTTAATACTCGATTTACGCTATAACGGTGGTGGCGCAGTAACGTCGGCCACTAAGTTGGCAAGCCTGATTGTGAAGGGCGTAAACGGGCAACCAACTGTGCCGTTTGGCCGGTCGGAATACAATAGTATTCTCACGCCTGCGCTCAAACAGCAGTATGGTGAAGGCTTTTTTTACAACTACTTTACCAACCCCGCCAACAACATTGGTGGTCAGCTCTCGCGCGTCTATGTGATGACCACCCGTCGCACGGCATCTGCCAGTGAGCTTATTATCAATGGATTACGTCCATTTATGACAGTCAACACCATCGGTTCGACGTCGTATGGCAAGAACGTCGGTTCGATTACGATCACCGACACGAAAAACAAGGATAACAAGTGGGGTATGCAGCCCATTGTCCTCAAAATTTTCAACAAGAATAACGAGTCGGATTATTCAACTGGCTTCGTGCCAACGGTGGCGGTCAGCGAGCCTTACGGCGCATTGGTGCCCATCGGTGACCTCCGCGACCCATTCCTGGCGACATCTATTAATCATATGAAGGGCTTAATTGGTGGTCGCCTTGCCGCTCGTCCCGACCTGACCGTTGGTTCATCGGATGCCTTTAGAGCGAACGCCAACAACATGTACGTTGAGTTGCCGAAGCGCTAAGCCTATTGAACTAGCACCCGCCGCGTGAGCCGGACCGATCCGGCAGTGGCGGTGAGTAAATAAACGCCCGACGGAAGGGGATGCTGCGGTTGTAGCGTCACCGGCCCGTTGGGCGTTTCGCTTGTGTGGCAGGGGAGTAGCTGACCGGTGAGGGCGGTGAGTTGGTAGTTGGCCCCGGTCAGGTTGTCGGCGCGGAAACGGATGGCCAAACCAGCCCCCGGATTGTCGAGGATAGTGAGGCCGGGCGCGTTCGGGATAACGTTAACGGCAACGGGCCGGGTTACGGCCGTGGTGCCATCGGGGTTTTGCTGCCGAAGGCGATAATAACTCGTGCCGGCTAGCGGTTCGCGGTCGGTGTGGCCGTAATAGGTTCTATTTGGATCAAGGTTAACTTGCTGAATAGCCGTGTATTCGCGCCCATCGCTACTTCGTTCAACAGCGAAAAGTGATCTGTCTGGTACGTTTTCCGCTTGCCAGTTCAGGTCAACCTGCGGGCCATTTACTGCCGCCCGAAAGTTGGTGATGGATACGGGTAAGGCACCACTGATGTCACGCATCAGAAAGTTATCCAAGCGCATAATGCCAATTGCGCCATCGAATATGAATTTAAATTTGCGGAGATCCACACCTGCGGTAGTGGCTGGTACGGCGGTAAAGATGGGTGTGCCATCAACCCATACGTCCCACGTTCCGGTGGCAATGGTGGTTGTCGAAGGCGCAGTAGCACCTGCGGGTTTCACATACGTGACTCGATAGCCGGTATTATTAAGAATCCAGGTAATATCATGTGGACCTTGAAAGAACGTGGCAGAATTCGTTGATGTTGAATTGACTCGTTTGGCAAGCGTCCATGATACTGATTGAGCCGTTCCCTGAGTACTAAAAAATAGCTTGCCAAAAGTTTCCGCGTTTGTGGGCGTTGATCCACCACTACCATAGCCGTTTCCAGTGCCAATATTCAAAAAAGCAACATTGTTTCCGGGTGACCAAAGTACCGGATTACCTACAGTAATGTCTACTTTGAACTCAACATATAAACTGTTCGCGTTCGATGCCAAGTCAACGCTTCGGACTAAACGGCATTGCCCACCCGCGTTGTCTGCATTAAGCCTCGCCAACTCAATAGCTCCATTGACGATACCTATTGTGGGTGTGCCATTTGACCCTGCTGTAATCGCGATCTCTGTGAATTTCGTGATGCCTGGATTTACGGCATCAACGTAATCACTGACAATAGTGCTAGCCGAAAAATTCTGCTCAAAAACCGTATCCTGAGCATACCCTTGGCAAGCACTTTCTACAAGCAGGGCACAAAAAAGCAGTAGTTTCATAGCGGTTCGTACAATTACGGAGCGCCAAACTACTGTTTTTCAAGCTACTGTCAAATAATTAGTAAGTAAAAACACCTGCTTCGCTACGAATCGTGACCTGCTTGCCCTTTTGCGCCTCTACGTGGCCAATCACCTGAGCGTCGATCCCGAAGGAGCGCGATACGTCGATGACGGTTTGGGCGTGGGTGGGGTGGAGGTAGATTTCCATCCGGTGGCCCATGTTGAAGACCTTATACATCTCCTGCCACGGCGTATTGCTCTCCTGCTGAATGAGTTGGAACAGCGGTGGCACCGGAAACAGATTGTCTTTGATGACGTGCAGGTTTTCCACGAAATGCAGCACCTTGGTCTGCGCCCCGCCCGAACAATGCACCATGCCGTGAAGGTCGCCGCGCAGTTGGTCGAGCAGGGTCTTGATCACCGGCGCGTAGGTACGGGTTGGCGACAGGATCAGCTTGCCGACGGATATTTCTGAACTGCCCACCGCCACTGCCGACTGCAACTGTTTTGAACCGCTGTAAATCAGGCTGTTATCAGTGGCGGGGTCGAAGCTTTCGGGGTATGTGAAGGCGAGGTCGTGGGCCAGCACGTCGTGGCGGGCCGAGGTGAGGCCGTTGCTACCCATGCCGCCGTTATACTCGGTTTCGTAGGTGGCCTGCCCGAATGAGGCCAAGCCCACGATGACGTCGCCGGGGCGGATACCGTCGTTGCTGATGACGTCGGCGCGGCGCATCCGGGCAATGACCGTGCTATCCACAATGATGGTGCGAACCAGATCGCCCACGTCGGCGGTTTCGCCCCCGGTACTTTGAATGTCGATGCCGTGGTCGCGGAGCATCTGCAACACCTCTTCGGTGCCGTTGATAATTTCGGCAATGACCTCACCCGGAATCAGGTTCTTGTTGCGCCCAATGGTGCTGGAGAGCAGCATGGGTCCGGTGGCACCCACGCAGAGCAGATCGTCGGTGTTCATCACCACGGCGTCTTGCGCAATGCCCTTCCAGACGCTCAGATCGCCCGTTTCGCGCCAGTAGAGATACGCCAATGCCGATTTGGTACCGGCTCCGTCGGCGTGCATGATGGTGCAAAAATCGGGGTCACCAGCTAATGCATCAGGTACGATTTTGCAGAATGCTTTCGGAAACAGTCCCTTATCGAGGCGGGCAATAGCGTTGTGAACGTCTTCTTTGTCGGCAGAAACGCCCCGTTGGGCATAGCGGTCAGTCATTGGGCAAAGTTAGGGAGGAAGTGGCGGTTGGCAGGAAGGGGGATGGGGCTAACCCGAAACTAAAAAGTTTGGCGTCCGCGAACGGAATTTTGCTAGCTTGGCCTATAGACCATATATCCTTCTATTGTTTCACGTTAACCCATACGTTTATGCTACGCGAATTCGCTGACTTTATCAAGCGGGGCAATGCCCTCGATCTGGCCGTTGGTGTGCTGATTGGAGTTGCCTTCGGGGCCGTTGTTACCTCGTTGACTGAAAATTTTCTCAGTCCACTCATCGGTTTGGTGCTGGGCGGTTTCGACCTCAGCAACGCGCTGGTGGTTCATCTGACCGACAAGGCTCAGTTGAAGTTTGGGGCCATAATCCAAACGTCGATCAACTTCCTGATCACGGCCTTTGTGATTTTCTGGATCGTGAAACTCTACAATAAAGCCACCGGACAGGTAGTTGGCCACCCCGCCCCAACCCCCTCAGAGGCTCTATTAGCCGAAATCCGTGACGAACTCCGCAAGCGGACGGTGATGTAGAAGAGTGGCAGTTAGCAGCGGTCCCGCTGCTAACTGCCACTCTTCTACTGCCACTTAGTTAATACTCAATCCCCGCCGCGCGGCGCACTTCGTCCAGGAGGGTCATCAGGTGGCGGCTATCAGCGTGGCTCCAGAGGTTACTCTCGGTGAGGCCTTCGCTCAGGCAGTCCATCACGTGTTGGGCTTCGTAGATGTAGCCGTGCGTCGTCCGGTCGAAGGTCATCGTGACGGGTTCAGCGTCGGGTTTTTCGAGGCTCACGACCGTGCTTTCGTGGAAACGGCTGTGAACGCGGATTATACCTTCGGTGCCGTAGATGATGGCCAGGTTTTCGGTGTTGGCCATAAATGTGCTGTTCAACACTGCCATCGAGCCGTTTTTGTAGGTCAGCACCATGCCGCACTGCTCGTCGGCACCGGTGGGCGCCAGCGTGGCCGACGCCTGAATCGTAGCGGGCATACCGTTGATCAAGTAGCTGATAAACAGTGGGTAAATACCAATATCGAGCAGCGACCCACCGCCCAGGGCTTTGTCGAACAGCCGGGTGCTGGGGTCGTAAGTGGCTTTGAAACCGAAATCGGCTTTGATGGTCAGCACCTTGCCAATGGCCCCTTCGTCTATCCATGCTTTGGCTTGCTGGATGGTGGGCATGAACCGGCTCCAGAGCGCTTCCATCAAAAACGTTTGCCGCGCTTCGGCCACGTCGAGCATCTGGTTGGCCTCGCCGATGTCCATGCCAAAGGGCTTTTCGCAGAGCACCGCCAGCCCACCGTTCAGGCAGAGCAGGGTGTTGGCGCGGTGGTAGACGTGGCGCGTGGCCACATACACCACGTCGATCTCGTCGGCCATCGTGATCAGGTCTTCATAGCGGGGCAGGGCCAGTGGGTGCCCACCACCGGGGCGGGTGTATTGGGCGGCGAATTCGTCGGCGCGGGCCTGATCGGTCGAGGCCACGGCCACGAGGTCGGCGTTGGGCAGGGTCATCAGGTCCTGCGCAAATTTGTGAGCAATGCGGCCCAGGCCCAGAATGGCCCAGCGGGTAGTCTGCATGGTGTCTTTTTTTGACCGCTAAGGTCGGAATGATTTGCGCAAAGGTGAGCAATGAACCATTTTGCCGACCTAACTTTCTTAGCCCTCTACGTTATGTATCGGTTTTTGCTGGTGTTCGCCTGTGCCTGTTTGCTAACCCTAACCGCACTCGCCCAAAATACCGACCAGCCCGACCCGCTGCGCCCCTCTACCCCCGACAGCACTAAAACATCTCCTGCCACCGATACCACTGACACCGCGCTGGGGCAGGACGACGAAAAAGAACTGGACGTCGACACCACGACCTCCGCCGATTACCGCTTCCGGGTCACTGCCGACGGCACGTTCACGAGTGGTAACGTGAACCGGTCGCTGCTGCAATTGGTGGGATCATTTGATCTGGCACTGAGCCACATAGCCAAGCTCTCTACTGCTCCATCGTTTGTGTATGGGCGGCAGAATGGTATCCTGAACGAGCGCGAATATTTTGGTGATGGGCGCGTCACGTTTTTCCACGAAAAGCGGCTGTATTACCTGGCCTTTGGCGCGTTCGAGAAGAGCAATCTGCGGCAGATTCTGGCCCGTTATACGGTGGCTGCCGGGCTGGGCTATAAACTGTTGGAACGTAAACGGGCCTACATATCGCTGACGGATGTGTTGTTGCACGAAAACACTGATTTCGCGGTCCTTAACGACATCAACGTCTGGCGAAATTCGGCCCGGCTGTTTGGCGAATACACCTTCGGCAACGATCAGTGGACCATTTCGCACACCGCTTTCTACCAGCCTGCCCTGAGCCGACAGCCCGAACAGCCGCTGAATGTGCGCTGGAACGGCAGTATCAGTTTACAGTTTAAATTCAACGCCAACCTCAGTTTCCGTACCACCTTCGCCAATTCCTACGAGAGCGTAGTGGTGCCGGGCCGCGTCAACAACGACACCCGATTGACGCTGGGCCTGACGTATGAAAAGAAGTAGTTATGGGCCTACTTGAATCCTTTGCCTAAGTAAATCGGTCATTTTGGCCCGAAACGTTTTACTTATTACCAGCAAATTTATATTTGTTAGTAGTACGACTCGCTACCCATGAAATTGGTGAAACCAGCAGATGATGCCTTGTTGTGGGAACGGTTTCGGGCCGGAGATGCTGGTCCGCTGGGTGAATTGATGTCTATTCATTACACAGCGTTGCTCCGCTACGGCACCAAGTTCAGCCGCGATACCAATTTTGTGCGCGATTGTATGCAGGACGTGTTTGTAGAACTCTGGAATCGCCGGGCCACGCTAAGCCCCCTGACCTCGCCGCAGGTACGGCCCTATCTGATGACCATACTGCGCCGACTGTTGCACAAGGCGTATTTGCGTCAGCAACAGATTGATTTTCAGGATATTTCCGAAAACAGTAGCCTGCCCGCGTTCGTCGTTTCTTTCACGCACGAAGACCAGCTCATCGACGATGAAAAAACGCGGGGTAACCTGAGCCGCATCCGGCAACTACTCGATAACCTCCCCCGCCGGTCGAAGGAGGTGATTTACCTGCGTTTCTACGATAACCTCGACCGGCCCGCCATTGCCCAGATCATGGGTATTTCCGAACAGTCGGTATCCAATCTGTTGCAGGAGACGCTCCGCCTGCTCCGCCGCCACATAAATGCCGAGCAATTCTGGCTGTTGTTGCTGCTTTGCTTCGCGGTATAGAGGGAAACACAGAGCCACAGAGAACACCAAGAAATGGGTTGGCAAAAACTCTGTGTTCTCCGTGGCTCTACGGTTCCCCCTTTCTCTATCTCCAAAACTTTTTATCAAAAATTTACAGTATCCCGCCGTCGGTTTGCCCTATCAGCACATGAACGTCATCGCTCATGCCTGATTACGCACTTTTCACCGCCGAGGATTATGTACTGGACCCCGCCTTTCTGGACTGGGTCAGAAGTCCCACACCCGAACGCGACCAGTTCTGGCAGGCGTGGCTGGCCCAGCACCCAAACCGCGCCACCGCCGTAGAGCAGGCCCGTCAGTTTGTGCTGAGCATCGACGTTGACCAGCCCGTGGTGAGTCAGGAACAGGTTCGGCAGGACGTCGATAAAATGCTCCAACGAATTGGTTATGAGCAGCCTGTGCAGCAGCCGTTCCAGACCATCTCCCGTTCCTACTGGCCCTGGGCCGCTGCGGCTGCCATTGTGTTGCTGCTTGGCGCAGGCTGGTTATGGAACCGCCAACTGGCAATCCAGCCTGTCATGGTCGGGGAATATGCGTCGGCAGAGGCACCGGTTGCGTTGCCGAATGGGCAAAAAACCCAGCGCAACGCCTCCAACCGGCCCGTTCAGTTTGTCTTGCCCGACGGTAGTCTCGTTACGCTGGCTCCCAAATCGGAGGTGACGTACCCGGCGAATTTTGGCCTCGCCAGCCGCGACGTAACCCTGAGCGGTGAAGCTTTTTTCAGCGTCATCCGCAATGAACACCTGCCGTTTCTGGTCTACACCGACGACGTGGTGACGAAGGTGCTGGGCACGAGTTTCCGGGTGCGGGCCTACCGGCAGGATGCCAAGGTGACGGTGGCGGTAAGCACCGGAAAAGTGTCGGTTTATGCCCGCGCCGATGCTGCCGATGTCCGAAATCGGGTGGTGGATAAGCGGGTGATCTCGCTGACACCCAACCAGCAGGCCGAGTTTTCGCGCGAACGGGCTGCCTTCATAAAGACGCTGGTACAACAGCCCGTTATTGTAGCTAAACAACTAAAAGCCAGTGAGTTTGAGTTCGATGAGACGCCCGTACGCGATGTATTTCAGCGGTTCAAACGGGCCTATGGCATCGACATCAACTACGACGCGAACCTGTTGCGTGATTGCGCCCTTACGGCCTCTCTGGGTGAAGAGACGCTGGCCCAGAAATTAGACATCGTTTGTCGGGGTATCGAAGCCACCTACGACGTTGTGGACGGTACCATCGTCATTCACTCGAAGGGGTGCCGGTAAACCTCAAACCAATTTTTTACCCTTTTACTCAACTGTTTATGACCCGGAAAAACACACGCGCAGTGCCCTAAAAAAATACAGCCGATAGTACGGCCAGGTACTATCGGCTGGAACACTCCCCCACTTTATTGACGCAAGTTGAGCATCCGCTGAAATCGGATGGGGGGACCTCTTTTGTCCTATTTTCCAATAAAACACCCCAAACCTAATGGAAAAATCATTACTGATCACACTCATGAAAATCACTGCTGTTCAGGTTTTTATGACATTGGTGTGTACGGTGGCCAGCTACGCATCTGATGCCAACGCGCAGGAATTGCTAGACCGACGAATCAACGTCACGATTGAGCAGATGTCGCTGAAAAGTGCGCTCACGCAACTGAGTCAACTTGCCGACGTGAAATTTGTGTTCAACTCGCGGATTATCCGTTCCGAGGAGCGTATTTCAATTACGGCCCGCAACGAACGGCTTCAGGATCTGCTCACCCGGTTGTTCAAGCCGCGCCACATCCAATTTGGGGTGTCAGGTCGGCAGATTATCTTCTCCCGAACCGACACCGAAAGCACGTCGGACCTGACTGCACCAGCGGCGGTTCAGGAGAAACAGATTGTGCTGGCCGACGTGGCGGTGACGGGAACCGTTTTCGACGAAAAAAACAACGGTTTGCCGGGCGTGAGCGTAGTCCTGAAAGGCACCAATCGGGGATCGACCACCAACGCCAACGGGCAATACCGCATCGAGGTGCCCGCCCCCGGCACCACCAGCGAGCCGGTGACACTGATTTTTAGCTCCATTGGCTACAAGCGGCAGGAGATTTTGGTGGGTAAACAGATCGTAGTCGATGCCACCCTTCAACCCGACGACCAGACCCTGAATGAGGTGGTCGTGGTGGGCTTCGGTACACAGCGCAAAGCCACCGTAACGGGGTCTCTGGCCACGATCACGACCGACGATTTGAAGCAAAGTCCCACCGCCAACCTCACCAACGCGCTGGCTGGCCGGTTGCCCGGTCTAATGGCCAACCAGTTTAGCGGTGGCGAACCGGGCGTTGACCGAAGCAACATATACATCCGGGGGTTGGGTACGTATGGCAACACCGCGCCCATCGTGATCATCGACGGGCTGGAACGAAGCATGGACTACCTGTCGCCGTCGGAAATCGAGACGTTTTCGATCCTGAAAGACGCTTCTGCAACGGCACCCTACGGCGTACGGGGGGCCAACGGCGTAATCCTGATCACCACCAAACGCGGCAAGGTGCAGGACAAAGCGTCGGTGAACTTCAAGGCGTCGGTGGGGGCAAACCAGCCGATCAAGTTTCCCACGTATCTGGGTTCTGCCGACTATGCCACGCTGTATAACGAAGCCATTCTGAACAACAATCCGGGCGTGAATCCCAGCACGCTCAACCTGTTTACGGACGATGCCATCTCGAAGTTTAAGCGGGCAAAAGGCGATAACTCCGACGGGCTGGGCTACAACTGGAACTACTTCGATTATGCCTTCAAACCGGGTGTGCAGTATGATTACAGCCTCAACATCAACGGCGGCTCGACCAACGCCCGCTACTTTGTGCTGGCCAACTATTTCCAGCAGGACGGTAACTACCAGCACACCAATTTGGGGGCCTACAACACGCAGGCGGTGTTTAAGCGGTACAATTTCCGCTCGAACATCGACATCGACATCTCGAAAGATTTCTACGCCCGCCTCGATATTGCGGCCCGGATTACCGACCGTACCGCCCCCGGCACCACGGCCAACCGCATTGTAGAACTGGCCAATACGCAGCCTTCCTACCTGCCCATCGAGGTTGAGAGAAACGACAACCCGGCCAACCAGCGGGCCTTCGCCAACAACCCGCTGGGAGCGCTCTACGGCGACCAGATTTACCGGTTCAATATTTTGGGTGAACTGAGCCGGACGGGGTTTTTGAACGAAAAGAATACGTACCTGAACGGCTCGTTTGCGCTGGGCCACCAACTCGATTTCATTACGCGCGGTCTTAAAATAGAAGGCCTTTTTGGTTACGATGCCTCAGACGGAATCTGGGTAAACCGGGTCGTGAATACCTATTCGGAGGGATACCGCGAGTATCCCGGCTACGCTACGCTGGTGCCTGACCAGGGTAGTGACGTGTACCGCAATCCGGCCCCTTACCTGGGTGTATATAAGCGCGGCAACAAGTTCGATACCGACCAGACCATTGGCAACGGCACCACGCGCAACCCCAGCGATGGCCGGTCATACATGCAGGTGAAACTGGACTATGCCCGGAGTTTTGGTCAGCATAACCTCACGGGGCTGGTGCTGGCAAATCGCTCGCAACGCACCATCGACAATCAGGTTCCCTTTGGTTATCAGGGTGTTACGAGCCGCGTGACGTATGGCTACGACGACCGGTATCTGTTTGAAGTCGATGCGGCCTTCAACGGGTCAGAGAACTTTGCCAAAGGCCAGCGCTACGGCTTTTTCCCGGCGGTTTCGGCTGGCTGGGTGGTCTCACGTGAAGCGTTTATGGCCAGCGCACCGTGGGTTAATAGTCTGAAAATTAGGGCGTCGTATGGCCTGGTGGGGAGCGACCGTATTCCCAACGACGTGCGTTTTATTTACCTTCAATATTTTGGCGGTGGCAGCGACTATAATTTCGGCACCGACAACTTTGGGGCCGGGGCGGGCGGTGGCCTGCGCGAGGGGTCACTGGCCAACGTGAACCTGACCTGGGAAAAAGCCCGGAAAGCAAACGTCGGCATCGACGCCACGCTGTTTAAGAACCTGACCGTAACGGTCGATCTGTTCAGCGAACACCGCTACGACATCATCACCGACCTGAGCGGGGGCGATAAACTCAGCTTTCCAACCATTGTGGGCAAAAGCGCCCCGTACCTGAATTCGGGCGTTGTCGACAATCATGGCATCGATCTGGAGATTGGCTGGTCGGGGAAGGTAGGGTCGAATTTTTCGTATTACCTGCGCCCCAACCTCACCTTTGCCCGCAACAAAATCATTTTCGCCAACGAAATCCCCTACGCCACGGCGGGCCGGGCACAAACCGGCAACCGGATTGGTGAACACGTCGATTACATCGTTGACCACTTCGTGCGCGATCAGGCCGAGGCGTCGGAATTGAACGCCAAAAACAACGGCGCGGGGTATCAACCCTGGGGTCGGCTGGTGCCCGGCGGCGTGGTGTATAAAGACATCAATGGCGATGGCGTCATCAACGACCTTGGCGACCGCACGGCGGTGGGCAACCCCCGCAACCCGGAACTGATGTTTGGCATTCCGATGGGTTTCCGCTACAAAAATGTCGATTTCAGCCTGTTGTTTCAGGGCGCGGCGCTCACCTCCGTGCAGTTGGGCGGAGCCGCCGTCTGGGACTTCCCGCTGTTTTCGAATGACAAGTATGGCAAGGTGAAACCCTTTCACCTCACCCGCTGGACACCCGCCACCGCCGCCACGGCCTCCTACCCCGCGCTGCACTTTGGCGACTACACCAACAACAAAAACAACAACAGTAACCTGTTTTTGTATAACGCCCAGTACATGCGCCTGAAAACCATCGAGCTAGGCTACAATCTGCCCAAGCCTATGATTCGTAAGGTGGGGCTACGGGGGGTGCGTTTCTACGCGCAGGGCCTGAATATGCTGACCTGGAGCAAACTGAACGAAGCCGACGTTGACCCCGAAATCAGAGAAGGGTCGGGTGACTGGTATCCGGTTCAGAAGGTATACAATTTCGGTGTGGACATCACATTCTAACGGCTGTAATATTATGAAAACCAACGCGTTGACTAAATCATATTCGGCTGTATTTCTGGCCGCCAGTCTCCTTTTGGGAGCCTGCCAGGATACGTTTCTGGACCGTAAACCCGACGATCAGGTAGATGCTGAACAGACCTTTACCCGGTATAACAAGACCAATCAGCTTGTGACTGATCTGTACGCGCAGATCAAGAGTGCCAACCGGCCACTGGTATTTTTCAACCACTTCTCGTCGGCACCCGTCACCGACGAAGCCGAAGGATCGACCGCCGAAGGGAGCCTGACCAACAAGTTCAATTCGGGCGACTGGAGCCCGTCGGGGATGCCCGACCGGAGCAGCACCGGCCAGTACTGGAGCGATTTATACGCCAAAATCAGGCAGACGAACGTGATGCTGGACGGGGTGAAAAAGTACCGCACGCCCGATAATCCATTGCAAGAGGGTGATCTGGCCAAACGCATTGGCGAGGTTTATTTCATGCGGGCCTACCTGCACTACCTGGCCGCCCGGATGCACGGCGAAATTGTGTACGTAGATCGCACAATTTCGGCAACGGACCCCATGGATTTCAAGCAGGAGTCGTTTCACACCATCGTGGCCAAAATAGCCCGCGACTGTGATTCGGCCTATGCGCGGGTGCCCGCTACCTGGGGTGGTTCCGACTTTGGGCGCATCGATAAAGGGGCCTGTCTGGGTCTGAAAGCGATTACCCGCTGGATGGCCGCCACGCCCATGTGGAACGGTGGCGCACTACCCGCCGACACCCGACAGTTCAGGGGGGAATATGCCTATTCGCAAACGCGCTGGACACAGGCCCGTGACGCGGCCAAGGCCGTGATCGACTTCAAAGCCGACGGTGCAACACGCTTTGGCCTTTACACCGGCCACGACGCTACCGATTTCAAAGACGACGCGGGCAACAACAATAACAACTCGAAAGTCTACGGTCGCCTCTGGGATCAGTATTTCAGCATGGACTCGTTCTTCAAAGAATCGGTGTTTATGGTCACCCGCGACAAGGACAATAACTGGCAGGGCGACATCTATCCGCCAAGCTGGGGAGGTAGCTCGCGGCAGCAGCCCGTTCAGGAGCAAGTAGATGAGTATGAGTACATTGCACCCAACGGTTACGGCTATCCCATCTATAGCAGCCGTGCCAAATCCGACGGCTATGACGACGCGAACCCCTACGAGGGCATGAAACGCGATCCCCGTTTTTACCGCGACATCGTGTACCATGGCTCGACGTTTAAGGGTAAGGTGATCAACACCGCTGAGGGTGCCGACAAAGTGGGCGCATCGAATTCGACCACAACGGGTTATTTCCTGCGTAAGCTCCTGCGCGAGTCGTGGAACCGCGATAAGAGCTTCGCCATCAATGCCCCGGCGATATGGCGGCTGCCCGAATTTATATTCATCTATGCCGAAGCCGTGAACGAAACCACCGGTCCCAACGCCGAGATTTATGACCTTATGAATCAGGTGCGGGCGCGGTCATTCATGGCCCCGATGCCCCCCGAAGCCCTGGCCGACAAGAAGGTGATGGACGACTACATCAAGCGCGAACGCCGGGTGGAATTGTTCTACGAAAACAACCGTATCTGGTCATCACGGCTCTATCTGGAGCCTAGTTCGCCCACCGAAACCGCCAAAGAGCAGGCCTGGCAGGCGGCGGGCAGCACCAACGACGACCGGTCGCAGAACTACTGGCCCTACCCCAAAGCACAGCGCATGATCAACGGCATGAAGCCCATAGAAGACCCCGCCGGGAAGATTGTGGTGAACGGTAAAAAGTATAAAATGAAGCGCTACTTCGTGGAAAGCCGCGTGTTTGTGACACCCCGCCACTACCTTTTCCCGATCATGCAAAGCGAACTACAACGCACCCCAACCCTGGTGCAAAACCCCGGCTGGTAGGCAGTTTAGCGGTTAAACGCCACCCCCTATTACCCCGTTTCTGATTTCTCAACGTGCAGCCGCCAACGACATGTCGTTGGCGGCTGTGTTTTATAGGCCTCTCCGTCTGCTATCTTCGGCATCATGCGCCGCCTCAAAACTACCTGTTGCTACTGCCTGTTGCTACTGCTAGCCTTGCCCGCCTGTGCGCAGGATTTTGTCTGGACGCCGGGGCTGCAACGGGCTTATGTCGATCTGACTAAGGGCAAGCTACAACCCGCCCGGCAGGCGCTGGCGGCAGAGGCAAACAGGCGCAATGGCATCTATCTCTACGTGGCCAATTACGCCGATATGATGGCCCTGCTGGCGTCGGATGATGACCGGCTGCTGGACCAACTTGCCCCTAACGAATCAGCCCGGCTCGACCAGTTGGCCCGGTTGGACGAGGCCTCGCCGTATCATCGGCTGATGCTGGCCGAAGTGCGGTTGCACTGGGCGTTTGTGAAGCTCAAATTCGGGAAAGACCTCCCTGCGAGTTGGGGCGTAATTAAGGCGTATAAGCTCCTTTCGGCCAATCAGAAGCAGTTTCCCGATTTTTTGCCCACCTACAAATCGCTGGGGACGTTGCGAATCATGATTGGCTCCGTGCCCGATTCCTATGCTTGGGTGGCGCGGTTGCTGGGGCTGCGGGGCGACGTGCAGCAGGGTCTCGCCGATTTGCAACGGGCGCAACAGGATCCCGTTTTCAGGACCGAAACCCGCCTGACTGAACTGCTCATTCGGGCGTATGTACTGCGTTTTTCCGATGCCAACGAAGCGTCGCTGCGGCAGTTTGTGGCCGAGTCGCCGGACAATTTGCTGGTGCGCTTTTTTGCCGCCACCACCGAAATGAAAAACGCTCATTCGGAGCAGGCGCTGGCGTGGCTAAGCACCCGACCCACTGGTCCGGCCTACGTGAACCTGCCCATTATTGACAATCTGCTGGGCGACATCCAACTGCAAAAAGGGCAATACGGCCCTGCATTGGGATATTATGGGCAATTTCTGGCCACTTACCGGGGACAGAATTTCGTGAAAGACAGCCACTACAAACGCTTCCTCTGCTACTGGCTTTCGGGCGACGTAGCCCACGCCCGGCCCGAAATCCCGCTCGTTTTGTCGCAGGGGCGAACGACGGTCGAAGCTGACAAAGCCGCCCAGAAAGCCGCCGAGACGTACCGAAAAACGTTTCCCGGAACGGATCAACGGCTGCTGATGCAGGCCCGACTGGCATCGGACGGGGGTTATCTCGACGAGGCACTCTTGGTACTGAAACCCTACACCGAATCCGCTTTCGCCACCGTTCCCGAACGGGCCGAATACCAGTACCGGATGGGGCGTATTTGCCAGAAAATGAACATGCTACCCGCTGCCATCGCTGCCTTCGACCGGGCCGTGGTGCTGAGCGAGCCGGGTCAATTATCGTTTGGTGCTACGTCGTCGCTGCAACTGGGTTACATCTACCAACAGCAGCAAAACCCCTCCAGAGCCAGACAATCGTTCCTGAAAGCCCTCAGCTACAAACACCACGAATATAAAAACAGCGTGGATAATAAAGCGAAAGCAGGGCTGGAATGATGTACGAATTACGAGCTGTCCGCCGCTGCGGTACGATGTACGATTTTTGCTGACGCGGGTGCACTCTGGCGAAAGCAAAAATCGTACATCGTACATCCCAAATCGTAAATCATTTTCTCATTCTCTACTCCTTGCCACAATACCTTCGGCTTCTTCCAGGTCGTCGTCTTCGGGTTGGGGAACGTCGGCGATGTGGTTGGGGTGATAGGCCAGGGATGCCAGGATAGGAAAATGGTCTGAGCCGCAGCTGGGCAGACGGCGGAGGGTGCGGAGGCGGAAATGGTGCGACACAAAAACGTGGTCCAGCGGCCAGCGCAGGAAGAAATAGTTGGCGTGGAAAGTGCTGAACAACCCCCGCCCCACACGCGGGTCGAGGAGGCCGCTGATGCGTTGGAACAGGCGCGTGGTGTGCGACCAGGCCACGTCGTTGAGGTCACCCGCCACCAAAACGGGTTCGGTTCGCTGGCGGGCTTCACGGCCCACCAACACCAGCTCGGCGTCGCGTTCGGTAGACCGGTAATGCTCGGTGGGGCTGGGTGGCTGGGGATGAATACCATAGAAATGCATTACCTGTCCCGACCGCAACGTCAATTGGGCATAGATCGACGGGATGTTATCGTCCACCAAAAAACGCAGTTCCTGATTCGCAATGGGCAATTTTGAATAGAACAACATGCCGTATGTGTTGTCTATTGGGCATAAAATCTGGTGTGGGTAGTCAGCTTCCAGCGGCTTCAGCTCCCGCGCCCATTTGTGGCTGGCTTCCAGAATCAAGATTAGGTCGGGCTTGTGCTTTTGGGCTAGTTGCAGCACTTTGGGGCATTCATCGTTGGTCATCAGCACGTTGGCGCTCATGAGTTTGATCGTGTTCGGGTCATTGACAAACTGCCTGCGCTGGCCACGCGGGCTACGGACCCGAATCACCTGCCGGGGGTGCAGGGGCGTGTAGGGCCAGATGAGCCAACCCTGATACAGCAACGCCGCCGACAGTCCCGCCGGAGCCAGCCACTGCGGCCACTGGTAATCGTGGACAAACACGCCCCAGCCGACTAAACCCACCACCGCCAAAATGGCCAGTTGTGTATGCGGAAAATCCCAGATGCGTACCCACCACGCCTCGACGCGCAACAAGTGGACGAATGATAAAAACGTAATGAGCAGGCCGTAAACCAGCCAGCCCCAGTCGGTAGTAGTCATGTGTAGTGGTACGATAGCACCATTGAATTTAGGAATTTTCTTTATAGCCCAGATGTATTAGTTTGTTGGGTTTCAGATAAATGCAATCATGTTTAAAATCGAGGATCGTATTAAATCGCTTTAGTACTTCATTGCCGAGAAAATTGATAGAAAAGCCAGCCGGATTTTTACTGCCCAGTAGCGTAGTGGGTACGTTCTCCAAGCTAAATGGATGCAAGCGAATGAGCGGCAACCGCACTGTTTTCGTTTCATACACTACACCACGTGGATCGCTGAATTTTTTCGTTTTAATGAGCGGCAAATCCATTGGAAACTGCTGATTAGTTGCCCATGTGCTATCTAAAATGAGGGCCATGTCTGAACCGGAATCCAGCATGAAATCACCCGTATACAGTTTGTTGTTAATAGGGATTTCGCCCGTGATACAGACAGACGAACGAATAAATTTGAGTGGCGATTTAGCATACCCTTTCAGTCTGCGTGGTGTAGTTTGGCGAATGATAAGCAGCTGCCTGTCATAATCGATTTCTACCACTTTCCCTTCAAATAAATTCCAGCCAAAACGGCCATCCATCTCGTGTGCCGTGAGTCCGGTTACGACGACTGTGGGGTCTGTGAAAAGCAGCTTTCCGAGTTGTATGGAGCTTACTTTCTCCATTTTACCAAAATTTGGCGCTGTTTTACCCGTTGCAACATCGGGCTGGTTGGCCAGTAGTTTGGTTTTGGTACGAATGCCTTCTTTGGTGAGCCGAAAATCGAACGAGCCGGTATCGAAATGCAGCTTTACCGTGTCGCGGTTATTGATAATTGCGTTGACGGCAATGCTGTTATAGGCGGTCAAAGTAAATGGAATCGTATCGGGCTTTGCGTGAACACGTAGTTTATTGTCTACGGGTGGTATGGCGCTGCTGATACGGGTGTAGCAGCTATCTTTTCCATTTAATAAAATAATAAAGTCGACCGATGTCCCCGGCTTTAGGCTAATGCTGATTGAATCAATATCGGTGTAGAAGGTAACGCGCTTTGTGTGGCGGGTTCTGTCGGCGGTGTAAACGTCGGGCCTTGCTTTGGGCGAAAGTGACCAGGCATTTTTATCTACGTAGCCGCCGTCATTGATGGCAACGCCAGGGGATGTGGCCCTAACGATTGGCACTATTTTCTGGCCAAAAACGACGTGTGAACCAAGCGTACAGAGAAGCAGCAATGTACCTTTCATAAATTGGTCGGGCTCAATGGTGAGGCTACAATACTACGGCCAACAAACGAGGAAAACGAAAGAGGGCCTGCGCTACACACCACTGCCGGTTGGTTCATTTCAATAAAAAGTGGTCTTATGCCCGGCTAAACTCAGCCTAAACGCGTTATTTCGCAGGTAATGAAAGTAGGAATCATAATGGGCAGCATCTCCGACCGGCCGGTGATGCAAAAAGCCGCCGATATACTGACGGAATTTGGCGTGGCCTGGGAGATGGAAATCGTCTCGGCCCACCGCACCCCCGAAAAAATGGTCGAGTACGCAAAAACAGCCCGCGACCGGGGTCTGCGCGTGATTGTGGCGGGGGCTGGTGGCGCGGCGCATCTGCCCGGCATGGTGGCTTCGCTCACCACGTTGCCCGTGATTGGGGTGCCCATCCATTCCAGCAACTCTATCGACGGGTGGGACTCAGTACTATCTATTTTGCAAATGCCGGGCGGCGTGCCCGTGGCCACCGTCGCACTTGACGGTGCTCTGAACGCCGGTATCCTGGCCGCCCAAATCCTGGCCACGTCCGACGACGCCCTCGCCACCCGACTGGCCGATTATAAAGATGATTTAAAGGCCAAAGTGAAGGCCATGAATGAGCAACTATAATGGACGATTCTACAAAAAATGCCCAGGTGCGGGGCAATACGTCACTGCCCATACTGACCCTGCTGGTGCTGATTGGTCTCATTGCGGCCCTGCTCTATATTGGCTACGATAGTTTGTCGGACGATACGGGCAATGCCAAAGAGCTGACCAACGTGCCGCTCGACACCACCGATCAGGCGGCGATGGGCCAGACCGACAACCCCGAAAACGTCATGCCCGACACGTCGTCGCTGCCCGTGCCGGTTGACCTTTCGCAGGCCCCCGCCCCGGATGACAACGACGTGGCAGAAAAGCCCGGTGTTGAGACCCCCGACGACGTGGCCACCGACAACGGTGATAAACCCGCGAAAAAACCGGAGTTAGAGAAGCCCGCTGAGACGGAGAAAAAACCCGAAAAAAAGCCCGAACCCGTAAAGGTCAGCGGCCCTACCTCGACGTATACCGTGGGTGATGGTGAAACCTTCTACGGTATTGCCAGCCGGATGAACATGAAGGTGAGCACCCTGAAAGCCCTCAACCCCGACGTGTCGGAAAACGACGTGAAATCGGGCGTAACCAGACTACGGGTGAAGGTGAAGGCTATCCACACCGTTGGGGTCGGCGACGTGCTGCGGGTGGTGGCTGAAAAGTATGGTGTATCGAAAGAGGCCATCATGAAGGCTAACCGCAAAACCAAAGACCTGGCCGTGCGCGGCGAAAAGCTCATTATCCCGCTGGCAGAGAAAGAGTGAAGGGAAATGTACAATGGATAATGTACAATGAACAATGGCTTGGCAACATACCAAGTGCGAAGCCATTGTTCATTGTACATTATCCATTGTACATTAAAACGGATACCCAATGCCAATATTGAGTACTATGGGGTTGGGGCCGGTGGTGAGGCGGTTGATCGAAAACTGCTTCAGAATAAACCGCTCATCCACTTCCTGACCTTCGGCGTTGAGGTAACGGCGCGAGGGGTCGAAGACTTTGATGGCCGCATCGAGGCGGAGGACCACAATGGAAAAATCGAAGCGCAGGCCCACGCCAGTACCCACGGCAAACTGTTCCAGAAAGCTGCCCGCGCGAAACACCGCGCTCGACGGGCCGCCCTGTGGGTTGGTCGGGGTGGGGACGTTGGTGGTGTTCACCGGTTTACGCAGCAGCCAGACATTACCCACGTCGATAAAGGCCGCGCCGTTTACTTCGGTAAAGAGCTTGAACAGACGCCCCCGCAACTCCGCCGACCCTTCCAGCAGAATGTCGCCGGGTTGTTCAAAACTATAGTCGAACCGTTCGCCTTCGGCACCCCTGAACACCGGCGTGTAGTTCGATACGCTGGTTGTCGACTGCGGGTAGGCCGCGCCCAGCCCCAGTCGGCGCGGTAGCCAGGCACGCACACTGTTGGGACCACCGCCAAAAAAACGCTTTTCGTAGGGGGCGGTCTCGTTGGGGCCGTAACCAAAAACCAGACCCACGTTAGCCCGCAACGCCAATGTGGTGCGCGGTGTCAGCGGCAGGTAATGCCGGTAGTCGATGTTGGTGCGCAGGTATTTATAAAAGGCCAGTTTCGTGGCCGACGCGAGCGAATCGATAGCGCGTCCGGTAAGCAGGTTCAACGTGGTGCCACCCGATTCGGCGGTAATCCGGAAAAAGTTGGCCCGCTTGTTCTGGCCAATTACGTTGGTGTTGTAGGTGTAGCCAAAACCAATGCTGGAAAAGAACGCATTGCGAAAACTGTTTTCGATGGTGCTGCCCTGTGCTTTGGCGTTCCGTATAAATTCGCGGAAGTCGTCGGAGATTATGGCCGATTGTAAGTAGTTGACGTCCAGTATATTGAAGTTAAATTGTTTCAACTGAGACTGTTGCCACAGGTACGTCATCGTGCCCCGCAGGTTGCGCCGTGAGTAGTCTGGGCGAACGCTGGCATTGTAGCCCACCGAAAACTGCGTGCGTGGGTTGAGGGCATTGAACCGAAACCGCCCCCGCCCCGGAAACAGGATCTGCGGAAACAGCAGCGAAGTAGTCACGCCAAATTCCTGCGCCGAATAAAAAACGGGTGACGTTTGCTGGGTCGAAAAGCCCGTTTGCGCCTCGATGCCGAAGCGCAGGGCTACTTCAAACGTTTCGAGACCGCCGAACAGATTGCGCGCCCGTAGCGAGACGTTGCCAAATGGCCCCGGCAAATTACCCTGCGCCTGATACAGCAGCGTGAAGCCCCCCTCCAGGCTGTAGTCGTACTTGTCGAGCGGGTTGGCGGTGATCAGCGTTTTCAACTTCCGCCCGCTGGTGTCGGTGAAATTGACGGAGGCGAACTTGAACTGGTTGAGCAAAAAAAGCTGCCGTTGCGTGTTGGCATAATCAGCCTGGCGGTAAAGCGCACCGGGTCGCAGCGATATTTTCGTATTCAGCAGGCGCGTCGAGTACATACCCGGCTCCATAAAATAACGCACGCCATTGGCCATTATCGTGTCGAGCGGAATGGCCGGGTTGCGGAAGATTTTCACGTCTACATCACCAATTTGATAAATCGAGTGGGTTTTTCCGGCGGGGTTCAGCACCCGTATCAGCAAATCGGCGGGGTGCGAGAGTGTGTCGGCGGGCTGTTCGAACGTGGTGTCGCGGGCAACCTGAGGCTTCACGTACTGGCGCGAAAAACCATAGTAGCCCTCGTTACGAAGCAGTTCTTCAATACGAACCTTCTCGGCATTGATGTTGGCCTCTTCGTAGCGCTTGCCCACTTTCAGGGGCGAACTGGTTAGCGACGCCCCAACGAGTGAATCGATGTGTTTGTCAGCAATTTCGTAGGCAACCGTGGTCACGATATAGGGCGCTCCTTCGTGTACGGCGTAGTTAACCCGCACCCGCCGGTCGAGCAGGGTATCGATCCGAAACGATGTTTTTGCCAGAAAAAAGCCCCTGTTCTGCAAATAGAGCTTCATTTTGGCTGCATTGGCGCGGGCGTTTTGCTCGTCGAAATACACGGGTGGTTCGCCAAAGGTGCGCATTCCCCAATTGCCTTTTTCGATGTAGCGCTGCAGGTGCCGGGCATCACGGGTAAACTGCCGATTCAGTTTTTTCAGGGCTTGCGGGCTGTTGGCCAACGCCTGACTTTGCTGCTCAAACCGGGCGGTCAGCGAATCCAGTTCTTTCCGTTTCAGGTCGGGACGGTAGTTGCCCGAAAACACCTGATAGAGCCACAGTCCTAACGTCAGGGGCGTTTGTAGGAAACGTTTGTTGGGTCTCTGCGGAATCAGCGCGGTCAGGTCGTCGGTCGAAATGGTCCGGTTGCCTTTCACGGTCTGGGCATACAGCAGGTACTGATTGTCGGGAATCCGTTTGGCCGTCAGGCAACCCGACAGCCACCCTGCCGCGCCCACCAACAGCAGCAACCGAAGCCAACACCGTATGCCGCTGAGCATAAAGCGGGGTTGAATTGACAAACGTCTGATGCACTGAATTTCCTTTGGTATACACTCCATACGCTACGCGACAATGACGATTGGCCCGGATCGGTGCCCAAAAAGCAGGTACTGATTGTGTAAAGTTATTCCAGTATGCTCAGTTTTCTGTCTTTAAACGTTGAACGGGCTGGGTTGGGTATGTCAATCGACTCAACAGAAACGCGTTGTCGAAAGCACATTGGCGTTGACCGTGACACCGAAAAAGGGGAACTTGCGGGCCTTTTGTTTTGGCCCTATTTACCCATGCTGTCTAAATCCACTGTTCAGTTTGTGCGGTCGCTGCACCAGAAAAAATACCGCCAGCAGGAAAGCCTTTTTCTGGTGGAAGGCGCCAAAAGCGTACAGGAAGTGCTGGCATCCTCGTTTCGCATAGACCAGCTTCTGGCCACCGACGCGTTCATTGCCCACAATGCTGCCCTGATAGATGAGCAACGGTGCCGCGTGGAACCCGCCACTCCCGACGAACTCACGCGGCTGGGTACGTTGGAAAGCAACAACGCGGCCATTGCCGTGGTGCAGATGCGCCCCAACACGCCCCCCACGCTGGCCCCCAATCAATGGACGCTCGTACTCGACGATATCCGTGACCCCGGCAACCTGGGCACCATTCTGCGCATTGCCGACTGGTACGGCATCGACACTATTTTGTGTTCGGCCACCACCGCCGACGTCTATAACCCGAAGGTGATTTCGGCCAGCAAAGGCTCATTCACGCGGGTGCAGTGGTGGTACGGCGATCTGGAATCGGTGCTTAAAATGGCTAATGTGCCCGTGTTTGGGGCTTTTCTGGACGGTCAGGACGTGCATCGGCTTTCGTTTGGCCTGTCGGGCGGGTTCATCGTCATGGGCAACGAAGCCAACGGCATTGGCCCGATGGTGGAAACGCTCGTGACCAACCGCGTGACCATTCCGCGGTTTGGGGCCGCCGAATCGCTCAACGTGGGCATTGCCACGGCGGTAATTCTGGACAACCTGCGACGGGGGCAACCTACATAAACGAATTCATCGACGACTCGTTGGCTAGTTCTTCGGCGTGTTCTTTGCCTAGGTATTTGTCGATGATATTGTGGGCAAGGTAGAGCAGCGGCGTGAGCAAAATGGCTGTGGTGGCTTTGTAGCCGTAATTGATGATGCCTACGGCGATGACCTGCGCAATCGACCAGTTGCCGAAGACGTAGAACGCGATACCCAGCACCACAAACGAGTCGATGAGTTGCGAGACGAGGGTTGACCCCGTGGCGCGGAGCCAGATTTTGCGGCTGCCCGTGATGCCGCGCAGGTACTGGAATATGGATGCGTCGAGAATTTGCCCGATCAAAAATGCCGTCAGCGAACCGATGATGATGCCCAGCCCCTGCCGGAAAATCATCTTGAACGCATTGTCGATGTTAATGGCATGGCCTGCTCCGTCTTTGGCGTTCACGTCGAGCCAGAATTGGGCGGGGGGCAGGATGGTAACGGCGTAGATGATGAGGAAACTATAGGCCACGAACCCGGCGGTCAGAAACGAGATGCGCCGCACACCCGCCTTGCCAAAGTACTCGTTGATAATGTCGGAGGTGATGAACACAAACGGCCAGATGACGGCCCCGGCGGTGAGGTTGAAGTCAAGAGCAGCGGCTCCCGGTACAAAATCGCCAAAGAGGTGAATCTGAGCGGGTTTCAGACCCAGCGTGGCCTCGCCCGAAAAGATTTTAACGCCAATGATTTCGGCAATGATGGCATTGACCAGAAAGACCGCGCTCAGAAAAATGTAGAGGTTGGTTCGCTTATTTGTGAAGGAGTAGGAGGGCATGGCAGATGGGGTAGGGGCAACCCGCGTGGTTGCCCGTCTCGCGTCAGCAATATACACCGCCTGACGGCATCTAGGCGCGTGAATCTGTGTTAATCAAGCTCACCATTCATCGCTACAGCCATCAGTAATAAACCGTATGATTGCGCCACGCTGACCAAACTCATTCACAATTGCCTCAAGAATTTCGACATTCCAGTCGTGTTTGTTGACAACGACGTTACGCGATAAGTCAAAATTTTTGCGATCTTCTTTTGTCGCTTTTTTGAGCGAAGGATTGCCTGCGTCTCTTATCTCCAAACGTAT